>NZ_CP123908.1 GCF_033783015.1 Corynebacterium sp. 21KM1197 | reverse complement strand
TTGTCCAATCCCGGCTGATCTGGAACAATAACCCTCTGGCTGGGATTCTTTGTTACAGTATTAATATTGTATCCTTCGGGAGCCAGAACGGTTACATACTCCCCAGGTCCAGCCTTAGGTATAGGTGAAGAAGACTTTCCGGTCCTCTCTATATAAAATTGACTCGGATCAGAACCTGATCCCACGAATCCAATTTTATAACCAGTCAAAGCTTCAAAGTTCTCATTAGTAAGGCCACTCCCCGGAGATGCCGCACTAGTGGAACCTTTATAAAGGTCATGATAAGCCCGCTCAGCGTCTCCCAAATTGGAATTCAAGAGAATCTGAAGAGCGTGATTAATCTTATTTACTTCATTGTAATTCTTGTTTCGATGCTCCTTAATGAGCATCTTGGTAAGGTGAATTACCGTATCGCGTCGTTCACCAGCGAGCTCTTCAGCCGCTAGAATCCCTTCATCAATAAGCTTCTGCTTATTACGCTCGTTGGGATTATCTTTCTTCCACTGGTCGATCTCTTCAAGCTTTTCCTTCGTTATCAAAGGTAAAGCATGAGTGAGGACACGCGCTTCTTTATATAGATTCGAATGGGTGTTCGGATTCGGGAGACCCAAATCGATACACCAGCCTTCACCGACCTCAGAATTAACCGGGAGGATCCTACCTGGACCTTCGTTTAATCCTTCAGGAACATCACCAATATAAGGTTTCCATCCTGGGACAATGTCGCCAACGCCGCTCTGGACAGGAGCCGCAGCACGTGCAGTGGGTGCGGCAACCATAAAAAAGGTGATGGACAGCACAAAAGTCATGACCATTGAGAAAATTCTCAATGCTTGACTTTGCAGCTCCCCTTTCATATTTGACCTTCCAAAAATAGTTTCAGACATATTACCAGGGTAACTTTACCATAAGATAAATAAAAAGTCAAGTCATGAAAGACGCAGCTAAAGCAGTCGCATACTTTATGAAATAAATTTACTCCCACCATTATTTATAATGGTGGGAGTAAATTTATTTATCTACTGGAGGATGTCCAGATGATATTGATATTCTGTTATATGTATTAATGAATATTATTGCCCACTCTAGGGAACTAATCTGTTCATCACTCCAAAATTCTCTAGCCTTCGCCAAGGATTTTTCTACAGAATCGACACCTGAGAAACCATTAGGTAGGGTGATTGATTCGGCAAGAGATAATGCAGCACGCTCCCTATCACTAAAATATCCATTTCCCTCGTTCCTCCAACTGGGAAGAATGTTTATCTTTTGTTCAGGAACCCCTGCTTTTTTTGCAGCTGGAACATGTATACTCAGGCATGTAGGGCACCCATTGATTTGAGAAACGCGTACATTTATCAACTCAATAATGTCACGACCTAATTTGGATTCTTCGTAATATTTACGAGCAACCCTTGCGGCACCATTTAGCTCACGATAAATTTCCGGGTGCGATTTATCAAGGTAAATATTTTTTCCCATTACTATCTCATCTCCGAGAGTTATCGATAACAAATTTTATATCGTTTTGGTTAGGTTGACGCAATGGTCCATCCCATTCGTTTTTTCCCGTCCATGAACGAACAAAAGGACAAACAGGTACTACGGTAATACCCTGGTTGCGTGTATCTTCCAAAGCATTCTCAACCAGTATTCCAGCGAGGCCTCTACCTGAGTATTCCTCACCAACAACAGTATGGAAGAAGATTCTCTCTTTCCCTCTGTCAATGAAATGTGTGGTGCCTGCTTCCTTATCTTCGCCTTCAAGATAAATTCCATAGGCACCTCCCTGAGGAATAACACTCACCGAAACGGAGGTTCCATTTTTATCAGTCAAAATCTCTGACATTTACTTAATCCTATCTATATAAGGTCGATAAGGGTCATCACCTGGTCGTGCTACAGAAGCAGGATTTTTCCTAGCGACAATTTTAGTTTCTGGCATAGGTGGGGCAGGAAGACGGTCGATGCTTTTTTCCGAATGTCCTACATAGCCAGTGACTTTCCCGAAACGATCACTGTGTGCATTCCATTGTTCACGAAATTGACGAATTTCGGAATCATTGCGTCCAATAAAATTCCACCACATAACTACGGGCTCCTTGAAAGGTGTACCTCCAAGAAGAATAAGACGAGCATCACTTCTACCGCTATTATACAGTCTCAAAGAATCAGATTCTATACCAAGGTAAGCTAGCTCTGTACGTTGAACTGTTGTACCTTCAACTTTCACGACACCCGTGTCGACGAGAACACCGTGTTCAAATTCAGGATTAACAGGTATAGTAATCTCAGCGCCTGGCTCCAACCTAATCTCTGCTCCAAGGAGCGGAGTAAAAGTTTCAACCGGAGAAACGCTCCCTAAGGCAGATCCTATGAAAACCAAAGCGGAGCCACCTGGAAAAGTTACAGGCTCAGGAACATAATGATCAAATCGACGAGAACCATTACGTGCAGAATCAGGCAGCACGACCCATAGCTGAACACCATGAAGCTCAGTGGTGTCTTCTGTAGATACTTCAGAATGGCAAATACCTGATCCAGCAGTCATCAAGTTAACCTCGCCCGGGCGGACTAACTCATGGATACCATTCGAATCATCATGGCGAAGCGTACCTGAAAACAACCAAGAAACGGTTTGTAGACCAGTATGAGGATGCGGGGGCACATCCATTCCGCCGGTATCAGCAACGTTATCGGGGCCGTAATGATCACAAAAGCACCAAGCACCGATGAGACTGCGTCGCTTCTGAGGAAGCGTACGGTACACTGTCATAGCACGAGGCCCACCAAGGGGAACATCTCGAGCTGTGATTATCTCTACATCAGTGGTCTTTTTTCCGGCTTCACAAATGAAGCCAGTGGGATTGATGTCAGAATTAGACATATTATTCACCAACCATGCACAGAAAAATAGGATATTGCAATTTGCAACATGGGTACCAAATATCTCTAAAGGTTTCCATCATGGCCTTTTAGTAAATCTGCGAAACTGGATCCCATCTCAACCCTTGTACCAGGATTGCGTCGCTTCCCCTTCTCTATGCCATCATTGGACAAAAAGTCTGGGCCGAACCCAACTACGGATCCCTTCTCCGTAGAGACAATATATTCAGATAATTCCGAAGCTGCACGTGAAATTCGCGAAGCAACCCCTTCTTCGGATCCAAAATCATCTGTTGCTGCAAAAATTCCCGTTGGCATCACGACCGCTCGAAGATAAGTGAAAAGAGGCCGCATTGCATAGTCAAGAACTAAAGAATGCCTCGGGGTTCCTGCAGTTGCAGCTATGATCATAGGCATCCCGTTTAAAGAATCAGTGCCAAACGAGTCGAAGAAAAGTTTGAAGACACCAGAGTATGAAGCTGTGAACACAGGTGTAGCCGCAACCAACGCATCAGCGCTAGAAATTTTTTCCTGGACGGAATTTAATTTCCGACCAGGGATACCCGTCGACATGAAGGAAGCTAGATCATTAAGATAATCCTTCACATCGACAAATTCGACATCAAGCCCCTCTCCTCGCTTAGAAACCTGAGCTTTAACCGAGCCAGCGATCTGCTCGGCTATAACTTTTGTAGAAGAAGGTACAGATAAGCCCGACTGGACTACAACAAGCTTTTTCATTTCTTCACACTCACAATTACTTGATTAGTTATTTTCCTTCATTGCCTTTATCTTTCCCGGGATGAACCAAGAAATGACTGGAATCCTTACTCTGGGAAAGCAGTGAAGCATGAGTAGGCGGTTCCGAAGGAACATGCTCTGGACGCCTTTCTTCTGCCAGCTTCCGGAGTTCAGGAACAATTTCCTTTCCGAGCCGTTCAATTTGTTCAAGGACAACATCAAGTGGTAGACCGGCATGGTCAATCAGGAAAAGCTGGCGCTGATAATCACCAACATGATCCGCATATTTAGAATACCGCTCTATGATCTGGTCAGGGGTTCCAACGGTCAGGGGTGTGATATTCTCAAATTCCTCAAGAGAGGGACCATGACCATAAACGGGAGCATTATCGAAATAGGGGCGGAAGAAATCCTTTGCTTCCTTTTCCGAATCTCCAATAAATACCTGGCCACCAAGACCAACGATCGCCTGATCAGCTCGGCCATGTCCATAATCTTCATAGCGCTTACGGTATAGGCCAACCATTTGTTCGGTATGCTCTATGTTCCAGAATATATGATTGTGGAAGAAGCCATCGCCATAAAATGCTGCTTGCTCTGCAATTTCAGGGCTCCTGATGGATCCATGCCACACAAAAGGAGGAACATCATCAAGGGGCCTGGGCGTTGATGTAAACCCCTGCAAAGGAGTTCGGAATTCCCCACTCCAGTTAACGTTTTCTTCGCGCCAAAGCCTACGAAGTAGGTGATAATTCTCTACTGCTAGAGGAATTCCCTTGCGGATATCTTTACCAAACCAGGGGTACACTGGGCCAGTGTTTCCACGACCGAGCATAAGATCAACACGACCCTCTGCCAGGTGCTGTGCGTAGGCATAGTCCTCCGCAATCCGTACGGGGTCAGTGGTAGTTATAAGTGTAGTAGCGGTTGACAGCTGAATTTTTTCGGTCTGCGCCGCCACACTTGCCCATAAAATTGGGGGGTTAGCTGGAGCTATAAACGGTGGGTTGTGGTGTTGACCAGTTGCAAATACATCTAGACCAACTTCTTCAGCTTTTTTAGCGATCCGCACCGTAGCCTTGATGCGATCATGCTCTGAAGGGGTGGTACCTGTAGTGGGATCCGTGGTTAAATCACCGATCGTAAATACTCCAAACTGCATGACCCAACTATGCCAGGTTTAAACTAAGCAAGTCAAGTACCTACCCTCATGCCGTGAAAAAAAATAGATATGAGCTACACTTAGACATGACTATAATATGGCTCACATCTCGCGACCACGGTAAAGGTCGAGAACGGCAGCTACCTCAACCTCGTTAGGCCTATCTAGCTGCTTTGGTCCAAAAAATCTATACATTAGAGTATTTTCGCATGAGTGACCCAGGCCCATGATATGCCCAAGCTCATGGGTCAATACTTGCGCAGCTACGGAGGGGTCCGAAATTGAAGGCTTGATGTGGAT
The DNA here is from genome assembly GCF_033783015.1 of Corynebacterium sp. 21KM1197. NCBI lineage: Bacteria > Bacillati > Actinomycetota > Actinomycetes > Mycobacteriales > Corynebacteriaceae > Corynebacterium > Corynebacterium sp. 21KM1197. The sequence continues at coordinate 13,368 of NZ_CP123908.1, read as the reverse complement.
TTGCGGATCGGAGATGGAGTTCAAAGCCATACCTAATGCAGGCCCCCCTCCATGTGAAGGATTTTTATCAGTAACTGTAATAACCCCTTCAGATTTATCCTTAACTTCCGTGAAAGTTATTTTCCCTTTTGAGGCAGTCTCCCAACGGTTAATTGCTTCACGGGCAGAATCCTCATGGACAGTATCGATGAAAATGCGAAAATTTGGACCGGATGGAACTGGAGATCCGATATTGTGGAAAATTTTAGCATCAGGAAGGCCGTTCCCCATCTGAACAGAGCTCAATGCCGCACTGCACTGAGCTGGCGTAACGTATCCGGCAGCAGAAGACGGCGCAGGGGAAGCTGAAAGTAAGATAGAAGAGAAAATAGCTGCTGCAAAATTTTTTTTCATTAACATATGGTACCACCACGAGCACATCAAATCAAGCCGCAATAATTGGAATAGATTATATCACATATAGGTATAAGATAGTAAAATTTTGACATACAGGTTCAGGTGAGACTTTAGACATGTAACTGTATAGAAACTCCTGATGGAAAGTATGTTATTTTCCCACTTCAACAAACAATAAATTGATTAATGGTAAAACTATATTTGTGAATATCATCCCCGAATCAATCCTAATCCTCCATACCCCTGCCACTTGCAGGAAGGTGCACCCAAGAGCTCTTCTGGAAATTTGACGCTACAACGTTAAAGCGTTACAATGTTGACACTATAACGTTGTAGCGTCAATGAAGGGCCTATCGATATGCGTATATCATTTGTCCACACCAAAGGAGGGGTGGGGAAGACCACAAGCTCCATCCTTCTTGCCACTGCAGCAGTGAATCGAGGGATCTCTATTGAATTTTTCGACACTGATCCGCAAGGATCCGCCACCAGATGGGCGGAAGTCGCAGAGCAGAGAGGTGACTCCCTAAAATTTACTGTTGAACAGTTGGGGGCGTCTCAACTCCGTACGCGCCCAGGAACAGATGGATGGCAGATTGTCGACACTCCACCTGGTCAGGCACGGGAAATTCAAGCGGCAATCGACACCGCTGATCTTGTTATCGTGCCAACCCATCCCTCCCCGATCGACATTGACCGGGTATGGCCAACACTCGACACACTAACTCACCGAATGGTTGGAGTTCTTTTAATTGGAGTCCACGAGAGGCGACGCCTTTATCGAGAAACCCGCGAGATTTTCGAAAGTCAGGGAGTTGCAACATTCTATAATTTCGTCCCAGAACGTGAAGATATTAAAAATTTATTTGGATCTAATCCAAACAATCTCTACACCTTCAATGAAATCTGTACTGAAATATTAGAAATCGAGGAGGATGTCTAAATGGTACAAAAGAAAAACCGTCTGGCTGACACTATCCGCAAGCCAGACCCTCACAGTGTAAGCGTTCCTGTTGCCGAGACACTGCGAGAGGCTAAAGAGTCCCAGTTAACTCGACGCACGACAGTCTATCTTTCAGATCCGACTTGGAAAGCAATCAAGCATGCCGCTGTGGAGGAGGGAACAAATGTATCCCAAATCCTTGAAAGGCTCATAAAAAACCACATATCCAGCAATTAGCGTTGTAACGCTACAACGTCTTAACGTTATAGCGCTGTAGCGTTACATTTTGATTGAAACTATAATTCGCGCCTAAAACGCATCTCAAACCAACACTGACCAATTGGAGGGGATGGTATGATAATTTAAAATATCAAGCACGCAATATGTTAACAATTAAGTAATTATGAAATAATCTCGAACATTGCGGAAGTATTTTGTATACCTATTAATTGAAGGGGAAACAGCCCTTTCATCATCTCAAGACCATTCAGATTCGTGACCATATCAAAGACGGATTGTGTACCGGATGCACGAATCTTTCGGGTTTTCACTACGACTGTGTTAGAAAACTTCGCAGAGTTTATTCTGTTATCTTTGTGCGTAGTCGCTGTTGCGGTCTTTCCATCGCTCAGCGGCCTTCAGACCACCTCTACGGCCCATCGTGGCCAATGCCTTACGCTCACGAGCACCCACACCCTCTGAGGCTCTTAGCTTGGCTCCTGTGCGCGCAGAACGACCAGACAACACATACCCCCGCACACGCCTAGCCATCGTTAAACGATCCCGCATAGGCGGCATCTCCGGCTCACGGCTATCAGCCCCCACAGCCTGAGCAACGTTATAAGCACGCTCGTAAGCATCAATGATCTTCGCATCCGTCATACGCTGCCCAGCCTCTCGCAGGCAAGGGGATGTCAGTGGTGGCGGTATCTGGATTCTTTGCGGCAGGGACGCTCAGACCGCGAACTAGCCCGTGTAATCGGAGTTACCTCCCCAACGGTGAATCGGTGGCGGCATGGTGTGGTGCCCGACATGCACATAGCGGTGCAAGCCGCTCGGGCGTTAGAACAAGATGTGCTTGTGGCACTAGTAGAAGGCGGTTTCCTCACCGCCCAGGAAGCATCCATAAGGACTAATCATGTCTATCTTGGGGAGGTTTCTTCGCGGCGCTTGCTAGAGGAAGTACAGTCACGGTTTACCGACGAACAACTCGACGACCGATAAACCCCAGGGGTGAGAAGAAACCCACCCCCTGGGGACGTGTAAGCGCTTAACAGGCTCTGAAAGCCTCTGAAACCCCAGCGACACCCATTAGGGGGCAAGGCGGCCCGTATAGGGGCGCCGCGGCAGCCCTTCCTACCGCGTTCCTCTACAACTCGTCTCCTGCTCCTGCGAGAGCACGGTGGAGTGGTAGAAGCGTTAGGCTGCTTGGGGGTTCGTGTAGTCGCTAATCAACACTCGGTTGATGACCACCTCCAAGGAAAGATCCTCAGCCATTGCTTCACGAATCAGCGCACCTCGTACCTCTTCCGGGAGATCCCACAGAAGCACCCCCGGCCCATAGGACACATCACCAGGATCCGTATCCCCACGATGCGCTTCAACGTCCCTGACCGCTTGGGCTATGTACACTTCGTCGAAGCCCTCGACCTGGTCTACGGTCTCTACCACCACATCTCGGTACGTCTTCATGATCCCCTCCTTTACCCTGGATGATACGACTTAGCCAACGCTCATAGCGTGGATCACAACACACCCTCCTCATGCCACTGGCATCAGTAATCACCCCAACGGGAGCATCCACGCCAACATGAGCTTGAGACGTCTCATCCTGGCATACATTCGTCTACTCATCTCCCAAACTCACAGGAAACGCCAAGAAAAGCTAAAGGAACATACACCTACTGCCCTATCGGGCAGGGGAACCGTGTATTGCTTACGGTGTGACACCTTTCTTACGGCGTCCCCGCGGTAGCTCTATACCGGCTTTCTTGATGGCCCGAAGAACTGTGCTCCGAGAAGCTCGGCACTCAGTCATAGCCATGGCCACAGCGGGGTATTCACCAGTTTGGACAAAGACATCATCGAAGTAGTTAGCGATCTCTCTTGCGGTCACACGCCCTTTGGTCTGTCTCTGCTGATTCGCTTTCTCTAGTTTCTTTATTTCTTCTTGTGCGTAGTCGCTGTTGCGGTCTTTCCATCGCTCAGCGGCCTTCAGACCACCTCTACGGCCCATCGTGGCCAATGCCTTACGCTCACGAGCACCCACACCCTCTGAGGCTCTTAGCTTGGCTCCTGTGCGCGCAGAACGACCAGACAACACATACCCCCGCACACGCCTAGCCATCGTTAAACGATCCCGCATAGGCGGCATCTCCGGCTCACGGCTATCAGCCCCCACAGCCTGAGCAACGTTATAAGCACGCTCGTAAGCATCAATGATCTTCGCATCCGTCATACGCTGCCCAGCCTCTCGCAGCCGATGCGCGGTCGCTAGTGCGTGGCGGAACGCGGTTTCATCCCGTGCAGCACGACTCTGGTTAATCCAGAGCACTTTCACCCCGTCAATGCGATCAACACCGAGGTCATCGAGGTCTGCTAGTTCCTTATCTAGGGACTTGAAGAGTTCTCGTGCTTGTACAGCTTGCTCGCGTCGGGCCTTGACCGCCTCAATCAGCTCCCGGCCACTAGCAAACTGCTGCTTCGGCTGTGGAGTCTCCTGCGGGGCTACACCAGCAAGATCACGAGCATGCTTCACAAGATCTCCTAAACGCATCACACGGTGGTGTTGTGGATACCAACGATAAGCCTCAGGAGCATTACCCGCATAGAACGGCGACCGAGAAAAACCGTGGGCAAAATGCGGATCCCCGTCCAACAACCCACCAAGGACACGGCTGGTGGCCACCAACAGCTTCATCTGCGGGGAAGAACCCGCCTCATCGGCGTATACGGGGTCAATCAACCACAACATCTGAGCCTTACCGCTCTCCGGGTTGACCCCCACCCACGCCGGGCCAATCCCATGTTCAACAAGGCTACGAGTCACCCCACGCACATAGGGGCTCAGGTTCGACGGGTTTCCACCGGTGGTTCCTGTCTGATCGACATCCACCACCAACACTGCCGCGTACTGCGGATGCGTCAGCCGCACATACTGGCACCGACCCAACTGCGCAGAATCCGTGCGGTACATCCGCGGTGCTGTGCCCCCTGTAGGGGTACGGACATACGCCTTAGAGAAATCCCGGCCCACACACCCATGCAGCACCTCACGGCCGAGGTGCTCTAAAAGGCGTTCCCGATCCAACATGGTGGCTGGGGTGTCGTCTAAGCCACCCGTATCCACAGCAGGCGTAGTGGGTGTGGTGGTGTGCGCCAGGTGACTGGCTGCGGGTATAGTCATGGGCGTGCTTTCTCCCAGGGGGATGCTGGGTGATAAGCGAACGTCATCGGGCTGCAACCCGGTGGCGTTCATTCATGTATGGGGTACCCCCGATCCTAAACCACACCGGTGTCATTCCACGAGATGACACCCACCCCATACCGGCTTCCCATGTGACATGGGGTGTCCATAGCGAACCTGATCAGTTCCTGATTTTCTTTGTGCTCTCTACTCAGAAATATATTTGCCCTACGCCCGTATAAAACACCCCTGAGCCAGCCCTGTATAAGGTACACAAGAGCCTTAAGTGACACCCCATACTGATTCCCCGCCCCAGGCAAAGCCCGAATCTCGTGGGATGTTCTCCCGGCTACGCCACTGGCTCACCTAACAAATCGGGGGTTAGAGTTCCATGCCCATATCCGGGTTGGTCTGCGCATGGTTCCGTTGAGACTGCTCCACCACACTCAACGAAGAAGCAGACTCATGCTCATTGCTCATCGACTGCTGCTGAGCAATACGGGTCATCAAGCCCGAGGCATCATCGTTAAGAACCCCACTAGCTTTCATCGCCCACGCATACGCTTCATACCCCTCAATAACACTCACTATTTCCTCATGATCACGTTGCAATGTTTGCTCTCGCCGTTGGAGGGCTTCGAGGGGTTCTGCCACAGCAGACCGACGCTGCTGAAGAATAGCAAGTAGCTTAGAAGCATTTTCTCGCCTGCCGACTGCTTTATCTGTGGCTTGTTTATCGGTGTTTTTATTCCACCAACGCCCCACTACGCCACGGCTATCACGCTCGTTTTGTGCGCGTTGAACCTCTGATTCTGCTTGTCGAAGTTCCTGACGTGTCTTCGTGATCCGGTCGTCTACGTCTTCAAGTTGAGCACGCAACGGCACCAGTTCCGCACGGATACGGGTTAATTCCTCCTCACACCGTGCTTGACGCTGCTTCACTTCTATGAGGCGATCATTGATCTTCTCACGCACACCCCCACGCCTATGCTCACCATCCTGGGTGCGGGAATCCTGCTGCAACTGAAAGGCAACCTGTTCCTGGTTATCACGGTGGTACTGGGCAAAACGAGCCTCACGTTTAGCAGTCAACTTAGCCATGTACTCCGCCATAGAACCCTCTGTAAAGGGAGTGTCCTTGATCTGGTCACTGGGAGAATTCAGCAGTCTAGTCAGGTACCAGTCTTGCCGTGCTTGGCCGAAAACTGCTTGCGGTGTACGATCACCTTGTTCTCGCCTGGCAGCAGCAATAAGAACGTCACGGGCATAGTCTTCTGATTCTCGACGCTCCACAACAGTGACACGACCATGCCCAGTCTCGGTATCACCAGGTTGGTTTTCCGCAATGTAGAGGAAGTTTCCATCGCGACCACGAGTCATCGGCACGTACACACTGGCCTTATCTAGATGGCCTACTCCTGCGACCACACGCGCCACATCAACAGTCATGCCTTGGGCGCTATACCCTGTCGAAGCATAACCCAACTGCGTGTACTCCCCGAGATACTGGGCAGGTAACACAACCTCAACAGGGTTATCTCCAATGCGGGTGGCAGTCACCGACCCATCGCGGTTGATTGCGCGGATATGCCAGCGCTGGCCATTGCGCACCATACCCCCAGCAATCGTCGTCAACGCCGAATCATTACGCCGGGTCAGCAACACATCACCGACATAGCCGGTGAGTCCATCGGAGAGATCAACCCCGGTGGTGGTGTCAATGTCTCCGCGCTGTGCACTGATTTTCTGGGCTGCCGCGTTAAGCGCGGTGACCTGCTCACGGGTAGCAGCCACCAGAAGAGATTGCTTACCAACAGTGGTGTCGGTTTCCCATCCGGCCACGGCATCGTTCATCATCGCGGTCAAAGAACCAGCATAGAGGCGGTGATGGTCTCGATACCACTGAGCCGCGCGGCAGACATCAGCTTCTTCACCACCACGAAGCCACATCGATGCTTCTCGCTCTGCTGCGTCTCGCTGACGGAATACTTCCTTCAACTCCACAGCATCGGGCAGCTCATAGCTTAAGGTTTGCAGCATCCCTGACCTAGACTTCACCGAAGAATACTGCTGGGGGTCTCCCACGAAAACAACCCGTGCCTGCGCCTGAGAGACTGCCTCTAAAACACGATTGATATCCGTGTTGGACGCCATACCGGCTTCATCGACAACCACGACGGTGTTGCGGTTCCAGCCAAGTTTCTCCACAATCTGGTCTTGACTTAACCCGTTGGTGCCGATGAAAGCACGCGCAATAGTCATGGATACATCAGCAACGTTTTCTCCCACCATCACGTCAGCAGCTTTCCCGGTTGGAGCGAGGCCGACAACGTGTTTTCCAGCGCCATTCCACACTGCGTGTGCGGCTTTCAGCGAAGAGGTTTTTCCTGCCCCAGCTGGGGCGACGATCACCGAAGCGAGATAGTTAGACGACACCACTTTTTCCATAGCGTCCGCCTGCGCAGCAGAAAGCACTCCGTCTACGGGGGTGATCGTCGCTGTTTTTATCCCTCGGTGGACAAGCTGTGTCGCAAGATCCACCCCATGCTCCACTTCCGCGATAACAGCCGTGGTGGTGTATTTCTGGGAGCCTTCCCGCTGCGTATCATCGACGCTTCGGTCTTTTTCCGGGGTCACCAACCAAGTGTTGGTCTCTGACAACGCCACCTCGGTAAGTTCTTCTACCACCGCATGAATCTCCTCCGGCGGGATGGCCCCGACGGGGAGGAGTTCAGCGGTTTTCTCCACCACGTCCGCGCGAGTAAACGTGGAACGCTCATGAACAACAGCAGCAAGAATCTCAGCCGGGGAGGGAAGGGGCGGGGACTCTCCCAAAACGGTGGGGGGTGCTTCCAGAGAGTCAATAAAGTCACGAACGGTGTTGGAATAAGCGATAGCGTCCCACCCGTTCCTTAGCTCTTCGAGACTGGCTGAGGTGTCTTTTTGCCGCCTGGTTACCTTCTGCGCAACACGCTGATACTCCAGCCGCACCTCAAGGCCATTATCTGCCTGCCACGCATCAATCTCCCGCGCCCTTGTCGAATACGCCTTAATTACGTCACTATTATCTAAACCGATGATTTCCGAGCACCCATTGACCACAGGTGCCCAGTGCACACCAAGCCTGCGAGTAAGGATCTCCCGCAAGGTTGCTTGATACACCATCCCCGCCGCACGCGCCTCGTGATAGACACTCACACCATCAAGAGTGCGGATCTTCCCATCCCGACATAGTTGCTTATTCGCCAACAGCACATGGGAATGCACATGCGGGTCACCAGTACGCGAGGTACGGTGCTCGTATTTCACCCCAGAAACCCCCACCAACTTCTCAATGATGAGTCGTTTCCCCCGACGATCCACTACCTGCCGACGGGTATATCCAGCATGAGCAGACACATAGTCTAGCGCTTGCAAAACGGCCTGCTGGTGAGCAGCATCCACAATCTGACGAACACTACCTGTATCCCCAAAGCCCCACAGCAGTGATACTGACTTTGGGGCACAAAATGTTAAGTCAAAGCCAGGCACCCCATCATGACGGGGCGCACGCCCAAGCTTTACCCCGCTGGGGGCGAGTGCTTTGTTGAACCACCCAGCCACCACGCGGCCATCCATACGCTGCCCGTCTTCCACCCCAAGGTACTGCTCCATGCGCTCTACAGCAGCAGGCCCATCCCCGCGTAGCCATGCCATCGCAGGACTCGTACCGCTTTCCGAGTAGTACGAATCCTCAGGCCTGCTCTCGTCCACGGTGGACTGATAGTAAGCCACCGAATGCGCACCCATCTTCGCAATCGTCAGCACCACTACCACCTCCACCGTTTAGTCCCACCGCAACCACGTGGACACCTTCAAGCCACTTGTTGCAAATGTACCAAGATCATATACCAGAAAAAGATCGACGGGGTGTGCATGCTGTGGATCAACCAAGGCAAAGCAGCCCGCGACGAGACAGTCTTCCGCCATGCCCTGAAAACCGACCCAGGATACGTGCTGCTGGCGAACACATGACAGACGCGGTCATTATCGATGACTACGAGAATGCCTACAACATTGCCCACAGTTACGGCGCAGACGGACGAGACAGCGAGATGCCTCCCAGCGCGACGCCGACCCGTCAACCTGCTCACCAGAATCGAAACCGGAATCTGCAACGTCCTCGGCGGCGATACCGCCCACACCGGACGCATCATGAAAAACCCCTGCGCCGCCCAAAGAAACCACGACACCTACTGGGGAGAACACCAACTCGCCTACAGCCTCTACGAGCTTGCCCAAGCTCTCGACACCCTCAACGCACTCCCACCCTGGAACGACCCCCGACCAAGAGCAAACTTCGATATCGGACACAGCGTAGACATCTTCGACCGCACCCGCCGCTGGTCCTACCGAGCAATCAAACACTACTGGACAGACGGCATCACCACCTGGACTGAAGTCATCCAAGCACATGCCACTGCCGCCAACCTCAACCTAGAAAAAGAAAACCGCGAGCCCCCCAACCAAGAAATAACCCAACTCTCCCGCAGCATCGCCCACTGGGTATGGAAACGATTTCCCCCAAAACCTTCTCCGCCATCCAGTCCACACGCGGCAAAAATCAGGAGAAAACGGCGTAGTGCAGCTTATTCCACATGGAGTAATCATGCCTAGTGTCTACGCACTTTATCCCCGTCATGGAAAAAAGCTCGTGAAGTAGCAGAACGAGTTGGTATTTCAGTTAGGTCAGCTCAACGTTGGACTCGCGAGCCTCGCGAAGTTTATATCGCACGTGCACACGAAAAACGCGACAAAGTCCAAAACCTTCACTCCCAAGGACTATCTATGCGCGCCATCGCAAAAGAAGTCGGCTGCTCTGTCGGGACCGTGCACCGCTACGTACACATGAAAGGGTAGAGCAATGTACGATATTAATACTGGGCTCTGCCTGCAAAATGTCCTTAGTGGCTGTCTTTATCCGCGGTGCGCTTAATTAAAACCACCAGCAATGAAATGATTGCGAAAGAGACCGCAAGCATCGCACTTATAGACAATATACCTATGACTAGCTTCGCAATTCCCATGATTTACTCCTTAATCTCAATGCAAGCGTAGTTACCCCACTGACCTCCAGTGTTAACACGACCGCAGAACTGACTTCCTGGGTCAAGATCTTTATTTAGATTAAATTCATGCGAAGTCCTCTAGAGGGCACAGTTTGGGTCCGATTTTTCTTCTTTACGTTCCCCACCCTCGTAATAATAAATCTCAAACTCGTCAACGCATGCATTACTAGGGGCCATGCCTTGATTATAGGTAACCCACGCCATATCTACATGTTTTCCGTTTCCCTCAACTTTAATACTGTTAGTCGCACCTGCACCGCCAGGTGCCCATGTAGTACCGGCAGCATTACGGAATCCTGTCCCCTGTATTTGAGACTCATACGACGGTGCCCAGGCTTCAGAAGAAAGCGTCCATTCTACATCGCGATCTTCCGCATTTACTATTGCCGGTATACAGAAGATGATAGCAACAGATACTGCAGTCCTGCGTGCAATTCTGTTCGTCTTCATGGAAGCCTGATTAACGTATTTTTCCTTACAATATCAATGCGTACACGCCCCTCTCGAAGGCTTCAAGGTGCGAAAGTAAAATCTGCCGGTAGACGGGTGAAAGAAATTCTTCACTGTGAGTGATGACAGTTCCGATTTTTCCGTTTTCACACCCAGTACTGCTTACCTTTCCCGCTTCGTTGCTTCCGTTCCGCAGCACAGCGTTGTTTCCGGGATAATCTTCCCGTAGAGACAGGTTCAACAGGGGTTTTTACCTGCGCGCGCATGGCCTGGCGAACCCCTGACGGCATCCACACCTCATCAAGCGCTACCGCCGCATCCACCACTCGTTGTGCTGCATGCACAAGCCCCACATGCCGTTGACGGACACACCCCTCCTGTGACAACTCCTGTACAAGCTCGTCTAACACCACCACCGCATCCCGACCACGCTGCGCATCATCACGCAACTCCAACATCAACTGCGACCGCGCCGAAACAAGCACCTCCTCCTGACCCTTAGAGATCAACGTGCCGCGTCCATTTTGAGGGTTCCTCAGAAATGTCCCCACCTTTCATAAACTAGATCAAAGGGTCACTGCCTCCACGATCCTCCTGAATATCTTTGAAGATTTAAGACATACGCTCCTTGCTAAATCTCCTCGTATCTTGGGATAATGTGTCTAGGATTTCTATAACGACATCTTCAGCAAAGCTTATGACAAAGCATGGAAAATGGAATCTTATAATGTCCCAACCTTATTAGTGTTAATTTTCAGCAACGGAAGGGTAATTTGAAATTTAATTTAAATTTTAAAACTTGCAAACAAAAGGGGCTATTGCGAAAAGTTTCGCAATAGCCCCTTAATAAGATAACTAGATATTTTCTATGCTAGCTATCTCCTAGATGTGGGAAGGCATACCCTCCTCCAACACCAAGGAACCAGAAGGAATCGCCTTAATCGAACGACGCGGCGACTTCGGCGCCAAAGCCTTACCAACCTCAGGCGCACCCTCCTTAACCACCGTGACATTCTTATCCCGCTTCTTCTCCACCGTCTCCGGCGAAGGCGCAGGCTTCAAAACATCCTCAGCAGTCACCGTCTGCGCAGCAGAATTAATATCATGATGCACAGCCACCACATCACCAGACTTATCACGCAACGTCTGGAAAACAACCTGCTCAGAGCAACCAGCATCCGTCACCGCAATCGGCACATTAATCCGACCATCCGAAACCTGCGGCACAAACGCCACCTTCGCCGTAGCACCCGTGGACTCACCAGAAGCCTTACACATCAACGCAGACTCCAACTCATACCGCTGGCCAACATTCAAACCAGTAAAGCTCACCGTATCGACCACCGTGGCACCAGCAACCAAAGGCCCATGACCCTCAATCACAGCATCCGTCGTGATCTTCGGCTCCGGCTCACCAGGACGCAGCTTCGGAGAAACCTTCTCACCAGGCTGACCAGGCTCACCCGGAACCGGAACCACCGGCTCACCCGGCTTCGGAGTCTTAGCATGCGCCGGATCCTCATTCGAAGACACCTTCGGCTCATCAACACCAGGCTCATCCGGATTCTCCGGGCTCGGCGGAACACCCTCCGCCTTAGCAACGTCCTTGTGCTCCTCGTTCTCCGCAAGCGTCAGCTCACCAACAAACTCCGCAGACTCACCCACATTCAGACGATCAATCTGCTCCGGGGTGATGTTCTCCACATCGCCCACACCCTCAACCGTCTCATCGGACAGCGTGATGTTGAACAGATCCACACCACCGGTATTGGTCACCACGAACTTCACCGCAGCCTTCTCACCAGCCTTCAGATTCTCAGCAGCGTTCCAATCCTGAGCATCATTGCCATTGATGTACTTCTTCAACGCCAACTCCGGCTCACCAGGCTCAGATTCACCAGGCTGAGGGGTCTTAGCGTGCGCGGGGTCGTCGTTAGAGTCCACCGGCTCACCCGGGGTGTGCTCTTGGCCATCCTCATCAGTCCACGGAACCTCCTTGCCCTGATCGTCCACCGGAACACCAGTTGCCTTTGCCTTATCAGCATGCAGCTTCCCAGCCTCCGGAGCCTTCAGCGTGGCAGTGAAGTTCACCGACTCACCCTTCTTAATGTCCTGCTTAGCCGGGGTGATCTCACCAATCTTGATACCTGCGGTATCAGCATCGGTAAGTTCATCAGCCACAGAAACATCCTTGAGGTCCATATCACCAGTGTTGGTCACAACAAAGGTCACAGTAAGATCCTGGCCTGCTTCCTTAGCCTCAAAGGCCTTGGACGCATCCTGGGCATCTACCACACCATCAGCACCAGGCTGATCCTGCGGTTTCTCCTGACCGGTGAACTCTTCCGTACCGATGTACTTCTTCAACTCAAGCTTCGGCGCACCCGGCTTAACCGGCTCATTCGGCTCCTCCGTCACAGACTCGCTAGGCGTCTCCGCCTCCGCAGGCTGCGTAGAAGAAGACGGCTGCGGAGCAGGCTTATCCTCCGAGGGCTGCGGCTCATCCATCGCCTCATCCTCCGGTTTCAGCTCATCGACCGGCTCATCTGAAATAGGATCCAAAGGCTCATCCGGACGCGGCTTCGGCTTCACCTTGCCATCATCCGGAACCTCATAGGTCACCGTCTGAGCAGCATCCTCAATATCCTTATGCTCAGCAATCGCATTCGGCGCAGACGCATCCGGAGTCTCATGACCCTTCGCATCCACCACCATCGAAGTCAGCTCCTCAAACGCCACAGCAGAATCCCCACCAGCCAACGAACCAGCCGGCAACGGAATCTCCACCACGACCACACCAGAAACCGAACCATCCTCATTCTTCACGAACTCAGACAAACCAGCCTCAGAAGCCACAAACTCCTTCGAAGCAGACGCACCCGCAATCTTGGAAGAATCAGACTTCTTCATCAACTGCGCATCAAGGGTATAAGCAGCACCCTCCACAAGGTTCTTCACCGTCACGGTGTCATAGACAGTCTGATCCTCGTCAGAACCAAACGCCTCAACCTTCGCGCCCTTACTCACCGACGCAGAAGTAGCGATCTCCGGAGCAAGATCACGGC
>NZ_CP123907.1:2100000-2386360 GCF_033783015.1 Corynebacterium sp. 21KM1197 | reverse complement strand
TGGTGTTCTTGTCCTTTGGTGCTTCGGATCTGGTCGAAATTCTTGTGAGTAAGCGGGTGGAAGCGCCTACCTACGCCTTAAAAAGTGGACATAAGAGGGGTGGGGCTGTTGATGGAGTGAAAATGTCATTCACCGTTTCCTCCACAGGCCTAATAGGGCTATGCCCTGGTCTTCCACAAAGTTACTCACACCTGTGGATAACTCTACGTCACGGGGTTATCCACAGCCTATCCCCATGCCTGTGAATAGTGACACCCTGGGATTAAATCCTTCTGACCAGCTGTTTTATCTTCACTGGGAAGTTTCCTCAAGGTGAGGTTGAGAGTTATCCACAGGCATGGGGTTCTCACGGGTGTGAAAATTGTGATTGCTGATCAACTTCTACTCGTTCTCCTGTGGAATTGTCTAGGTCCAAAAGGTCAGACCTCTGAGGCGTCTGGGGAGCGGCGTGGAATGACAACTTTTTCTGCTGGTGAGTCCGGGTGGACGGGGAAGATGAGAAAGGAATACGAAAGATGTAATTTCGGGGGTACCCGTACACCCCTGTTGAACGGTGGTGCGTCGATTTGTTCCGGGCTCGAGCACTCGCGTATCCTTTATTCGTCTGTTACATCCGTAGAGGCACTACCTAGCCCTGCGCATGTACTTGAGTGAGAGCGGCTCGCGCGGATCACGTTCGCGCGCGCAACCGAACACGGCTGCGCGCTGTGAGCGCTGGTATAGCGCTGTGCACGGTAGCCGGAACAGGGATTGTGTTCCCTGGGACAACACTTCCGGTTGCTGCCTCTCAGGAACCAACCAACGGTTGGCCGATGAACCCCGGTGGGTGGCGTGAAGCCGTCGGCCGACATGCGAATACTTGAGGAGAATGAACAGTGGCAAAAGGCAAGCGCACTTTCCAGCCCAATAACCGTCGTCGTTCGCGCAAGCACGGCTTCCGCACCCGCATGCGCACCCGTGCCGGCCGTGCCATCGTGGCGGCCCGTCGCCGTAAGGGCCGCGCTAAGCTCACCGCTTAAGGCGCACTAGGTGCTTCCCGCGCAGCACAAGCTGACCGCGCCCAGTCAATTTCGGCTCACCATGAGCCGGGGGCGCCGCGCGGGTTCTCGTACCGTGGTTCTCCACGTTTGGGAGGGGGAGCCTGATGCGGAACTTTCTCATGTGGGTGGTCCCCGCTTTGGGCTTGTGGTTTCCAAGGCCGTCGGGAACGCTGTGGCTCGCCACCGTGTTTCCCGGCGGCTTCGGCATATCTGCCTGAGTCTTGCGCCGGAAATGAGTCCCTATGTTCAGGTAGTGGTACGTGCCCTGCCCGCTGCCGGGGAAGCGAGTTCGGTGATGCTGGAACGGGATATTCGCAAGGCGTGGGGGAAAATAGCGCGGGCCGATGTGCGCTGAGGGGAAGGCAAAGAGGGACCACGGGGGCGTCGATAAGCAAAGATCCTTAGCCGCTCGGGGCCTTATGGGTGCGGTGCGCTTTTACCAAATCTATCTTTCACCCCTTAAAATGGGTTCAACCTGCCGCTTCGAACCGAGTTGCAGCGCTTATGCCCTGGAGGCTTGCAGGAGTCACGGGGCATGGCGCGGCGTTCTTTTGAGTTGCGCTCGGTTGTCCAAGTGTGGTCCCTGGCATCCCGGGGGGTACGATCCCGTGCCCTCCCGTGCGTGGGGGCATGCCACGCGGGGATAATCCGGGCACGGAGCGCCTGTTTTCCTACAATTACCAACCACACCAGGAGTTTGGACGTACAGTGCTCGACTTCATCTACTGGCCGATTTCTGCGGTCCTGTGGTTTTGGCACAAGATTTTCGCGTACCCCTTTGGGGCGGATTCCGCGGCGGCGTGGATTCTGGCGATCATGTTCCTGACCTTTACGCTGCGTCTTTTGCTGTTTAAGCCGATGGTGAACCAAATGCGGTCCACGGTAAAGATGCAGAAGTTCGCCCCGCAGATGCAGGCCATTCGAGAAAAATATAAGAATGACCAGCAAAAGATGATGGAGGAAACCCGCAAGCTCCAAAAGGAGATGGGTGTGAATCCTCTAGCCGGCTGCCTGCCGGTGCTGGCGCAGTTCCCCGTGTTCATCGGTTTGTTTCACGTGCTGCGCTCCTTCAACCGCACGGGTAGCGACGTCGGTCTGACGGTGGAGCAGAATCGCCTCACCCCCAACTACATCTTTAGCGCCGATGATGTGCAGTCCTTCCTGGACTCCAACCTCTTCGGCGTGCCGCTTTCCGCATACATCAGTATGCCCACCGAGATGTTTGCCGCCTTCCCCAACGCGGAAGGATTGAGCCGCGGAACGATCATCGCCGTGGCGGCGCCGCTCATCATCATGATTGTGCTGGGCACGCACTTCAATGCCCGCCTTTCCGTGGAGCGCCAGGAGGCACGACGCGCCTCCGGCAAGCAGCAGGCCCCGGCCTCCGAGCAGGCGGCCATGCAGATGAACATGATGAACCGCATGATGCTGTGGGTCATGCCCGCCACCATCTTGTTCACTGGCTTTATCTGGCACATCGGTTTGCTGTTCTACATGGTGGCTAACAACCTGTGGACCTTCTTCCAAAACCGCTACATCTTTAGCAAGCTCGACCGGGAGGAGGAGGCTGAGGAGGCCGCCATCCGGGAGGCCAAGCGTGCGACGGCCCCCAAGCCCGGCGTGAAGCCGAATAACCCGAAGAAGCGCGGTAAGCGAGGCTAGACCTTGAGGGTGTAGCCTTTTACGGCCGGTAACCTTGATCCCGAGACAAGGCTACCGGCCGTTTATTTATGCGCGGGTTTATGCGCGGGCTTGTACCTCTGGATCTGTGCGGACCTGTGTCCGGGTTTGCTTATCGCTGGGAACGGGGGAACAGAGAAGAAAACAAAAGGGAAAACACCCTCGATAGCGAGAACCAGAATGAGATCCCTCCCCCAGCACCCGTGATCTCACTGAGATGGAGGGCGTTGGCTCATGCGGCTGATAGGCTTTCCTCATTGACCAATGGCCTGACCAATGGCCGATGCTTGGTTGGCGGCGGCCGATGGGTCGAGGTGTCTAGCGAGGCTGGTGTGCTCTCGAACCCTGGTGCGTTGTGGTTTGCCGTGGTGCTAAGGCTGCGATGCAATGGTGTCGTAGCGCCGTGGTGTCCCGCGGTGTCGTGGTGTCCGCATGATTCCACTTAGCCGTCTGCGACGAGTGTTTTCCGGTTCGGCCGGGAGCGCTTTGTTGGCCATTGGTGGGCCTAGCCGTCCTTGAACGAACCTGCACGAGAGCGAGGATGTTTCACGTGAAACCAAGCGATATACCCGCACCCCCACCGGCCGCCGAGCGGATCTTCGGTGAGAATCTGGAAAAGGCGGTGGCCTACCACCTGTCTCTGGCCACGGTGGGATCGCAGAGGGGTTTTATCGGTCCGCGCGAGGTTCCGCGGTTGTGGGATCGACACGTGCTCAATTGTGCGGTGATCGGTGAGGTCATGCCGCAGGAAGCCTCCGTGATCGATGTGGGATCGGGAGCTGGCCTGCCGGGCATTCCCCTGGCCCTTGCTCGCCCCGACCTGCGTATCACCTTGGTGGAGCCGCTGTTGAAGCGCTCGGTGTATCTGGGTGAGGTTATTGAACAGTTGCAGTTAAACAATGTTCAAGTGCTGCGCGGCCGGGCGGAGGAGAAGGCCCTGCGTGCCGAGGTGGGTAAGGCGGGGGTAGTGACCTCCCGCGCCGTGGCTCCTCTGGGTAAACTGTGTCAGTGGTCGATGCCCCTGGTGGGCAAGGCGGGGGCAATGATAGCGATGAAGGGGGCCTCAGTGCATGAGGAATTAGAACGAGACGAGCGGCAGATTCGCGCGGCCGGCGGGGGCAAGGGTGAGGTTATCCAGGTGGGGGCCGATCTATTGCCGGAGCCCTCCACCGTGGTGCGGATTCCGAAGGTACGTTAGGGCTCATGGTCTCCGGGACGTGATTGAGCTGCGAGGAAGCCAAAAGATAATGCAGGATCAACTAAGGAAAAGAGGCGTGCGCGCGTAATGGCCGATAATGAACAGCACTATCGCGGCGGTGCCTCGGGAATCCCGCTGCGGTCGCCGCTGCCGAGGCCGGAGAAACCGAGGCTCATCACCATCGCTAATCAGAAGGGCGGCGTGGGAAAAACTACCTCCTCGGTGAACCTGGCGGCGGGTCTGGCGGCCTGTGGGCTGAGGGTCCTGGTGATTGACCTCGATCCCCAGGGCAATGCCTCCACCGCGATGGGTGTGGAGCACCGCGCGGGCACCGTATCGAGCTATGAAGTACTCATCGGAGAGGCCACCCCGGAGGAGGCTATGCAGGCCTCCCCGCACAGCGAGAACCTCTTTTGTATTCCTGCCACCATCGACCTCGCCGGGGCGGAGATCGAGCTGGTCTCCATGGTGCGCCGCGAGTATCGGCTTTATGACGCCCTCAAGGGGCAGTTCCTGGACCAGTGGGGCTTTGACTTTGTGTTCATCGACTGCCCCCCCTCTCTGGGGCTGCTAACGATCAATGCCATGACCTTTGTGGAGGAGGTGCTCATCCCGATTCAGTGCGAGTACTACGCGCTGGAGGGAGTGGGACAGTTGCTCAACAACATCTCCATGATCCGCCAGCACCTCAATCCGCAACTCCACATCTCCGCGATCTTGCTCACCATGTACGACGCCCGCACGAAACTCTCGGAGCAGGTGGTGGGCGAGGTGAAGGAACACTTTGGGGACGTCACCCTGCGCACCGTGATTCCACGCTCCGTCAAGGTATCGGAGGCACCCGGTTATGGCATGCCAGTGCTGGCCTACGATCCCTCCTCGCGCGGGGCGATGGCCTACGTGGCGGCCTCAGAGGAGTTTGCCACGCGCGGGGATTACGTCCCGGCGGAGGGAACGGGGCCTATTGGGGTGAGCCCGCAGACCGCGCAGCGTCTGGCGGGTTTGGCTGAGGAGGATCGCGTGGGTGGTATGGCCGCCGAAGGCGCGGAGCAGGCCGAGGGGCCACTCGGGTCCGCACAGGAAGAAAGGGAGTAAACGTTGTCATCGCAGGAAACTCGCAAGGGTGGTTTGGGGCGGGGACTAGGTGCCCTGATCCCCCAGGGGCCCTCCAAGCCCAGACTTTCCGATTCCGCAGCGGATGCGATCATTGGAACCGGCCTTCCGCGTCGGCAGGGCCCGGGAGGGCCGGGCCGTCCGCAGGATTCCGGTGCCTCCTCGGCGAACAGGCGGGCGGAAGTTTCACGTGAAACATCGGGGCGGCCGGGTATTCCTCCCCTGATCGCTCAGGCGGGGCGTCGAGAGGCGGCCACTCCCCCGCCGAGCAATGAGTTTGGCGCCTCCTACCGGGAGATCCCCATCGGGGAGATCATGCCGAATGAGAAGCAGCCTCGGCGCGTCTTTGATGAGGAGGCCTTGGAGGAACTGGTCCACTCCGTCAAGGAGTTTGGGCTTCTCCAACCCATCGTGGTGCGCCGGGCCGCCGATGATAGCGGCTACGAGATCATTATGGGCGAGCGCCGCTGGCGGGCGGCCAGCAAGGCGGGTCTGGGTGTTATCCCGGCCATCGTGCGCGAAACCGATGACGGCGATATGCTGCGCGACGCCTTGCTGGAGAATATCCACCGCGTGCAGCTCAATCCCCTGGAGGAGGGAGCCGCCTACAAGCAACTCCTGGACGAGTTCGGGGTGACCCAGGAGCAACTGGCGCAGCGCCTGGGGCGCAGCCGCCCCACCATCACCAACACCATTCGGTTGCTCTCCCTGCCGTTAGCCGTGCAGACCAAGGTGGCCGCCGGAGTGCTCTCTGCGGGCCATGCACGAGCCCTCATGGGCCTGAAAACGGGAGAGGAGGATCAGGCACGGTTGGCGGAGAGGATCGTGGCTGAGGGCCTTTCCGTGCGTGCCACGGAGGAGGCCGTGACCCTGCTCAATAACGGTCACGCCCCGGCGGCCAAACCCAAGCGCGAGCCCCTCCCCCAGCCCGAGCACTTCACCCGTACGGCGGAGCGCCTGGGTGACCGTTGGGACACCAAGGTGACCGTGACGATGGGCAAGCGCAAGGGCAAGATGGTGGTGGAGTTTGGCGACCAAGAGGACTTTGAGCGTATTCTCGCGCTCATTGAGGGACGCGGTTAGTCGCACCGAGATATAGGGAATAAAAGGGGGCGAGGGCGATGAGCGCAGGGTTACGCCGCATCACGCAGGATTCCTTTGGCTCATTGCTTCCCAGGGCCGTGAGTAGCGTGTTCTGGGAGTTAGAACCGGATAGCGCCGCGCGGGTGCGGCAGCGGGGTGAGGAGCGCTTTGAAAAGGAGGCCTGGCTTTCCTCGGTGCTCCTCGACTCCCCCGGCTGCGGGTTCTACATGTGGGAAGAGCGTCCTCTGGCCACGCTCTTTTACTGTGCCCCAGCCCAGGCCCCGGGGGCGGCACAACTTCCCACCGCGCCCGTGAGCGCGGACGCCATGCTGATTACCTCGCTGCACGTGGCACCCGGTTGGGAGGGCATGGGAATGGAGGCGGTGCTGATTGACGCCGCGATCATGGACATGGTGACCGAGGATACCGCCCCGGCCGTGGAAGCCTTTGGCTTACGCGCCGAGGAGGCGGCGGACCCGCTGCTGAGTCAGGTGGAGGAAATGGGGATCATCGGTGCCGAGGCCCTGGAGGCGGCGGGTTTCCACGTGGTGAGCGATCACCCGGTTTTCCCCCGCCTGCGCCTGGAACTTCCCCCCGAAAGAGAGCTGCTGGTGGCCTGGGAGGCGCAGCCGCTACGGGCTCACGCCTAAAAGGGTGCTTAAAAGAGCGGAAGCGGCCTAGAAGGCCCGCTGCTCGGCCTCCAGCAACTCGGCAAAGCGATAGGTGCCGGTGGGCTGGTTATCGTCCTCCAGCAGATAGAGCCTCTTGACGGCCACCACGATGGCCTCAGCGATGGCGTCGCGGCTGGTGGGGTTGGTCATCACGGCCACGTCCTCGGGGTTACTGAGGTATCCGGCCACCACCTCCACCGTGGGGGCCTTGGTGAAGCGCAGGATCTCCCAGGTGCGGGCGTGATTGCCGCAGTTTTGCAGCGCCGTGCGGGCCACGATCTCGCGCTGAATGAACCCGGAGAGGGTTTCCCCCGTCAGGGAACTAGAACCCACCTCGGAGCCGAAGTAAAAGGTGGCCACGCCGGAGGCCTTCTCATTGGGGTAACTATCGCACTGCAAGGAGATGACCATGTCTGCGCCAAAGGCATTGGCCATATCGGCGCGATCCTTGGTGGAGGGGTTATCCATGCGCGGGCGGGAGATGATGGTCTCCATGCCGATGGCGCGCATGCGATCCTGCACGCGAGTGGCCAGATCCCAGAGGATTTCCTCCTCGGTGATCTGGCCGTAGCGCCCCTGCACCACCTGGCCGGTGGTCTTGCCGCCCAGGGCGGGGTCAATCACCACGCGCTTGCCGGCCAGGTGCGGCCCGGCCTGGCGCATGTCCTCGCGCTCCCGAATGGCCTGGGCCGAGCCGCCGCGGATACGCCGACCCAGCAGGTTGAGGGCGCGAATGGTATCCGGGCCGCATACGCCATCGGGATCCAGGCCGCCGTTGATCTGGTAACTCCGCAGGGCGTAGTTGGTATCGGCACCAAAGTGGCCGTCCAGGCGGCTGGAATAGAAGCCCAGTTCCTGGAGGTGTTCCTGGAGTTGCACCACGTCGTCGCCCACCAGGGGGTTGTCCTCCTGGTAGGCGAGGGGGCGCGCGCCAAGGGTGTAGGAGGCGCCGCGCATCTCGCGCAGCGTGGTGTCGTCGATAGCTCCGGTGGGCAGAATGCCCCGCGATTGCTGGAAGGCTTTGATCACCTCAGCCAGGGGAGCATCGAAGTAAGTGTCGGCATCGTTGAACTGCTGGGAATCGCCCGTGGTGGGGCGAACGTCTCCCGAGTAGCTCTGGAGCAGACCGAGGCGCGCGAGGGTGACGCGAGCCTCAGCGACGCGCGGGCTGCGGTCACCGACCCGGAGTACGTCCGCCACGTGAGTCCTTCCTAGAAATAAATGTTTACAACTCAACCAGGTTAGCAGCTAGAGCACCGAATTGAGCTTTTCCGCAATATCCGCCTTGGGGCGGGCGCCCACGATCTGATCCACCTTCTTGCCGTCCTTAAAAAGCAGCATGGAAGGGATAGACATGATCTGGAACATGGCCCCGAGCGCGCGCTCGGAATCCACATCGACCTTGACGATCTTGAGGCGATCCCCGTACTCCTGGGCGAGTTCCTCCAGCACCGGGGTGAGTTTGGTACAGGGACCGCACCATTGGGCCCAGAAGTCCACCAGGACGGGTACCTCGGACTCGATGACGGTGGAGCGAAAAGACTCCTGAGTCACGCTGATGAGGCTGGACATAAGATTACTCTCCTCCTTGGGAAAACCGCGTTCCCCCTAGTCTAAACCAGGGACTCCGCCAGGTAATTCTGCGCATCCAGGGCGGCCCGGCACCCGGAGCCCGCGGCGGTAATGGCCTGCTGGTAGTGATCGTCCACCAGGTCACCGGCGGCGAATACCCCGGGGATGGAGGTCTGGGTGGAGGGCTCGCGGGTGGCCACGTAGCCGCCCTCCTTGAGTTCCACCTGGCCTTGCAGGAACTCGGAGCGGGGATCGTGCCCGATGGCTACGAACATGGCGGTCACGCCCAGATCGGAGGTTTCCCCGGTGACGGTATCGCGCAGCACCAGGCCGGAGACCTTTCCCTCGGTACCCTGCACGCGCTCCACCACCTTGTTGGTGAGGAACTCGATCTTCTCATTGGCGCGGGCACGCTCCACCATGATGGGCGAGGCCCTAAACTCCTCGCGGCGGTGTACCAGGGTGACCTTATCGGCAAACTTGGTGAGGAAGGTTGCCTCCTCCATCGCGGAATCGCCGCCGCCGATCACCGCGATGTGGTGACCCTTGAAAAAGAAACCATCGCAGGTGGCGCAGGTGGACACACCCCGGCCCATCAACTGCTGCTCGCCGTCCACGCCCAGCAGGCGCGGGGCGGCACCCGTGGCCAGGATCACCGTGCGGGCCAGGTACTCCTCCTCCCCCACGAAGAGGCGCTTGACCTCGCCCTCCAACTCCACGCGATCCACCAGCTCCATGCGCAGATCCGCGCCAAAGCGCTCCGCCTGGGCGCGCATCTGCTCCATCAGCTCGGGGCCCATAATGCCCTGCTGGAAGCCGGGGTAGTTCTCCACCTCCGTGGTCTGCATGAGGGAGCCGCCGTACTCGTAGCCCTCAAAAACCAGGGGCTTGAGTTCCGCCCGCGCCGCGTACAAGGCCGCGGTGTACCCGGCGGGACCGGAGCCGATGATGGCTACGTCGTGGATCGTATCGTTGCTCGCCATGATTCATGCCTTCCTACAAAAGCCGTTTATGCCGTGCCCAAGTGTATCGCGGGGCACCCCTCATGGCGCTCAACGGAAAAGCGGCCCCATTCATTCCTCCGCGGACCCCATCAGATCGCGCAACGCGGCCTTGGCCCTGGCGCGGCGCGATTTCACGGTGCCGGGCTGCACCCCGGCCAACTCTGCCACGTGCGCCACGCTGTACCCGGCGGCGTCGATAAGCACCAGCGCGGCGGCCTGATCGGGGTGGACGCGGGCCAGCGCGGATTGCAGGGTGAGGCGGGTATCAATGCCACTGAGCGGCTCGTAGGCCAGGCGCACGTCCATGTCCTGGGGCGCGTGGGAATCATCGTCGAGCGCCGCCACCTCGCGCTGGTGACGGTGATGGGCGAAGTCGTAGCCGGAGTTAGCCACCAGCCGGTGCAGCCACGTGCCCAGCGCCGACTCCCGGCGGAACGTGTGCAGGTTTTGCGAGGCGCGCAGCAGGGCCTCCTGCACAATATCGTGGGCGTCGTATTCGTTGCGGCCGTAACGGCGCGCCACCCGCAGCAGTCGGGCACCGTGGCGAGCCACGATCTCCGTAAAGGCGGAGGCCTCTCCCGCCAGGTACTCCCCCACGAGTTGGCTATCGGATAGATGCTGATGCGTGAGCGTTACGGATTCCCCCTCGATGAAATGCGGCCCCTCCCCCGAGGGGTCCTCATTCCATTACAGCCCGGCCCGCCACCGGCCGGGCCGCATCATCGCCTACTGCGTTGGGCGGGTGCCCCCGACGATATTCGGCGTGGTGGGAGCCGCCCCCGTGGCCCTGGTGCCCCACACCGAGATATTGGAAACGCTCACCGTGTGCGTCTGCGGGGAGACGGAGTCGAACCACACCACCAGCGCCTGCGTGGGCTCCTGCGTGGGGGCCAGGGCGATGGTGTTGTCCTCCTCGTTCAACGTGGTCTCCGCCACCATCGGCACCGTGCTTAAGTCAAGAGTTTCCTGCACCTGGGCAGAATCCAGGCTGCTGGGCACCGCGTAAATTACCGCGTGGCTGCCCGGGGCGGAGGTGAGCACCTGCAATTGCGCCACCTGCACCGGATTCTGCAAGCGCACCAGCAGGCCCACGCCCGGCTTGCTCTGGAACCCCTGGGGATACTCCGCGGACTCCCAGGAGGTGGCCGGATTGCCGTCCACGGCGTGCGTGGCCCCCTCCGGGTGATCGCCCTGATCTTCCCCGGAACCCTCGGCACCACCCGTGGCCTCCCAGACATTGATGCCGCTCAGCGGCTGCATCTGCGGGGGCGTGGCGGCCTCGCTGCTGTGCACGGAACCGGGATTCACCGGGGAGGAATCGTTCTGCTTACCGACGAACGCCGCGATGTACGTGGCGGCCACCGCCGCGGCGATCACGGCGACAAAGACGATGAGGCCCAAGCCGGCGGTGCCGCGGCGGGTCATCGACTTCGCGCCGAAGCCGGGGCGATCCTCCACCTGCGGGGTGGCCTCCGCCGTGACGTGCAGGGCCTGGGCGCGGCGACGGGCCTGCTCGGTGGGCGAGGTGGGTGAGGCGGGCACGGCCGGTGCGGCCGGGCTTGCTGTGCCGGTTGCTGTGGTGGTTGTGGTTGCTGTGGTGGCTTCCGGGGTTTCGGAGGCGGTGCCCGGAGCGTCCTCCTCGGGGCTGGGGGTGTCGTGGGAAGCCGCGTCCTCGGCCAGGCCCACGCGGCGCAACTCCTCGCTGAGGTTGCGCAGATCCTCGGGATCGATCTCGGCCTTAGTGGAATCCGCCTTGGTGGAATCCGCAGGAGCGGCGGCGGTGGCGGCCGCCTCCACGCGCTGCTTGACCCGCTGCACATCCTCCGGGGCGTCCTCCCCCACCAACAGGTTCAGCGCCCAGGCGATCGCGTCCAGGTCCTGCGCGGTAGACGCGGTGGAGAGCACTGCCGGGAAGGCCAGCACCGCCGTGCCGGAGGTGGTAACGCGGATACGGGCCCAGTTATCCAGGCCCAGGGGCGTGTGAACCTCATCGGCGGCCGCGGTGGCGTGCGCCAGCGGGGACAGCGCATAGGCGGCGGCGCGGGGGTGCACACGCTCGGAGCGGGATAGCTCCTTGAGCGAGGTGCCCTCCACCCAATCGGCCACCACCAGGCAACCGGAGCGGTACGCGGAAACCTCGATATTCGGCGCGATCGCCGGGTGATTCAGCGCCGCCAGCGCGCGGGTACGGCGGGTGACCTCGGAGGCCGCGCCCGCCGCAGCGGCCGGGCTGGCCGGGGCCATCGGGGAGGTGCCGCTGGTATCCACGAACACCAGCGCCACGAGCCTGCCCGTGGCCTGCTCCTTGGCCTGCCAGAATCGCGCCCCGGTGACCGAGCCGTGATCCACCAGGAGGCGGAAGCGGCCGTCGGACACCGGCGCGCCCGGCACCAGGCGCGGGCCGCGCACCACGCCCGCGGACATCGGCGGCGGCACCGGGGAGGCATTGAATGTGTCCGAGCCGATGAACTGCGTGGACAACTCCTGCTGCGTGGGGGCCTCCACCTGGATCTGCCGATCCGGGTCTGTGCGGATGAGGCGGTTTAGACCCGGGATGCGCTGCGCCGCCGCGCCGAGGTTCTGCACCTCCGGCAGGCGGGAGAAGGAGAGCACCACGCCCGTGACCACCAGGAACACCACGCCGATCACGCACAGGCGCAGCAGAATCCACAGCGATTCCACCGGGCCCAGGGAACCCGGCTCCACCAGGCGACCCAGCAGGATGCTCGCCCCCGCCGCGACCACGGCACCCACTATCGACGCCCCGGTGGCCCACAGCGAGGTGCGCATGACCGTGGAGAATCCCAGGGAACCCAACTTGCGGCGCAGCAACATCGCGCCGATGACCGCACCGGCCACAAAACCAAAGCCATTGGCCGCGCCCAGGAGCACCACCACCCGGCCCGGGGAGGAGGCCACCAGGGGCGCCAGGAGGGAGAGAACGATCTTGGTGACGGTGATACCCGCGATGATGAACGTGGGCGTCCACGCCTCCTCGCGGGCATAGAACACGCGCAGGTGCAGCAGCACCAGGGCGTAGGGAATGAGGGTAAACGCGGAGAAACTCAGCGTGAGGCCCAGGACATCGGCCGATTCCGGGTCAAACTGGCCGTAATGGAACAGGCCAAAGGAAATGTCCCGGCCAAAGACGGTGAAGAACACCACGATGGGAATCAGCGCGATGAAGGTGAGCTTGGTGGCCAGGGTGAGATCATCGACCACGCCGCGATCATCGCCCTCGGCGGCCTTGCGGGACAGGCGCGGCATGATCGCCGTGAGCAAGGCGACGCCGATGATGCCATAGGGCACCTGGAGCAGCAGCCAGTGGTTTTGGTAGAGCAGGGGGGCGGCGTCGCTAGCCGTGGAGGCAATGCGAATGGTGAGGGTGAAGCCCACCTGCGAGATGGCCACGTACACGATGATGGCCAGCGCCATGCCGCCGAACTCCTTGAGGCGGGCATCAATCCCCCACAGGGGACGCAGATCCACGCCCGCCTTTTTCAGCGCCGGCAGCATGATGAGCAACTGCACAACCACGCCCAGGGTGGTGCCCGCACCCAGCAGCATGACGTGCGGATCGAAGGGGCCCGAGGGGGCCGAGGGAGAAAGGCGACCGGGGACGAACTGATAGATCAGCAGCACCGCGATACTGATGATGTTATTGGCCACCGGGGCCCAGGCCCCCGGGCGGAACACCCCCTTGGTGTTGAGCACCGCCATGAACAGGGCAAAGAGGCCGTAGAAGAAGATCTGCGGCAAGAGCCAATAGGCAAAGGAGGTGGATTGGGTGATATTCACCTCGCCGTCCTGCCGCAGCATGACCCTGGTGAGGAAGGGAGCCCCCACCACGGCTGCCAGGGTGATCACCGCCAGGAGGCTAAAGGCCAGGGTGAAAAGCCGCCTGATGAAGGCCGCTCCCCTATCCGGGTCCTCCTTTTCCGCCCGCACCAGCACCGGCACCACCAGGGAGGTGAGCACCGCGCCCAGCACGATCTCCGTGATGAGGTTGGGCAGGGTGTTCGCGGTGTTGAAGGCCGAACCCACCGCGGTGCCCACAGTGGAACCGATGAGCACGGTGCGCAGGAATCCCGTGATGCGGGAGATGAGGGTGGCTACCGCCATCGAGCCGGTGGAGCGCACCACGTCGCCATCGCTGGTGTCCCGCGCCTGCGGGGCCTGCTCCGCTGGCTCCCGTGGTTCCGGGGCGGGACGGGTGAGCGTGCCGGTTGCGGCCTCCGCCGTCGGAGCTCCTGCGGCTTCCGACGCCCCCGGCGGCGCGCTGGCGTGGAGGGCCTGCCGGGGGGCGTGGCGCAGATCGGAGCGATCAACCTCGCCCTGCGGGGCGGGCCGAGGTTTCTTTTTCACCTCGGGCACCGGAGCAGGCGGCGTGGGGGGCACGATCCGCGAGCGCAAGCCTTGGCGGCTTGGCCCGCTACCGCGACCCGATTGCCTGAATTGCGGATCTGTGGCGTTCACGAGTGACCATTGTTATGGCTGAAACGCATGAAAGGAAACTGACACGGCCCTGTGGCGCGGGATGTAATTAATTCTTAATTAAGCGCACGCTATTAATGGAATGAGGAGGGCCGCTATCGCCGCTGCCGCCGCCTGCTCCGCCCCACCCGGAACAGCGTCACCGCCAGCAGCAGACCGCCCAACCCCACGATCAGCGCCGAGGCCCCCACCAGGCTCGCCCTGGTCTGCACCGCGATGCGCACCGGATCGGAGATGGTGGAGCCGTCCGAGGAGGCCAGCCACAGATCCATCTGCGCCTGCTCATCCTCCTTGGCGATGTCCGCCGTCATGTTCACGGTGATGGAACCACGGGCGGGAATACGCAGGTGGGTGGGCACCGTGATCCGGGCCTGTTGCGCCGTGTGATAGCGCATGGTGGCGTCCACCGGCAGCGGCAGGCCATTCTTGGCCACGATGAGCAACGGCGAGGACTCCGAGGTGCGGGTGTACACGTTGCCGGGCGGAAGGAGGGTGACCGAACCGCGCAAACCCTGCAATACCTCGCGGTTGCCGCTGAGCCGACGCGAGGCGGCCGAGACGGCGTCGTTAAAGCTCACCACGCTGCGCCGCCGCGTGACGCTCAACGCGGCGAGCAAATCCTGGCGCAGCGGGGCGGTGAAGGCATAGCGGGTGAGCGCGATGCTGGGATCGTTCATCATCAGGCCGGTGAGGTCATCGGTGTAATTGGCCTGCTGGGTGGTGCGCAGCACCTCGGCGTCGCTGTACACGGAGGGATCGAGGAAGGGTGCGCCCAGACGCGGGTTCTCCCCGGGGGCGGGCGTGGCGGCCACCAGGGCGGCCAGGTCCTCCGCCTGCGAGGCCTCCGGGGTGAGATAGGCGCTCAGGGACATGGGGCGGGCGCGCTGCGAACTCAGGGCGGAATCCACCTCCGTTAGGAGCATGGCCCCCGTCTCCGCGCTCAGTGCCGCAGGCGGGGTCACTAGCATGGGTTGCTCCGCCAGGCGGGACTCCTCCACCGAGCGCCGCAGCGCCGCCGCAGCCGTGATGTGCCGGGCGGTGGCGGAATCCAGGGTGGGATCAAAGCGGCCCTCGGGATTGGAATACCCCGCCGTGGCCGGCTCCTCCCCCGTGGCCGCGAGCGTGGCCGCCAGGGAGGCCGGGTAGGTCACGGCCCGGATACCCGGGGCGATCTGGGCGAAGCGATCCACCTCGGGGGCCGCCCACACGGTGTTATTGGCCACCACCACGGACACCGGCTGTTGCGGGGCCTGGGGGTGGGTGGCCGAGGTGGCGTCGGGAAGCGCCGGGGAATCCAGGGTGGAATCGGAACCGCGCTCGGTGTCCGGGGAGTGCTCGGCCCGCTGCTCCTCTTGGGTGGCGTGGGCCTCCCACGCCTGGGTGAGATCCCCCTCCTGATCGGCCCAGGCCAAGGACGGCACCGTGGCCTCGGAGACATAACCCGAGCCGGGCACCACCACCCCGCGCTGGGGCTGCACGCCCAAAACCTGGGAAATGACCTCCTGGCCGCGTTGCAGGGCCTCGCGCATGAGCCAGGGATTCGCGGTGCGCTGCACGGCATCGAGATCCGCATTGGCCCAGGGCAGGGCGACCACGCACTGCTGGGCGGCCACGTGGCTCAGCCGCTCCAACCACGCCTGGGCGGCCTGGGAACCCGTGCCGGGGGTACCGGTCTGATCCTCCGAGCGCGAGCCCCAACTATCGCGCAGACGGCGCGTGGGCTGGCCCAGGCTGTGCCGCGTCTTTGCCACGGTATAGCCCCCCTGCATGCGGTTCACGGTGCTGAGCAGGGCGGGGTCGAGGGCAAGGCAGGTGGACTCCGCCACCTGGGAGGAGGCCAGGGCGCGCTCGTAGGCACTCAGGAGGGAATGGAGGCGGCCCCCCGAGGCCAGCGAATGGGCCAGGGAATCCTCGCTGAGGATCAGGGGGGCGGCCTCCGGGGCCTCCCCCGTCTCCCCCGGAACGATGTGGGTGGGCTCGGAGAGCGGGTAAAGGAGGGAAAGGCCCTGGGGGTTGTCTGGGTTTGTTTCTGTGTTTGCGTTTGCTTCTGCTTCTGGGGCGGGGGTGTTGTTGGAGGAGGCGGGGCGCGGATTAGTGTCCACCACAAAGCGCTCCGTGCTCAGGGGTTGTACGGCGCTGGCCTGGGTGGTGTTGGTGGTGGGGCTTGAGTTGGTGCCCACCACCCCGGAGGCCGCCACCGCCACCGGATACGTGGAACCCGGCTCCAAGGCCAGGCTCTCCCCCACCCCGGGGGTGGTGGAGGCGCGCAATTCCACCTCGCGCTCCTCACCCGGATCCAGTGAATCCGGCAGCACTACCGGACTGAGGATCTGAGAATAGGCGCTGAGATCCTGGGCGATCGCCTGGCGGGCCTCCGCCACGGTGGACACCGCCGCCGCGCGGCGCAGTTGCAGGGTGAGTTGCTCCACGGGGGCGTCGGAAGTATTGCGCACGCGCACACTAAGCCGCAGCTCCTGGCCGGATTCCAGGTGTGCCTGGGTGCCGCCGTTGATGTGGAGCAGTTCCACCCGAACGGGGCTGTCCTCCTCGTTTGGTCGCACGAGCGGGTTGATCCAGGCCTCGCGGGAGGTTTCCGAGGTGGGTGAAAGTGGCAGTACATCGGCCTGAGCGGAGGGCATAAGCGGAAACGCGCTGCACAGAGCGGCCGTGGTGGTGACGGCCGCGAGGCTCAGGGGGCGCAGCAGCGCGCGGCGGGAGGGAAACCCCGGCAATATCATCGAGGGGTGCGCCTCCCTGCTCGCTTTTCCGCGCGGGCCAGATCCGGGAGAATATCGTGCGCCACCCGGGCCAATTTGCGCTCGTCGGCGTAGGCCAGGTGCTCGATGAGTTGGTGCACCGGGATCCAGGAAACCTCGGTGACCTCCGGGTCCTCATCGTTGAGGTAGCCATCCACGTAGCGCAGCAGGTGGTGGTGCACCGTCTTATGAATCCGCACGCCCTCGGACACAAACCAGTAATCAATCACGCCGAGTTCCGCAAAGACCTCGCCGCTGATTCCCGTTTCCTCCCAGACCTCGCGCTGCGCGGTGGCCCGTTGATCCTCCCCCGGTTCCACGTGTCCCTTGGGCATGGACCACAGCAGGCGCCGCCGCCGATCTAGGCGTCCGATCAGTGCCACGTACAGCCGCGAAAGATCCACGCTGCCATCGGCGGCCACCGCCTCGGCTAGGCCGGAAACCACCAGGCCGCCGGCGGAGGTTTCCCGCCGCGTGTCAAAGTTCGAGACGGCGGCCGCGCCCCGGCGAGGGTGCGGGCCCCGGCGGAGATGGCCGTTGCGGCCGCCGCGCGCGGAGGAACGCCGCTGGGAATGCCCGCCGCGCTGGCCGCGACGATTCCCGGAGCGCTGGGAGTTCTTGCCCGTTCCCTTGCTCGCTCCTTTGCCGCCCTGACGACGTCGCCTGCGGCGGGGCTGGGAGGCGGAGTCCTTGCCGGATTGGTCCTCGCCGGGGTGTCCGGTTTGCGCGGCGGGCTTGTGCGGTTGGGAGGGCCGCGAGGGGGCTGCGGGGTTTGCCGAGCCTTCCGAGCCTTGTGTTCCTCGTGCCCCTTGGCCCCCTTGTGCGCCGGTGGCGCCGGTGGCGTTATTGGCGGCCTGCGCGCGCCCGCGATTATTGCGGCCCCGGCCACCGCGGCGGCGTCGTTTACGGCGAGCGCCGGACGTCCCGGAGGCACCGGAACCGCCGGTTGCCTGGGCGGCGGAGGTTTTTGAGCCCTCTGCGGCCTGGCGGGCCTGGTGCGTGCGCTCGTCCTTGTCATTCATCACTTAGATGGTATCCCCTTGGGGCGGGCTGCGGTATTCCGCTGCGCCCTCCCCCGGTATTTCACGGGGTGGGCACGCGGCGGGGAGGTAGAATAATGCGGGTGAAAAACCAGGAGAGCCAGGAACCACAGCCCGAAGCACGACCGGAACTCGCGGAAGCGGAAATGCTCATGCGAGCCGAACATGCGGTGCGCGCGTTAAGCCCGGTGCTCAGCGACCTGGTGCGGGGCTTCACTCAGCGCGGAGAATCGCTCTATCTAGTGGGGGGTTCCGTGCGCGACGCCCTGCTGGGCCGCCTGGGGCACGACCTGGACTTCACCACCTCCGCCAGGCCGCAGGTGATCCAGGAGATTCTGGAGGGATACGCCCCGGCGGTATGGGATACCGGCATCGAGTTTGGCACCGTCTCCGCGGAAAAGGGCGGCCAACAAATAGAGATCACCACCTTCCGCTCCGATTCCTACGACGGTGTGACCCGCAATCCTGAGGTGCAGTTTGGCGATACCCTTGACGGCGACCTGGTGCGGCGGGACTTCACCCTCAACGCGATGGCGGTGGAACTCTCGGTGGATTCCGGTGATGCTGGTGGTTCCGGTGGCTCTGCTAGCTCCGATGGCTCCGGCGGTGAGGTGCGCGGGCGTTTCCACGACCCCATGAACGGCTTTGCCGCCCTGCGCGCCGGAATACTAGACACCCCCGCCACCCCGGAGCAATCCTTTGCGGACGATCCCCTGCGCATGTTGCGCGCCGCGCGCTTTGTCTCCCAGTTAGAAATCCGCGTGGCCGAGCGCGTGGAGGAAGCCATGCGGCAGATGGCCGGGGAGATCAGCCGGATCACCGTGGAGCGGGTGCGCGCGGAACTGGACAAACTCATGGGCGGCCGACGCCCCGAGGCAGGCTGGGAACTGCTCGTGCGCACCGGCATAGCGGACCTCATCTTCCCCGAGGTGGCGGGCCTGCACCTCACCCCGGACGAGCACCTCCAGCACAAGGACGTCTACGCCCACTCCATGACGGTACTGCGCCAGGCCATCGACCAGGAGGAGCCGGGGGAAAGCCCGGACCTGGTGCTGCGCTGGGCGGCGCTGCTTCACGACGTCGGAAAGCCCGCCACCCGGGCCGCCAAGCCGGGCGGTGGGGTGACCTTCCACCATCACGAGGTGGTGGGGGCGAAGATGGTGCGCAAGCGCATGCGCGCGCTGAAGTACTCCAAGCAGATGGTGAGCGACGTGGGCCAGTTGGTGTTCCTACACATGCGCTTTCACGGGTTTAGCGAGGGGCAGTGGACGGACTCGGCGGTGCGGCGGTACGTGACCGACGCCGGGCCGCTGCTCCCCCGCCTGCACAAACTGGTGCGAGCGGACTGCACCACCCGGAATAAAAAGAAAGCGGCCCGCTTGCAGGCCAACTACGATCACCTGGAAGAGCGGATCGAGGAGATTCAGGCCAAGGAGGATCTGGCTCGGGTGCGCCCGGACCTCGATGGCAACGAGATCATGGAGATCCTGGGCCTCAAACCCGGCCCCGAGGTGGGGCGTGCCTGGGCTTACCTCAAGGAGGTGCGCCTGGAGCGCGGGCCGATGGAACGCTCGGAGGCCATCGAGGTTCTGCAAGAGTGGTGGGCTGGGCAGACCGAGCGGGCTGAGTGATTGTGTGGGCGCGTGACTGCGCGACTGTGTGACCGTGATCGTTGGACCCGTTGCTCGGGGTGACCGTGCCCGAGTGGCGCGAAAAGGAAGGATGAGGCTGCCGTGGCCGAGGAATACTACGCGGATAGATTATTTAATGCCCTAGAGCGCAACGACCCCGCACCGGGAATGCTCCTGGTGGCGGCCCCGGGCATGGAATCGGAGGCCTTTGCGCGATCCGTGGTACTGGTGATCGAGCACAACGATGTGCTGACCTTCGGGGTGAATCTGGCCTCCCGCAGCGATCTGGCCGTGTACAACGTCATGCCGGAGTGGTTGGAGGTGGTGGCCAAGCCCCAGGCGCTGTACATTGGCGGCCCCCTGCAACAGCAGTCCGTGGTGGGCGTGGGGGTTCCGGCGCAGGGCGTGGAGGCGGATGGGCACCCCCATCTCAATCGCCTGGCCACCCGCCTGGTGATGGTGGACCTGGGGGCCGATCCCTCGACCCTGACCGAGGACATCGAGGGTATGCGGCTCTTTGCCGGGTATGCGGAATGGGGGCCGGGGCAGTTACAGGAGGAGATCGAGCGCGGGGACTGGTACGTGGCCCCGGCTCTCCCCTCGGACGTGGTGGCCCCGGGGCGCTCCGATTTGTGGGCGGAGGTCATGCGCCGCCAGCCCATGCCGTTGCCGCTCTTTTCCACCTACCCCGTCGATCCGGGAGAGAACTAATGCGCGGCCCGCGGGATGTTTCACGTGAAACATGGCGGGATATACGCGCGGGCCTCTCGGATACGTGGATGGTGGGCCTGGGATTGATCCCCCTGGGACTGGCCTTTGGGGTGCTCATGGTGCAATCCGGCTACGCCTGGTGGTGGACGCCCATTTTCTCCGTGGTGATATACGCCGGCTCGATGGAGTTTCTGGCCATCAGCCTGGTCTCTGCGGGAATCGGCCCCTTCTCCGCCGCGATCACCGGCTTCATGGTGAACTTCCGGCACATCTTCTACGGCCTGACCTTCCCCCGTGAGGCGATTTCGGGCAAGGCAGGGCGGGCGTACTCCACCTATGCGCTTACCGACGAATCCTATGCCGTAGCCTCCGCACATCCGCCGGGGGCGCTCAGCGGCGTGCGAGTGCTGACTATTCAGATATTCTGCCAGGTGCTCTGGGTGGTTCCCGGCATCCTCGGGGCACTCCTGGGGCAGGTGATTCCGGCCGACATCAAAGGAATGGAGTTTGCCCTCACCGCGCTCTTCATCGTGCTGGCCTGGGAATCCTTTGACAATAATCGGGATATTTCCCTGCCGCTCCTGGCTGGTGCCCTGGCCGTGGTGGCCGCTCTGGTGGCACCGGGACAGATGCTCATGGTGGCCCTGGTGGCGTACTTCCTGATTCTGGTGGTGCGCTTCCGCTGGGCGGAATCGCGGGGCGTGCCTTCCGACGGGAAGAGCGCGGGGAATGCGCGGGGTGAAAAAGAGACGCGCGGAAAGCCCGGTGCGGCCGATGGAGGGGCTGCACAGCGCGACGGGGAGGAAGAATGACTGACCTGGGCCTACCCGAGGGCGTGAGCCTGGGCATGGTGGCGGCGGTGTTGCTGCCCGTGGCGGTGGTGACGGTGCTGCTGCGACAACTCCCCTATAACGCCAAGAAGGCATTGCGGCGGAGTCGCTTCATGGGGACCCTGGGGCTGACCATGCCCGTGGGCGTGATGGTCGTGCTGGTGGTGTACACCCTGGCCGGGCAGGGAAATAACCCTGGTGGCCTATGGGCCTCCCTGCTGGCGGCCGGGGCCACGCTGGGTTTGCACGCCTGGAAGCGGCAGGCGGGCCTGTCCATTCTGGGTGGTACCGTCCTGTACATGATCCTGGTGAACGTGGTGTTCTAGGTAGTTCCTCGCAGGTTCACAGTGGGTTGCGGGGGTGTGGGCGGTGCGGTGGGATGAGGTGTTGGGGCGTTCGGGCCTAGGGTCTGAGCGGGCTTGGGTGCCGGGTGGGTTTGAGCGCCGAGGCTTAGGTGTTGAGGCCGGGAAACTTTTTAAGCGCGCTTTCCCACAGGGCCTGGAACTCCTCTCCTCCCAGGCGGGTGGCGGAAATATCGGGGAAGGCCCCATAAGTATCGGGATGGGGCACGATCTCCTGCGGTGGGGTATCCATGCCGTAGTGACGATCCCCCGCCGCCGCACCCACCGGATTCCCCGCGGGATCGACCTCCACAATGCGCACCATGCGGCACTGTTCGGGATTGAGGGGGAGCAACTCCGCCACGTGCGTGGCGGTACCGGCCCCGGGGATCGTGAGGGTGGTGCGGACAAACAGGGGGGAACTCATTGGGTTCATTGTAGTAGAGCGCTGAAATTCTCTGCGGAGTTCCGCGAGCGGTTCTACGAGTTTTCCGTTGGACTCTTCGCGGAACCCTCCGCGGCGTTCTCTGCCTGGCGGGCGTAGCGGGAGGCCAACCAGGAACACATCATCAACTGCACCTGGTGGAAGATCATCAAAGGCAGGATTAATAGTCCCAGGGATGCGCCCCCAAAGATCACTGAGGCTATGGGCAGGCCCGAGGCCAGGGACTTCTTGGTGCCGCAGAATTGCACCGCTAGCACGTCTCCCCTATCGAACCCCAGGCGCTGGGCGCTCACGCGGGTGAGCCACAGCATGAAGGCCACCAGGGCGATGGAGAGTGCGATGAGAAAAAGGATCTCCGCCACGGAGGTGGATTGCCATACCCCGCTGACCATGCCAGCGGAAAAGGCGGAGTAGACCACCATGGTGATGGAGCCACGATCCACGATCTTGGTGGCCTTGTGCGCCGCAAAGCCCTTGATCCAGCGGTGCGCCAGTTGCCCCAGGATAAAGGGAACGAGGAGTTGCAGGGCGATGTCCAGGAACACGGAGGCATCAATGTGCAGACCCGAACGAGAGTTCATGAAGGCGAAAACAAGCAAGGGGGTGAAGAATACCCCGGCGAGGTTACTCACGGAGGCCGCCACGAGGGCCCCCGCCACGTTGCCCTTGGCGATGGAGGTAAACGCCACCGAGGACTGCACCGTGGAGGGCACCAGAGTCAGAAAGAGGATGCCCAGGTAAAGATCCTCCGAGAGGAAGAGTGTGAGGGGCTTGAGTGCCAGCCCGAGGAGGGGAAAGACAAGGAACGTGAATGCGAGGATCAACAGGTGAAGCCGCCAGTGATAGAGCCCGCGCAGGGCTTCCTGAGTGGAAAGCCGAGCGCCATAGAGGAAAAAGAGCACCGCGATGGCCACGGAGGTGGCCGTGGAAAATGCCTCCGCAAAGGAACCACGGGCGGGTACCACGATGGCCACCAGCACGGCGGCGATGATGAGAAAGATGAGGGGGTCTTGGCGTTTCAGCAGGCTCATTCAGGAGAGTTTAGAGGGTGCTAGAGGCTCACGCTCAGGTTTGCTCCCTTTTCCTCCACGCTGCCCTCGGTCAGTGGCGCACGAGCCGGGCCCTCCACCACCGAGCCATCGCTGAGAGAGAACACGGAATTGTGGGCGGTGCAGCGCACAGTCTCCCCCTCCACCTCGGTGATCTTGCTGCTTTGATGTGGGCAGGTGGTGGAGTAGGCGCGGTATTGGCCCTGCTGTGTCTGGGCGATGATGAAGTCCCCCACGATCACGGCGCTGCCCACGGGGACATCGGTGGCCGCGATTTCCTCGGAGGGGCCAGAACCACAGGCGGCGAGTACCGCTCCGGCGAAGGTAGTGGCGCTCCCCAGGAGAAAGAGGCGGCGGCTGCACGGGGGAAGCTGAGATTCGACCATGCCTCCCAGTATGCGCCGCCAAGGTCCCGCGGAAAAGCAAGCGGAGCCTAAGTGATTTTAAGTCACAGTGTTGCCTTCTTCATCTCTCGCACGTATTCCCCCAGTTCCGCCTGAAGCGCCTCCATGTTATCCACCCGATAGGCCGGGAGATCGTGTTCGGAGTGGGACCTGGAGTGGGACTCGGGGTGAGAGGAACGCGAGGCGTCGGGCACGCAATGCTTTTCCACGATCCGCGTGATGGCGGAACCGGTGATGGCTCCCGCAGCCCCGGCCTGCACGGCGGCTCGCACGTGCTCTGGACGAGAAATACCAAAGCCCAAGAGAATGGGGGCACCGCCAAAGTGGGCAACGTGTTCCACGGCCTCCTTGAGCCCCGTGGTCTCCGATTGCTTCTCCGTGCCAGTGACACCATCGCGGGACACGGCATAGATGTATCCTTTGGAGTGCGCGGACACCGACTCCAATACCGCCTCCGAGGCCTGTGCCGGGGCGATGAACACGGGATCAATGCCCGCGCGTTCGGCGGCGGCGATAAAGGGCGCACCCTCCCGCACCGGAATATCGGGGAGGAGAATCGCGTCCGCTCCGGCCTCCGCAAACTCCCGATAGAACGTATCCAGACCGCGCGAGAACGGAACGTTACCGTACACGAGTATCCCCAAGGGAAGGCGCGGAAACTCCTCGCGGATCGTGCGGATTAAGGCGAGGGCGTCGGCAAGGCCCACTCCCCCGGCCAGCGCGCGGACATGGGAGGCTTGAATGGTGGGGCCATCGGCCACGGGGTCAGAGAAGGGTACTCCGAGTTCAAGGGCGTCGGCCCCGGCGGCGATGAGGGTGCGAACGATGGCGAGGGTATCCTCCGGGGAGGGATCGCCCAGCATGAGGAAGGGGACAAAGGCGCCCTCGTTGTTCAGGCGGGAAAAGAGGGTGGTGAAGCGGCTCATCGGTTTTCCTCCAGGGTGAGTTCGGGGAGCACGAGTTCCGGGTGCTCGTCGAGGGTGCGGCGCACGTGATCCACGTCCTTGTCGCCGCGACCCGATAGCGAGACCAAGATGGTGAGATCCTGATTATTTTCCTGTGCCGTGCGGGCGCGCTTGAGGGCGTAGGCGAAGGCGTGGGAGGATTCCAGGGCCGGAATAATGCCCTCACGGCGAGCCAGAATCTGGAAGGCCTCCAGGGCCTCGGCGTCCGTAATACCCACGTAGTGCGCGCGCCCCGTGGCCGAAAGATGTGCGTGCTCCGGGCCTACGCCGGGATAATCTAGCCCTGCGGAGATGGAATAGGATTCCTCCACCTGTCCCTCGGAGGTGCGCATGAGATAGGAGCGCGCCCCGTGGAGGATACCCACCTGGCCGTTGGTGATGGTGGCCCCGTGGCGGCCGGAGTCCACCCCTTCCCCGGCGGCCTCGGTGCCCACCAACTCCACGGAGGGTTCCTCGATGAACTCCGCGAACATGCCGATGGCGTTGGAGCCGCCACCCACGCAGGCCACCACCACGTCCGGGAGGGAGCCGGTGCGCTCGATGATCTGCGCCTTGGCCTCCTGAGAGATCACGCGGTGAAACTCCTTGACCAGCGTGGGGAAAGGGTGCGGGCCGGCGGCGGTGCCCAGCAGATAATGCGATTCGTGGAAGGTGGCCGTCCAATCGCGCAGCGCCTCATTCACGGCGTCCTTGAGGGTGCCGGAGCCGGTATCCACGGGGACCACGGTGGCCCCGTGCAACTTCATGCGATAGACGTTAGGTTGCTGTCTCTCCACGTCCTTGGCACCCATGTAGATCACACATTCCATGCCGAGCAGGGCGCAGGCGAGGGCCGTGGCGGTTCCGTGTTGGCCCGCGCCGGTCTCGGCAATAATGCGCTTCTTGCCCATCTTCTTGGCCAGGAGAATCTGTCCGATCACCTGGTTGGTCTTGTGGGCACCGCCGTGCACCAGGTCCTCGCGCTTGAGGAAGATGCGCACGCGCGGGGAGTCCGAAGTGGACGAAGTTTCCGGGGATTCCGAGGAAGCCGGGCCCGATGGGTTCGGGAGGGCTGATGAGGAAGCCGAAGCCGCCGGGGATGTTTCACGTGGAACATTGCGGCACTCTGTGAGGGGGGTGGGGCGCCCGAGGTAATCGCGGAGGAGGGAACGGTATTCCTCCATGAACGCATCATCCTGGAGGGCGTCTACAAAGGCGCGCTCTAGCTGATCGAGGGCGGGAATGAGGGATTCGGGGACGAACTGGCCGCCGAACTCCCCAAAGTATGCCGGGAGCAGGGGGTGGGTATCGGACATGAATCTATTTCCCTTCGTGAGGAGTGCTATGAGAGCGGATGATCTGGAAGGCGTGACGGAGGGCGGCGGCATCCTTGTGCCCGGCCCACTCCCCAGATTCCGGCCCGTATTCCACGCCGGAATTGAGGTCCACGCCCAAGCAGCCCACGTTGAGCGCCTGAGAGAGGTTATCGAGGTCGATCCCCCCGGCGAGGAGGGAGACGGAAAGAACCTCGTGGGGTATCTGGGCCCAGTCGAAGGCCTCTCCGGTGCCCCCGGATCCGGAGTCCAGCACTAGGCGTTCAAGGGGGCCGTCCTCAATGAGTGCGGCGAGGTCCTGGGCTCTTTGTGTCGCCTGAATGGCGTTGGATTCCGTCAGGGGTTCCGTTAGTCGGTCCGTCATGGGATTAGTCACGGGATTAGTCATGGAGACGGCGCGCCAAATCGCCACCTCCGTGAGCCCGTGGGCATCGAGGTCGGCACGAATCTCTTGGAGCATGGCCCGCTCCCCCTCCGGGGATTCTTGGTAGGGGGCGTGTACCTGAATCGCGGTGACGCCAATCTCCTCGATGAGGTCCGCCCAGCCGGAGGTGCGCCGAGATACGGCCACATAATCCAGGCCGGGTTCCGCGGCGATGATCGCCTGCGCTGTTTCACGTGAAACATTGCGTGGCGAGGACTCCTCGAAAATGAGGCCGCCATACACTGCCCCGGCCGCCCGGGCCGCCTGTGCGGCCGAGGGTCGAGTGAGGCCGCAGACTTTGTTTTCCCCGTAGACCAGGCGGCGGGCAGCCCGGTCGATGTCCGATTGGCCGGTGAGTTGTGATCCCACCAGGAAGGCGTGGGAGTGCGCACCGAGGCGGGAGACGGTGGCGTGGTCGCGGATACCGGACTCGGAGACCACCACGACGTCGTGAGGCAGCAGCGCGGCGAGGCGCTGGGAGCG
Organism: Corynebacterium sp. 21KM1197; assembly: GCF_033783015.1. Taxonomy (NCBI): domain Bacteria; kingdom Bacillati; phylum Actinomycetota; class Actinomycetes; order Mycobacteriales; family Corynebacteriaceae; genus Corynebacterium; species Corynebacterium sp. 21KM1197. The sequence goes on along the minus strand of NZ_CP123907.1, from coordinate 2,360,113 downwards.
AGAGAGGTCGATGGAGAGGTCATGGAGATTGCGGTGATTGATGCCTACGATCCGCGCACCCAGGCGCTGCGCGCGGGCTACCTCTTCCTCGTCGATGACCTCGGTGAGCACATCCATGTTCAGCCGAGCAGCCTCGGCGGAGAGGTTGGTGTAATCCACATCGTCGAGGATGGAAAGCATGAGCAGGATGGCGTCCGCCCCGAAGTACCGTGCCGCGTGAATCTGCACGGGGTCGATGATGAAGTCCTTGCAGAGCACCGGGAGATGCGTGGTGGCGGCCACGGTGGCCAGATGATCGTAGTCTCCACCGAAGCGCTCCGGCTCGCATAGTACCGAGATGGCCGAGGCGTAGCGGGAGTAAATGGCTGCTATGGCACCCGGCTCGTAGTGCTCGCGGATCACGCCCAGAGAGGGGGATGCGGCCTTGCATTCCATGATGAAGCGAGGAGCGCGGGCCCTACTCCCCCGCTCAACGTTCATCGGTGCAGCGCCCGTTGCCGCGTCGCCTATCGAGACACCGCTTGTAGTCTCACCGCCGAGGTGGCGATACAGGGAACGGGTGGAACGCGGTAGGGTGCTCGGATCGACGTGGGCGATGCGGGTGCGGATCTCCTCCAGGTGTCCGCGCCGAGCCTGGACAATGCCCTCCAAAACGGTGGGAAGATTAGTCGCCATAGTTTGCCTCCTCGTGCGTGTGCAGCCACTGGTTTACGGTTCCGTCCGCCATCGTAGACAGGGCGCGCTCCACGCCCTCGCGGATCGTGGGGCTGTGCCCGGACACATAGAACATCGCCCCGGCGGAGGCGGCCAGAGCCTCCCGGTGCGCGGTGGGGCCGGTGCCGTCAAAGGCGGCGTAGAGGTGGCGGGCGTTCTCCTGGGCGTTCCCGCCCACCAGGGAGCTGAGTTCGTGGGTGTTCAGGCCCAGCTCCTGCGGGGTCAGGGTGTACTCCTCGATTTCTCCGGAGGGGGTGAGTTCCCATACCTGGGTGGGGCCCCATACCGCGATCTCATCGGCCCCGGAACCGTGCACCACCAGTGCTCGGGTACGGCCGAGGTCGCGGAATACCTCCGCGAGCATTCTGCCCAGGCGCGGATTGGCCACTCCCATGATCTGAAACTCCGGGCGGGCCGGGGAAAGAACAGGACCGAGGATATTGAAGATGGTGGGAATCTTCAGTGCTCGGCGCACGGGCTGCACGTGGGCGATGGCCGGGTGGTAGGCCGGGGCGAAGAGGAACGTGAAGCGGGAGGCCTGGAATTGTCGCACGGCGCGCTCGGGGTCAAGGTCCAGGGGGATATTCATGGCCTCTAGCACATCGGCGGAGCCGGAGGCCGAGGATACCGAGCGGTTGCCGCATTTAATCATGGGCACTCCTCCCGCCGCCGCGATGAGGGAGGCGCCGGTAGTGATGTTGATGGTGTTCAGGCCGTCTCCCCCGGTTCCGGCGGTATCGGTGATACCGGCCCCGGTGATGGGAAAGGGTCGCCCGGCGGCGAGGAAGGCGCGGGCCGCGCCCAGCAGATCGGCCTGGGTCTCCCCCCTGGTGCGGATGGCGGTGAGTAAGGCGGCGATGTGGACGTCATCGTAATCCCCCACCGTCAGGGGGGTGAATACCTCTTGGGCCTGCTCCGGGGTGGGTTGTGGCTCGTCGAGGTAGGCGATGAGGAGGCGGAGGGCTTCGGGAGTGGTCACGCGGCGTCCTTTCGTTGGGTGAAGAGGTGGGCGATGAGGCGATCGAGCAGAATGGGGCCGCTGGGGCTGAGCACGGATTCCGGGTGGAATTGCAGGCCGATGGCGGGGTGTTCGGTGCAGCGGGCGGCCATGACCACCTCCCCTATCCGGGAATCGGACCACCCCAGGGCCTCCATGCCGGTGGGAACGGTGGTGCATCCCAGGGAGTGATACCGGGCCACGGGCACAGCGCGGCCGGGGTCCTCGGGGTGATCGGGCTCGGCGTCGATAGTCAGACCCTGGAACAAGGAAACAGCGGCCGGGGTGAGGCGCATGATGTCCGTGGTGCCGTGGACGGGGCCGCAGGGCACCACGCTTCCGCCGAAGTGTTCCAGCAGCGCCTGGAATCCCAGGCAGATTCCCAGCACCGGGATCTGGCGGTCCAGGGCCAGCGCGAGGGTATCCATCATGTTTCCGGCCTGGCGGGGGTGGCCGGGGCCCGGGGAGAGCACGAGTAGGTCTGGTTCGGCGGCCATGATCTCCGCCACCGGCACGGTATTGCGGAATACCGTGCAGCGGTGTCCGCTGGTGCGCAGGGCATCGACGAGGTTGTACACAAAGGAATCGTGATTGTCCACGAGAACGATGTGAGCGGAGTTCATCGGACTACCTCCAGGTTCTTATCGGCGGCCAGGGCCAGGGCGTGCAGCACGGCGTAGGCCTTGTGCAGGGTTTCATCGGCCTCGGATTGGGGGTCGGAATCCCGCACCACCCCGGCTCCGGCCTGCACCACGGCGATGCCGTCTTGGACAAAGGCGGAGCGGATCACGATGCAGGTATCCATGTCCCCTCCCCCGCGCAGATAGCCCACGGCCCCGCCGTAGGAGCCGCGCCGTTGCTTTTCTGCGCCGCGCAGAAGTTCCGTGGCGCGCAGTTTTGGCGCGCCGGTGAGGGTGCCCATATTCATGCAGGCGCGATAGGCGTCCAGGGCATCGAGATCGGGGGCGAGGGTGGCGGTGACCCGGGAGACGAGGTGCATGACGCGGGAATAGCGATCCACCTGGAGGAGATCGGCCACGCGGCGAGTGCCGGGTTCGGCCACGCGAGCGAGATCATTGCGGGCGAGGTCCACCAGCATGGTGTGCTCGGAGAGTTCCTTGGCGTCCGTGCGCATGGCGAGTTCCTGACGAATATCCAGCTCGTGATTCACCGAGCCGTCCGGGTGCAGGCCACGCGGCCGGGTTCCGGCGATGGGATAGAGCTGTAGGGTGCGGGAAGCGGCCTCGAACTTGAGGTTGGACTCGGGTGAGGCGCCAAAGAGTTCGTAGGGGCGCCCGTCGGTGGAGGTGCCGCGCAGGTAGAACATGTAGGGGCTGGGGTTCGTATCGCGTAGGTGCAGGTATGCGGAAAAGGCATCCGGGCAGGGCGCGGTGAAGGCGCGGGCGGGTACCACCTGGTAAATGTCGCCGCAGTCGATGTGCCGCTTCATCTCTTCTACCTGGGTGCGGAAGTCGGCGTCGGAGGTCTGGGCGGTGACGCGGAGGGTGCCTTGCGGTTCGGTGGAATCGGAACCGCCGGAGGTGCTAGAGGGGCCGGAAATGACGGAGACACCGGGGGCCTCGGAAACGGAGGAATCACCGGCGGATGGCTCGTGTTTCACGTGAAACATCGAGATTTTCTCCGCGAGATCGTCCACGCGCCGTCGCACGGTGGCCTCGTGCTCCCCTACCGCGACGGCGCGCAGCACCGCGCTCTGCTCGCGGTGATTGATGTCCAGCATGATCTCCGCCATGTGGAACTGATAATCGGGGTAGGTATTGGCGGAATCCGCCACCTCGGGGAGTTCCTCAAAGGTGCCCAGGTAATCAAAGGCCATACCGCCCACCAGCAGAGGAAGTCCGGGAGGGAAGCCGGGTAGGGACTGGAGGCGTCGCAGGGGCTCCACGGTGCTCACCGCGGTGAGGCGCTCGGCCTCCTCGGTGGCTGCTGAGGAGGGAAACTGAAAACCCTCCTCGGCGGCGTAGTCGGTGAGCGTGGCCCGGAGCAATGCGGCGAGGTGTTCCCCGGAGGGGCTGAGCGGAATGACCTCTACGCTCTGGCCCTGGCAGGTGAGCCGCAGGGAGGTATCCAGGACGGCGAGGGAACTAATGCCGGAACGAGTGGAAATGTCGGCGCTTTCCAGCAGCGCTGCCCCGGAGTAAAGTTCTGTGGAATCGGTGCCGCCGAGTTCCCGGAAGAGCGCGGCGGCGTCCTCGTGATACGTCACATTACGTTCGATGATATGGGGTTGAGTATGGTCACTTTTAGTCATATGGCTTCATCCTTTGATTGTTTTCTGCGGCTGTCGGTGAAGCGAACCCCGGATACACGGAAGGCCCGCCGCTTCCCTTGGGGAAGCCCGCGAGCCTGAGATAATGCGTGAATGTGGCGGCCCGCTAGGAAGCGCGCCACCACCACTGAGGGGAAAGAGAAATGCTCAACGTCACACCGCTATCCTAGTCAGTGGCATGGGTAATAAGCAAGGGTATTAGCGATCTGAGGCTCGCGCCGCGCGGCGCAGCGCCTCCATGTCTACCGCTGGCTTGGGGCCGCCGTTCTCCGCCTCGATCATGCGGCGGGCGTCGATAGCCGCCACGGCGTGCGCCGCCTGCCCGGCCCCGGCCCCCACGGCCGCGAGGGCGATGAGAATGGTGAAGATGGGTAGCGCCCACAGCCAGCCCTGGGCGATGAAGGCGAAGCAGGCGCCAAAGAGCAGGGAGATTCCGCCGAGCGTCCAGAAGGGCCCGGCAATGCGGTGCGCCAGCGTCCACAGTTCCTGGCTCTTGCGCACCTCCGGCACGCGGATCCCCACCACCCCGTTGCCGGGGAGTTTGGCCGCCCAGGCGAGGCCGCCGATGACGGTGAGGATAAGGCCGAGGATAAGCAGGATCACGCCGAAGATCATGAGGATCATTGTAGGCCTCGCCCCGCCTACCTTTCACCGCGCCGCCCCCTGCCGCCCAACCAATCACCGCACTACCCTGGGCGGCATGAACAACCCCTCCTTCCGCAACTCCCCCGCCGACTTCCTGCCCGAGGGAATGTTGAGCGCGGTGTGCCCCGGCCTGATCTTCACCTCGCCCAATGCGGTGCAGATCACCGAGGCCACGCGCTGGGCGGATCGCGGTGCGGGGGTGGTGCACGTGGTGAAGAATTACACCGGGGACGTGATGAACTTCCGGGTGGCTCGCCAAGCGCTTGCCGCCGAGGGGGTGAGCACCCGTGAGGTGCGGGTGGCCGAGGACGTGGCCACGGAGAGTGCGGGGGATGAGGGGCCGGGGCGGCGTGGTACCGCCGCGACGATCTTGGTGGAAAAGGTGGCCGGTGCCGCCGCCCAACGTGGGGATAGCCTCGACCGGGTGGTGGAGATCGCGCAGTGGGTGGCGGATCACTCCCGCAGCATGGCGGTGGCGCTTGCTCCTGGCCACCTGCCCACCAGCGGTAATAAGACCTTTGATCTTGGTTCCGGGCAGATGGAGGTGGGCGTGGGTATTCACGGCGAGCGCGGTACTTCCCGTGAGGCTATTTCTCCCGCTGCGGAGGTGGTGGATCGGCTGCTGGGTGAGATTGTGTGCTCGCTGGGATTGGAGCGCGGCGAGGAGGTGATCTTCCTGGTCAATGGCCTGGGCGGCACCTCATCGCTGGAACTACACCTGCTTTTCGGGCAGGCGGCCGCATGGTTGGAGCGGCACGGAATCACCATTCGACGCAGCCTGGTGGGCAATTACGTCACCGCCTTGAACATGGCTGGGGCCTCGCTCACCCTCGCTCGCACCACGGAGGAGATAGTAGACCTTATCGACGCCCCTACCACCGCCCCCGCTTGGCCCAGATCCCTCGGGAGCGGGGACCGCTACTCCCCCGCCGTGCTGCGCGCCGAGGACGCCCTGTCCACCGACGGCCCGGACAACGCCTGGCTCAGCGACTTCGTGCGCCGCGTGCAGGAGGGCACCGGGGTACTCACCGACCTCGATCGCCTGGCGGGTGACGGAGACTTTGGCACCAACATGGACGCCGCCCTGGGCGACCTCCCCCTCCCCCTGCGCGGCGAGGACGCGGCGGTGCTCGGTGGCCTCTCGCGGCGCTTTCTCATTCGCTCCGGCGGCACCTCCGGTGCGGTGCTGGGCACCCTGTTCCGGGAACTCGCGGCCGCCAGCGATGGGTCCGCGCGGGGCCTGGCGCTCGGATTGCGGCGCGGGTGCGAGGCCATCGCGGAACTCGGCGGCGCGCAGCGCGGTGACGGCACGCTTCTCGACGCCCTCCTTCCCGCCGCCGAGGAGGCCGGGCGGCAGGCAGAGATCGGGGCGAACCTCGATGAGGCACTGGGGGAGGCGTACCGGGCAGCCCTGGCGGGGGCGGAATCCACGCGGGAGATCGTGGCAAGGAAGGGGCGCGCGGCCTACGTGGGTGAGGCCTCGTGCGGGGTCATGGATCCGGGTGCGCTGCTGGCGACCTGGCTTTTTGGCGGGAATTAAGAAGGCTCGCGGAGACCGTGTGAGCGGGGGCGTGGAGCGCCGCCGTGGATCGCAGTGGATTAAGGTGGCGTTTGTTTATTTTTCAAGGGATTCGAGGGAGACGGCACGCATGAATGTGTTGATGATCAACGCACACCTTAATTATCCGGGGTGGTCCGAGGGCACCCTGAACCGGGCCGTGATGGAAGAGGCCAAGGGATATTTTACGGCCAAGGGCCATGAGGTCACGGAAACCATCATCGACGCCGGTTACGATGCTCAGGAGGAGGAAAGGAAGCACCTGGAGGCGGATGTGGTGATTCTGCAAACGCCGATCAATTGGTTCTCCGCCCCGTGGACGTGGAAGAAGTACACCGATGAGGTGTTTAACGTGGCATTGGCAAATAAGAGCCTGCTCAGTGGTGATGGCCGCACCCGGAGCGATCTTTCGATCCCCTATGGCTCGGGCGGGAACATGGCGGGGAAGAAATTTATGATTTCTGCCACCTGGAACGCGCCACGCGATGCCTTTGATAACGCGGATAATCCGGTATTCCGGGGCAAGAGCGTCGATGACGCGCTGGTGAATATCTCCGCGAACTATCTTTTCTGTGGATACACCGTTTTGCCCAGTTTCAACGTCTTTGACATCTACAAGAACCCGGCCATCGAGGAGGACATCGCCTCGTATGGGGAGCATCTGACCCGCTGTGGCTTATAGGTCCCGTAGGGATTTGTAGGGACTTGTAGGGCTCGGGGCCGAGGGGCAAGGGGCGCGACCGGCCCTTGGGTGTGGGGTGCTGGACGGTCTAAAAACGACATGTCTGGAACTGCGGACGGCGCGCGACGGCCACGATTCCGGTAACAATTTGGTTACTTTCTCCTGTGGTGACGGTGGGAAAAGCATCCCAGCGCCGCGCCCGCTCATTTTTGAGCCATCACGTCTTTCCCCTGTTCAGTGCCGTGCGCGGTCGCGGGATTACGCTTTAAGGAGCGTGGGAAACGCCCTTGATCTTTTTGTGACCCGCCCGGATTTCCCTGGCGAGGTTCGGGAGGCGTTGATAGCGTCGATAGTGTTCGAGCAGCCGAGCGGTTAATGAATAACCGGCGAGGTTTTCCGCCAAGGATTTGCTTGGGCAAAGCAGGTTTTTCAACCGCAAGATTTTATTTACAGAAAGGATTTTGTCATGAGCACGAAGAAGAACATCGCGGATCTGTTTGACGCTACCGCCTACGATAACACCGGCGATAAGCTGGGCGGCATTAAGGAGGTTTTCCTGGACGATAACACCGGGAAGCCCACCTTTGTGGAGGTCAGCCACGGTCTCTTCGGCCTGAATTCCTCCCTGGTGCCGCTGCGCGGCGCTCAGTTTGATGGTGAGGAACTCCGCCTGGCCTTTGCCAAGGACCTCATCAAGGACGCCCCGGACTTTGGTTCGGATACCGCTCTGACCACCACGGATCAGAACCGCCTGAACGAGCACTACGGCGTGAACGCTGCGGACTACCAGGACATCTATGAGTCCGGTGCCCAGGAGCGCCAGGAGCAGGGTCGCACTGCCGCCCGCGAGGAGGCCGCTGGCTTCGCCGGTACTACCGCCGGTACCACGGCTGGCACCACCGAGGTCGCCGCCGACCAGACCGCCGAGAAGAAGGCTCCCACGGCCCCCAAGGCGGACGTCGCTGGCGATAACTCCCTGGTGCGCTCCGAGGAGGAGCTGAACGTCTCCAAGGAGAACGTGCAGACCGGCGAGGCCCGCCTGCGCAAGTTCGTGGTCACCGAGACCGAGACGGTGGACGTGCCCGTGAGCCGCGAGGAGGTGCGCGTGGTGCGCACCCCGATCACCGGCGACGAGCAGGTGGACGGCCAGCCGCTGACCGAGGGCGAGGCCTCCGTGGTGCTGCACGAGGAGCGCGTGAACGTGTCCAAGGACACCGTGGCCAAGGAGAAGGTGGCCCTGGAGAAGGAGCAGGTCACCGAGACTCAGCGCGTGTCCGAGGAGCTGAAGAAGGAGCGCATCGAGACTGCTGGCGATGTGACCGAGGCTGAGCAAGCTGAGCGCGACGCCCGCAAGTAAAACCACATAAGCGCCACGCGCCCCGGCCCCTGACCCTCCTGGGTTGGGGGCCTTTTCTCGCTTTCACCCCGATTGGCTCCGTTCAGTCACGTTCGGTCGCGTTCGGCCCCGCCCACCGGGCTACCTCCCCCACCCTGCGATCTTGTAATCTAACCCCACCTGGGCGTTGTCTGACGTGCCCCCTCCCCACGCGGAGCATGGGTGCCGTGGCCGAGCCTCGTCGTCGATAGTAGAAAGCGCAGAACCGTATGGACATCAAGCGCATGGCGTCTTCGCTGCTTTTCCGGGTGATCGTGGCGATCATTCTGGGTATCGCGTGCAGTTTCTTCCTCCCGGAGTCTCTGGCGCGGGTTTTCATTACCTTTAATGGGCTGTTTGCGAACTTCCTGGGGTTCTTTGTACCCCTGCTGATCTTCGCGCTGATTACCCCGGCGATCGCGGGCCTGGGCCGGGGCGCGGGCAAGTGGCTGGCCATCACCACGGGCGTGGCCTACGCCTCCACGGTGCTCTCGGGGCTGCTGGCCTACGCGGTGGCGCGCGGGGCGTATCCGCGCATGCTTTCCGGGGAGCAGTTGCACACGGAGGTGGCGGATATTGATGCCGGCGCGCTGGCTCCTTATTTCACGGTGGAGATGCCGCCGCCGCTGGAATTGATGAGCGCCCTGCTGCTGGCCTTCTGCCTGGGCGTGGCGATGGCCACGATGAAGGCGGATCGGCTTTACCAGGCCACCCGGGAGTTGGAGCAGATTGTGATGAAGGTGGTGAGTTCCTTCATCGTGCCGCTGCTGCCGCTGTTCATCTTCGGCATGTTCCTGAACCTGGGCATGAACGGCAATCTGGTGGATACCCTGGTGGCCTTTGGCAAGGTGCTGGTGCGGGCCACGGTGATGACGCTGGTGTATCTGCTCTTCCAGTTCGTTCTCGCGGGGGTGCTCACGGGCACGAATCCGATCAAGGCGCTGCGCACGATGTTGCCCGCCTATGGCACGGCCCTGGGCACGGCGTCCTCGGCGGCGACCATTCCGGTGACGTATCGCGCGGTGCGCAAGAATGGGGTTTCCTCCAGCGTGGCGGGCTTTGTGGTGCCGCTGTGCGCGATGATTCACCTGGCTGGCTCGATGATGAAGCTGACGCTCTTTGCGTTTGCCATCGTGTACATGGCGGGCATGGAGGTGTCCGTGGGCCTGGCCGTGGGCTTCATCTTCATGCTGGGCATCACGATGATCGCGGCCCCCGGCGTGCCGGGTGGCGGAGTGATGGCGGCGGTGGCGCTGCTGAGTAGCATGTTGGGCTTTAGCGACGACCAGGTGGCCCTGATGATTGCCGCCTACATCGCCATTGATTCCTTTGGTACCGCCGCGAACGTGACGGGCGACGGCGCGATCGCGCTCATCATCAACAAGTTTGCGCGCGGCGACCTGCCGGAGCAGGGTGGGCAAGACGCGCAGAATGAGCAGGGCATACAGAGTGCGCAGGGCGAGCAGGGCACGCACAACTCGGATGGGGCCAAGACTGCCGAGGGGGCGGCCTCCTAAGGTGGCCCCCTAAGCGGGGAAAGATGAACCCCGGATCTGGTGCGGTGAAAGGCACCATGATCCGGGGTTTGTGCGTCTGAGGAGCGCGCCGCGCTATACCCGCGTTACATGCGCGCTACGCCTTGTGGAAGCGCAAGGGGGAAACGGCCTGCTCGGCCTCGTGATCCGGGCCCAGGGGGATTCCGCTGCGGTCGCGGAGGACCAGGGCCGCGCCCAGGCCCACGAGGGTCATAAAGGCGAGGTACGCGGAGATGGCGGCGGTGCCGCCGGTGGTGTCAAAGAGCCACTGGGCGATCATGGGGGCAAAGGCCCCGCCGAAGATTGCACCGATGGCGTAGCTGATGGATACGCCGGAGAAGCGCATGGAGGCCGGGAAGAGTTCCGCGTAGGTGGCGGATTGCTGCCCGTAGGTCAGGCCCAGGCCCACGGTGAGTACCAGCAGGCCGAGGGTGAGCATGGTGGAGCCGCCCAGGTTGATGATGGGGAAGAGCGCCACCGCGCCCACTAGTTGCAACAGGTAGCCCACGATGTAGGTGGTGCGGCGGCCCCAGAAGTCGGAGATCCAGCCCGCGAACCCGGTGGTGACCAGCCAGGCCACGGCGGAGGCGGTGACGGACCACAGCACCACGCTGCGTTCCAGGGCGATGGGCCCCTCCGGGTTGGTGGCGTAGTTCTGCACGTAGCCACCGGCGGTCATGTAGCCCACGGCGTTATTGCCGGCAAAGAGCAGGGCCGCCACCAGCACCAGGGGCGTGCTCTTGCGGAAGAGGTCCCCGATGGGTGCCTGGGAGGTCTTTTTGCGCTCCTCGATCTCGGCAAACACGGGCGATTCCTCCACGCCCATGCGCACCAGGTAGCCCACGCCCACCAGCACGATGCTCAGCAGGAAGGGAATGCGCCAACCCCAGTCCAGGAAGGCCTGGCCGGGGGCGATGTTGCTCATCAGGGCCATGACGCCGGAGGAAAGAAGCAGACCGGCGGGCACGCCCATCTGGGGGAACGCGCCAAAGAGGCCGCGCTTGTTGGCGGGTGCGTGCTCCACGGAGAGCAGCACCGCGCCGCCCCACTCGCCGCCCGCGGAGATGCCCTGGATGATGCGCAGGAGGATCAGCAGGATGGGGGCGGCGATGCCAATGGCCTCGTAGGTGGGCAGCACGCCGATGAGGGTGGTGGCGATGCCCATGCCAAAGAGCGTGACCATGAGCACCACGCGGCGGCCGTAGCGATCGCCAAAGTGCCCGGCCAGGAAGGCGCCGAAGGGCCTAAAGAGGAAGGAGAGGCCCACGGTGAGGTAGCTGAGGATGAGGGCGAGGCTGCCCTCAAGCTCACTGAAAAAGAGGTGGTTGAACACCAAACTGGCGGAGGCTGCGTAGAGGAAGTAGTCATACCACTCCACGGCGGTGCCGATGGTGGTGGCAAAGAGCACGCGCCTGCGGGCCTGCGCGTCCAGTTCCGGAGAGGGAGCTGCGCTGGTCAAAGATGGCCTCCTTTTGAGGTCGGTCTAAAGCTGCCGCGGGGGCTTTATCTGTAGCAGAATCGCCGCCGTGGCATGGAGTGTTACTGAGGCTACTAGGTGGGGGTGGGGTAAGGGGTAGTTTTTGTTCGAAAAAATCGGCCGCGCGGGGGTTGTGCTTATCGACGCCCCTGCCACCCTGCGGCGGGAGGGCGTCGATAAGCACGGCTTCCACCTCCGCTCCGTCCCATCCACCTACTACACTGTTCAACCATGACGAATCCCAGCGATACCCCCGCTACCCCGCCGCACCGCTATACCGCCGATCTGGCCGCGCAGATCGAGCAATCCTGGCAGCGTTACTGGGCGGATAACGGCACGTTTAACGCGCCCAATCCAGTGGGCGAACTGGCCGTGGAAGGGGGAAATGCCGCCCTGCCGGAGGACAAACTCTTTGTGCAGGACATGTTCCCCTACCCCTCCGGCGCGGGGCTGCACGTGGGGCACCCGCTGGGGTACATCGCCACGGACGTGTACGCCCGCTTCCACCGCTCTCTGGGCAAGAACGTGCTGCACACCCTGGGATATGATGCCTTTGGCCTGCCCGCGGAGCAGTACGCCATTCAGACGGGCACGCACCCGCGCACCACCACGATGGCCAATATTGAGAATATGAAGCGCCAGCTCGGGGCGCTGGGCCTGGGCCATGATCGCCGCCGCAGCGTGGCCACCACGGACCCGGAGTTTTATCGGTGGACGCAGTGGATTTTCTTGCAGATTTATAATTCCTGGTTTGATTCCCGCCAGGGTAAGGCCCGCCGCATTGAGGAATTGGTGGCCCTGCTGGAAAGTGGAGAAATGCCGCTGCCGGAGGGATTTGCGGGCACCTATGCGGAATTATCGCCGCTGGATAAGCAAAAGGTGATTGATGAGTTCCGCCTGGTGTACCGCTCCTATTCCATGGTGAATTGGTGCCCCGGCCTGGGTACCGTTTTGGCCAATGAGGAGGTCACGGCGGACGGGCGCTCGGAGCGGGGCAATTTCCCGGTGTTCCGCAAGCGGCTTTCCCAGTGGATGATGCGTATTACGGCGTATGCGGATCGCCTCAGCGACGATCTGGAGCACGTGGATTGGCCGGAGAAGGTCAAGGCTATGCAGCGCAATTGGATCGGGCGTTCGCGCGGCGCGGAGGTGATCTTCCCCGCTCAGGGGCACGATCTCACGGTGTTTACCACCCGTCCCGATACCCTCTTTGGGGCCACGTACATGGTGCTGGCCCCGGAACACGAGCTGGTGGACGCCTTGGTGGCCGGGGGTACCGGCACCTACGAGGGCGTGGACGAGCGCTGGACGTATGGCCAGGCCACCCCGCAGGAGGCGGTGGCGGCGTATCGCGCGGACATCGCGGCCAAGTCCGATCTGGAGCGCCAGGAGAATAAGGATAAGACGGGCGTGTTCCTGGGCGTCTATGGCACCAATCCCGTCAATGGACAGCAGGTGCCCATTTTCATCGCGGATTACGTGCTCACCGGCTACGGCACGGGTGCCATCATGGCGGTGCCCGCGCACGATCCCCGCGATTACGAGTTTGCCCAGGCCTTTGGGCTGACCATCCGTGAGGTGATCGAGGGCGGGCAGATTGACCAGGAGGCCTATGAGGGCGATGGCGCCCACGTCAATTCCGCCAATGATTCCGGCCTGGACCTCAATGGCACCGATAAAGCCACGGGCATCGCCCGGGCCATCGCCTGGCTGGAGGAGCGCGGCGCGGGCCGGGGCACGATCCAGTACAAGTTGCGCGACTGGCTCTTTGCCCGCCAGCGGTACTGGGGAGAGCCCTTCCCCATCGTCTATGACGCCGAGGGCCTGGCCCACGCCCTGCCGGAGTCCATGCTGCCGGTGAACCTGCCCGAGGTGGAGGATTATAAGCCGGAGGCGGCCGATCCGAACGATGCCGATTCCGAGCCGCACCCGCCCCTGGCCAAGGTGCGCGATTGGGTGGAGGTGGAACTGGATCTGGGCGATGGCCCTCAGACCTACTACCGGGACACCAACGTCATGCCCCAGTGGGCGGGTTCCTCTTGGTACCAGTTGCGTTACATCGACCCCACCAATGACCAGGCATTCTGCGATCTTGAGAACGAGCGCTATTGGACGGGCCCGCGCCCCGAGCAGCACGGCCCCCAGGATCCCGGCGGCGTGGATCTGTACGTGGGCGGCGTGGAGCACGCGGTGTTGCACCTGCTGTACTCCCGCTTCTGGCACAAGGTGCTCTTTGACCTCGGCTACGTTACCTCCTCCGAGCCGTACCGTCGCCTGTTCAACCAGGGCTATATCCAGGCCTACGCCTACACCGACGCCCGCGGCGTGTACGTCCCGGCGGCGGAGGTGGAGGAGCGCGATGGCGAGTTCTTCTACCAGGGCGAGAAGGTCAAGCGCGAGTACGGCAAGATGGGTAAGTCCCTCAAGAACGCCGTGGCCCCGGACGATATTTGCCGAGACTTTGGCGCGGACACCCTGCGCGTGTACGAGATGGCGATGGGCCCCCTGGACACCTCCCGCCCCTGGGCCACCAAGGATGTGGTGGGTGCGCACCGCTTCCTCCAGCGCCTGTGGCGGTTGATCGTGGCGGAGGAGACTGGCGAGGTCACCGTCACCGCCGCCGCTCCCACCGAGGATGACCTCAAGGTCCTGCACCGCACGATCGCCGGGGTGCGCGAGGATTACGCCCACCTCCACAACAACACGGTGGTGGCCAAGCTCATCGAGTACGTCAATTACCTCACCAAGGCCTACCCCACCGAGGTCCCCCGCGACCTGGTGGAGCCGCTGCCGATCATGCTCTCCCCCGTGGCCCCGCACATCGCAGAAGAACTATGGGCGCGCCTGGGCCACGAGGGCACCATCGCCTTCGTCCCCTTCCCCACTCACGAGGAAAAGTGGCTGGTGGACGATGAGGTGGAACTGCCCGTTCAGGTCAATGGCAAGGTGCGCGGGCGGATCACCGTCCCCGCCGAGGCCGAGCAGCAGGTGCTTATCGACGCCGCCCTGGCGGACCCCAAGGTGGCCGAGCACGTGGCGGGCAAGAACGTGGTCAAGACCATCGTGGTGCCCGGCCGCATGGTGAATCTGGTGGTGAAGTAGGGCTCTCCGGGGCCTAGACCACGGACATGTTATTGCCCAGGGTGGCGGCGAGGAAAAAGAGAGCCACCGCCACGACCCACACCACCCACCAGCGGCGCTTGGGCAGCGCCGGGAGGTGGGGAAGTTCATGGGCGGGATTGCGGGCCTCATTTTCCGCCAGCCACTGCCAGTTGGTGCTGTATGCCTCGTGGGCGGCGGCCCAGCGATTCACCCTCTGAACGTCGCGGAGCGTGTGCGTCAGCCAGTATCCGCCGGGGAGCCCCGTGGCGAGGGTGTAAATCAGTCCCGCGGAGAGGTTCCACAGAGCGTCCTGACCCTAGTAAATGCGCAGGCCGTGGAGTGCGGCAAAGAGAAAAAGCGCGGCCACGCCTAGGCTCAGGCCGGAGAGAATGCGCTTGGCGGTGGTGGGCCGGTAAGTATAGAAAGTTCCCAGGTGAGAGGCATGAGAGAGGGGTGGGGTCGTCTCTTCTCGTGCGTCACTCATGCGGGTAATGGTAGTGGAATCTCCCCGATAAAACCGGAGAAAAACATTCCGCGCGGGCTATTTGGTACAAAGGTAGATTCCTCTGATGTTTCACGTGAAACATGGGCGGCGTACAGCCCGGACACAGCCCCGTCCTTTACCGTGTCAGTCATGCTTTCCCGCCCTATTCCCCTGCGCCGAGGAATGTATGGCCTCCTCTGCGCGCTCTATATCGTGATTCTGCTCGCTGTCACCCTCCTCAAGGGGTGGCTGAGCATTGACGCGGTGTGGGACGTGGAGGCACAACAGCAGCGCAGCCTCGACTTCGTGCTTTTCGACGGCTTCTCGCATCCCTCCGTGTGGTGGGCGCCCTGGCTCAACACCGTGGGAAACGTTCTCCTCTTCATTCCCCTGGGGGCGCTCGTTGCCCATTACTGGCGGGGTCGCCGTCCCCTGTGGCGGGCCGGGATTATTGGGTTGTTGACGAGCCTGACCATTGAGGTTACGCAGTACATCGCCGCCGTGGGATACAGCGACGTGGACGATCTGCTGTGCAATACCCTCGGGGCGGTGCTGGGTGCGGTGTTTTACCGCCAGGGATCGCGGGCGGCCCGATAGGCGCGTAGTTCCCTGGCGGTGGCTCGGGAGATCGCCTCCGCGATCCGGGACGCGGAGGTGGGGGCCGGGCCCTCGGGGGTCTCGGCGGCGATTCGTGCGGCCACGGCGTGCAGGTGCACGGCGAGCACGGCGGCCTCGTGTGCCTTCTCGGGCATACGGGCGAGCCACGCCCCCAGCAGACCGGAGAGCACATCTCCCGAGCCGGGTGTGGCGGCCCAGGAATGGCCGGCATCAATGATGATGGTCACATCACCGCGCGCAACGCTAGTAAAGCGCCCCTTGAGCACCACCACCGCCCCGAGTTCCCGCGCCATCTCCTGGGCCTGAATCCACGGTGGCGTGGCGGTATCCGTGCGCTCGGTTAGCCCCATGCCCTCGCGGAGGCGGGCGAACTCCCCCGCGTGGGGGGTGAGCACGGTGCTTCCGGGGGTACGCTCCCGGAGCAACTCCCGCAGTTCTTTGCTTCGGGCGAGCAGGGTGAGGGAATCGGCGTCGCAGAGTACGGGCTCGGGGCGTCGCAAAATGGCGGCTAACTCCGTCTCAGCCTCTTCGTCGGTGCCGCGCCCGGGGCCGATCACCCATGCCTGTACCCGACCTGCCTCCGCGAGGCTGGCGGTGCCCACAACCTCCGGGAGGGCCGTGACCACCGAGCGATACTCGCCGCCGATGTAGCGCACCATCGAGGGGGTGGCGCGCACGGCGGCGCCGGTGGTGAGCAGGCCCGCCCCCGGGTAGACGCTCCCACCGGCGAGGATTCCCACCACCCCGGAACTGTATTTATCGTCCGTGCCTGCGGGCTCTAGTTCCCCACCGATGAGCGGAATGGGACGCAGTGGGTGAATGGTTCCAGGCTCCGGGTCAAGCGGATGGGTTGGCGGCACGGCACGGTAGAGGAAGGGGGCATGGGCGCCTTCTGCCGTTTCCTCCAGGGCCTGCTCCAGGCTTGGCCCCTTCCCCAGGGAAAGATCCGCGCAGAGAACCTGGCCGCAGGCGGTGTGCGCGGCGTGGACACCACGCAGGCCGCCAAAGGTGAGGGTGACGTGCGCGGTGATGAAGCCCCCGGGTGCGCTGCCGGTATCGGCGGGGAGGCCCGAGGGGGTGTCGATAGCCAGCACGGGAACGCCCGAGTGGAGGAGAGCATCGGCAAACCGGGCGGCGGTATCGGGTAGACCGGCGCGGCCGCTCAGCCCCACGATGCCGTCGATCACCAGGTGATACGTCCAGGTCAATTCCTCGCCTACGCGGGCGGGGTCCTGCATGAGAAAGGTGCCGCCCGCCTTCCGGAATGCCCTGGTGGCGCCCTCGTGAGTGCGGGAACCAAGAGTGAGGGCTTCCACCCGTATTCCGCGTTTAAGTAGCAGCACGCCAGCATAGAGGGCATCTCCCCCATTGCCGCCCGTGCCCACCAGGAGCAGCACGCGGGAACCAGTGGAATCGCTGTGATGGGAGCCGTGGCGGTGGGAGGAACCGGTGCGTTCGAGCATGGACACAGCCGTGGTGGCCACATGCTTGGCGGCCTCGCGCATGAGTTGATCAGGCTCGCTTTCCGCGGCCAGAAGCGTGGCTTCGGCGCGGCGGACGCACTCTACCGGGTATAGGCGGCTCATAGTGAGGGATATTACTCGGCTTGGAGCACTCGGGTGGTAGGTAATGTTTAGGTAAGCCTACCCCCATATGAGGGTAACCTTTCCTGTTCTATAAGGCTGTGACCTGCGGATATGAAAATAGAGCGAATTATTTTCCACCAAAGGGTTGATCCGGGATCAGATCTAAGGTTACCCTGTGCTTAGGTCAAACAACGGGAGCCGCCGGAGAGGTTCTCGGAACTTGATCGAACGGGAAACCACAGTGAGTGCGTCCAACAGGGTCGTGCAGTGTAGAAAACTCCGGTCGAGGTGCATGGAAACGGGCACCGAGGCCGGAGTTTTCTAATGGTGGGGGCGTTTCTTCCTTGATAGGGTGACCTCTTGGTTGCACGAGACTCCGTCCATGGGGGAGGTGGCGCAATGATGAGCAAGAAACTGGCGGTGGCATCTTTTTATATCTCTGCGTTGATCGCGGTGGCCATTTTCATGGGGAGTACCCCCATGTTATATCTTTTAGCGTCCGTCCTTTTCCTCGATCTATTATTGGCTGTCATCCTTTCCTCCAAGGTGGAACGGCGATGGGATCATAAGTCGGCCCTCTTCATATATGCCGCTATGGTGTTGGTAGGCGTGGCTGCGATCGTTATTTTGGAATCGTTTCCCGGGATGATAATGACCGTCTCTGTTGCTGTAGAATTGTTGGATAAAGAGAAGGCAAGTTCGGTTTTAGAATAATGCAGCAATGGGACGTAGCGGACTAGATTCTTGATCCTTGGGCGCACGGCTATTCTTGTATGAAATTCTGGGCAATTTTCAAAGTGGTTTGAGTAATCTGTTCGGGAGTTTCCTTGCATCCTTGCATGATCCAGATGAAGCAAATCTTCATCATGAGAGCGGAAAATGCTTGGTTACGATAATATTGGTATGGGCTGCGTTCGGCTCCTGCATCTTCCTGATTTCCATAGAAGAAATCTTCTACTAATGGTCCGAGACCCCTCTTGAATAGTACTCGGTAGGGTTCTTGATTCTCGCATAAGTGTTGAAAGAATTTCAGGAAAAACTTTTCCTGATCTGTCTCAAATAGCGGAGTTATCTCCGCTTTAACGGCCATAAGTCCCTTGGCGATTATTTCTTTCAGCAGTGCTTATTTGGTGCCATAGTTGCGGTAGAAAGAATTTCTAGAAGTTCCCGATCGACGTATTATGTCGCTGATGCTAATATCTGCTGGGTCATGATCTCGCAGGAGTTGCAGCATCGCGGTTTCAATATTTTCCCTGGCAAAGCGGCGGTTTTCTTCATTGGATCTAGTTAGGTGTTCGATGCTGGGCATAGGGATACCTTCATTCTGATGTCACAATTTTCAAGTTTTTGTTCCAGCCGTTCCCTCTAGTAGGGGTTGTGGCGACCTTTACTGCTAGAGTGATCCTGTCCAGATCGATTGTAAAGGTGCGCGATGAGATTTGCCAAAATCTTTGACTTGCTCATATTCCTGTTAGCGGCAGCAAGTTTCTTATTTTTCCAAAGTTATCCAGTTTTGGGTTTTGCTCTGGTGGCTTTGTTGGTTCTGAGGTTCGTTATAGAGTATCGGGGGCAGAGAAAAGAACTGTCGTTGATCCTGGTCCTATCTAGCCTTGCGGTTACCGTATTGGCGGTGTTCACGGATCGCTACTCGGTTATCATGGCGGCTGCCGTGATAACTAGTTTAAGTTTCTTGGCTCTTCTCTTCCAAGGGGCTGGTCGAACGATCAAGGAATCTCCGAAGCGAGGAAAGAAGATTCTTGCTGGGGTTGGGATCGTTGGTTTGGGTCTTTCTTCTATTTTGGTTGGCGGATTAAGCTACACCGCCTTTTTCCCTGATGTGCTTGCCCGTTCATTGCAGGGGCAGCATTCCACTGAGCCGAGCCTAGAGAAAACGATGATGGCACTGTGTATTATAAGAATCTAGTGTATAATCCTGACCGCAAGGATAATCTGCTGGATATTTATACCGCCCCGGATTCAAAGGCCACCCTCTTCTATGTGCATGGCGGAGGCTATGTGCTCGATGATAAATCGAATCGTGAGGATTACCTTTATCGTTTTGTTTCAGAGGGATATAATGTAGTAAATGTTAATTATGAGCTGAGCCCAGACATGCGTTATCCGGGCGGTCTGGAGCAGGTAAACAATGCCCTTGCCTATGTGTTTGATAATGCGGATGAGTATGGAATTGATCCTAACAAGATATTTCTAAGTGGCGATTCCGCCGGCGGACATGCCACGGCTCAACTTTCGGCGTTACTGACCAACCCGGATTATGCCTCGGAATTTGATTTTAAACCGGCAAATATAAATAATGACATGAAGCCGTTGGGATATATTGCGGTGGGTGCATTGTTTGACCCTGCCACAGGGGACGATACCGGATTCTTCCTCACGGATTGGCTATTCGGTGCCTGTTTCCGCTCCTACTTTGATGTAGTAAATATTGAAGATAGCTCAGATGTCTCCCAGGCCTCCATGTATGAGAATATTAACAAGGATTTCCCGCCAACATTTTCGAGCGATGGAAACTTTGGCTCTTTTACCTCACAGGCTATTGAGTTCAATAAAAGGCTTGTTGATATGGGTGTAGAGGCTGAGTTGCTGCTCTTTGATCGTTCGGAGTCTACTCTTATACATGTATTCGAGTTGAACGTTGAAGATCATTTTGCAAACCAGGTGCACCAGGCCCAACTTTCTTTCATGGAAAATCGTATTGGCTAATTTTGGGACGCTGATAATCTGATAAATATAATTCCCCACCAGCTAAAAACTCATTTTATCTGGTGGAGAATTACTATGGAGTCCCTTCTCCCACTATCTCCTCACCAGGGCGAGAATCCACCCGCTTCCCCCGTGAACCTCGTTCTTTCGTCGGCTATGCTGTGAGTTCCCCTGCCGGTCGCTGCCTCGGCCCCAATTGCTCTGGGCATCGGCACCTGATACCGGTACCGTGCGTCGGTTGCCTCACGGAAGTGAGCCCACGGAAATGAGAGTGATGTGGTGATGGAGAATCTCGCCCAAAGGATGCGTCGCGTTCCGCGCGAGGGCTGGGTGGTGCTCTGCGCGATGGGCTGGGTGGTCTTTTCGCTGTGGGTGAGCGATCCCTGGGAGGTCAATGCGGAGAGCGCCCTGTGGGCGGCGATCCTCACCACCAGCGTGGCGCTGATCGTGCGCTATCCCCTGCTGGGAACGCTCACCTTTGTCCTCATGTTCACCCTGACCATCTTTTTCGCGCACCTCTTTTTGCCCTCTAACGTCTTTCTGTGCGCCGTGGTCATGGGCCTGGTGGGCTATCACGGCAAGTTGCGCCTGGTGCTGTTCACCGGCGTGGCCGTGGGCATTCTGGGGTTGATTGATCGTAATTCCAAGACCATCGAGGCCGATTTTTCCGCGATCCTCATTTGGGAGGGTTTCATGGCGGTGACGGCCTTTGCCGGGTGGACGCTGGGCCGCAAGGTGCGCCAGAAAATCGAGCTGGCTGAGCAGTGGCGCGATGAGTACCGCAAGCGACGCGAGGAATTGGCCAGCACGCTGCACGATTCCGTGGCGGCCTCCCTGACCTCAATCGTCATGCGCTCGGAGGTCTTGGCCATGCAGGAAAAGGAGGGAAGCACCCTGCACGGGGAATTGTCCGGAATCGCGGAGGACGCGCGCATCACGATGTCCCAGGTGCGTTCCCTGCTCAGTCTGCTCAATGCCCCGCAGGATCGGCAGGAGAAGCCCTCGGCTCCCACTCTGGTGGAGACGGTCAAAGAGATTACGGCCAAGATGCGGAACCACAATCTGAGCGTGACGGTGGTGGATGAGAGCGAGGACGTGCAGATCACCAACCCCACCTTGGAGATTCTGCACAAGGTGCTCCTGGAGGGGGCCACGAACGCGATCAAGTACGCCACCCCCGGCTCCGAGGTGCTCCTGCACCTGGAGGGCAGCGATGGCGGCCTGCACATCCGAATGAGCAATCAGATTGCTGGGGAGAAGGAGCGTCGGGGCAGGCTTTCCTCCTCGGTGCTTTCTTCCGGCCTGGGTATGCGAATGATGCGCCGTTCCGTGGCAAGTATGGGTGGCAAACTATTTACCCATAGCGATGGAAAAACCTGGACGCTTTCCATCAAGTTCTAGGCATGGGGCGAGTCTTTTAGCCGTATATCCGGTGCTTATGTCGCGGCGGGCCGCCACGCGAGTGACCTTTGTCTCTCCAGGATCGGCCCCACTTCCGCAGGGTAGGCCGAGATCATATAATATGGCCCTGACCAAAATTACACGTCATGCCTAGAAAGGCTGGTGCAGTCCCATGAACCGATCACGTCGTTTGCGCAGCGCGGCCTGTGCCGTGGCTGCCACCGCTGGCCTGCTGGCGGTATCCCCGGCGGCTCAGGCCGCTCAGGCCCCCACTGCGCAGAAGAACACCACCGCAACCATCGCCGCGCACGCGGTCAAGGATTCCGCGGCTTCGGTATTTAGCTGCCGTAAGAACCCGACCCTCCCGTGGTGCTCGTGAGTCCTATTTACGCGGAACGGGGCGGAAATATCCGCCTGCTTTTGGTAGATGATGACCCGTTGGTGCTGTCCTCCCTGCGCACCTATTTCAACACCACCGCTGATATTCATGTGGTAGCGGAGGCGGCCAACGGGGTATCGGCGCTCAAGGCCCTGGACGATTATGAGATCGACCTGGTGCTCACCGATATTCACATGCCGGAGATGGATGGCATTGCGCTGCTTCAGGAGACGCGCAAATTGCCCAACCCTCCCGTGTTTGTGGCTATGACGGGCTTTGATACCGATGAGACCATGCTGAAAACCCTCACCGGGGGCGCGGCGGGCTACATCATTAAGTCCGCTCGTCCGCAGGAGATCATTTCCTCGGTGCGTGACGCCATGAATGGCGGCACCTCCGTCTCCCCGCAGTGCCTCTCCCGGCTGGTGGATTACATTCCCGCCAGGGAGTTGGCCCAGCACAACGCGCAGGAGAAAAAGGAGGAGATCGTGCTCTCCCCCGGCGAGCAGTGTGTGCTTTCCTTGCTGTGCGACGGCCTTTCTAACGCCGAGATCGCGGCTACGACCACGTATGCGGAGTCCACGGTGAAAAAGCACGTCTCCCAGCTCATTAATCACTTCGGCGTGAACTCCCGATTGAGCCTGGTGGTGGCGGCCATGCGCACCCACTGGGGGCAGCACCCCTCCTCTTAGGGGGTGCGCCGGGGGAACGCGAGATTCAGCAGGTTCACCAGGGAGATCGCGGTGATGAGGATTCTTCCCACGCCGTTGAGCAGGGTGAAGAAGATCAGCAGCGTCACCGCGTAGAAGATCAATACGCGGGAAAGCGATTTTTCCCGGAATCCTCGGCGCAGGGAGAAGAACAGGGCGATGAGGAACCATGCGCCATACATAATGGGATAAAGGGGGTCGTGCAGAAAGTCCCGCCACCCGTCCGATTGAATCATCACGGAGGCATAAGTTAAGGCTCCGGCTCCGAGTGCGTCTGCGTAACGGAAATTGCGCGGATTAAGCATGGCAAAAATGATACGCGCCCTAAATCAATCTCTCCTCCCGCGCCTTAGCAATGGCGGCCGTGCGGTTATCCACGCCTAGTTTCTGATAGATGTGCAGCAGATGCGTTTTCACGGTGCCCAGGGAAATAAAAAGCGAGCGCGCTAATTGCTGATTAGTGGCCCCCGTGGCCAGGGCCCGCAGGATCTCGGTTTCCCGCGCGGAGAGCGCCTCCTGGGGCCTGCCCACGCGCTCGGCCAGGGCGGTGGCCACCTCCGGGGAGAGCGTGCGTTTGCCCTGCGCGGTGGCCACCACGGCGCGGTGGAGTTCCTCCTCGGGGGCGTCTTTGAGCAGGTAGCCCAGGGCCCCGGCGGAGAGGGCGGCCACGATGTCCGCCTGGGCGTCGTAAGTGGTCAGGATCAGCACGGGAGGCCCGCCCGCCTCGCGCAGGGCGCGGGTGGCTTGGATTCCGTCCACGCTGGGCATCTGGATGTCCATCACCAGCACGTCTACGTCCTCGGGGATCTCGGCGGGGTTGGGCCCGCTGGCTCCCTCGGCCACCACGGTGATGTCCTCGAAGCTGTCCAGGATGGCGCGCAGCCCGGCGCGCACCACTGGGTGATCGTCGATAAGCATGACCCGTATCATGATTGCTCCCACGGTACCCGCGCGGTGACCACCGTGCCGTGCGGGGAGGAGTCGATGGTGAGCGTGCCCCCGATCTCGCGGAGGCGGGAGCGGATGCCGGGCAGGCCGTATCCCTGGGTAGCGGTGGGATCGAAGCCGGTGCCGTCGTCGAAGATGTCCAGGGTGAGGTCCTTGTCCCAGGCGCTCAGCGTCACGCGCGCCTGGGTGGCGTGGGCGTGGCGCACGGTGTTGGTCAGCGCCTCCTGGGCCACGCGCAGCAGCGCCGAGGCCACCTCCACCGGCAGGGCCTGGGTGGTGTGTTCGGGGGCGATAATCTCCACGGGCAGGCCGTGGCGCTGGGTGAGGCGCGCGCCGAGGTCGGTGAGCGCCCGGGAGAGGTTGCGGGTTTGGGGTGCGCCTCCGGCCACGAGTTGGCGAGCCTCGGTGAGGTTTTCCGTGGCCACGGCCTCGATGGTGCGCAGTTGCTCGCGGGCGGTAGCGAGCCGAGCAGCGTCGAGCCGGGCGGCGTCCTGCGCGCCATCAGCGGCAGCGCTCCTCCCACTTCCAGCGCCCCCTCTACTTCCAGCACCCCCAGCGACAGTACTCCCAGTACCCGCACCCACCGCCCGGAGGTTTTTCTCGCAGGCGCGGGAAAACAGCACGATGGAGTTGAAGCCCTGGGCGAGCGTGTCGTGAATCTCGCGGCTAAGCCGCTCGCGTTCCGCCAGGCGCCCGGCCTGGTTCTCGGCGAACAGCAGTTGTTCCTGGGTGGCGGCGAGTTCCTCGGCCACGCGGCGGTGGTGGGCGGCCTCCCGGTGCAGGGCGCGGTAGGCAAAGTAACAGGCGGAGGCAAAGGCCACGCCGAGGAAGGGCCCGAGCACCCCGCCGAGCCCCCACTCCGGCGCGGTGCTCAGCAGCGGTCCGCCCGCGCGGGGTAGCGCGAGGGGAAGGCTCACGCCGAGCCCCCAGGTGAGCAGCACCACGGCAAAGCCCCAGGCGTCGGTGGGTACGAGATGCCAGATGAGGAAGGCGAGGGGGAAGAGCAGCCAGAGGAAGTGATGGCTGAGCAGCAGCAGGCCGAGCCATTGGGCGAGCACCAGCCCCAGCCAGGGCAGGCGGTAGGGCGAGGGATCGCGCGGGGTGTGGCGCTGGGTGAAGCGCTTTTCCCAGAGGGTGCCCGCCAGGTAGGTGGCCGCGAGGGTGGTGCACAGCGCCAGCATGAGCGCCGCCCCGCTGCGTTCGGTGGCGGGGCCCAGTCCGCCGAGTCTGCCGAGCCCGCCGAGCGTGGCGACGGCCCCGAAGAGGAGCAGGAAGGCAAAGAGCACGTGCAGGCCCACCCGCATGGCGCCCAGGATTTGGTCGAGGGCGGAGGAATCGTGGGCCGTGTGCGCCGGGGCGGGCTGCAAAGGATCGGGAGCGGGGCGCCCATCGGGAGCGGGGCGTTCGGGGCCGGAGTGGGGAGACACGGCCGCCAGCCTAGAGGGCGCGGGGGCGAGGCGAC
Organism: Corynebacterium sp. 21KM1197; assembly: GCF_033783015.1. NCBI lineage: Bacteria > Bacillati > Actinomycetota > Actinomycetes > Mycobacteriales > Corynebacteriaceae > Corynebacterium > Corynebacterium sp. 21KM1197. The sequence continues at coordinate 2,335,426 of NZ_CP123907.1, read as the reverse complement.
ATCGGCCGAATGGCCGATACCAGAATCTGGCCGCTAGCCGATGTGCGGGTGGGGGTGCGCCACGCAGGATAAAGAGCAGAGATACGAAAAGCGGCAGAAAGCACATTGGAAAGGATCGACTCATGTTTCTTGCGTTGCGGGATATTCGACGTTCCTGGGGGCGCTTTAGCCTCCTGGGAATCGTGGTGGCGCTCATCGTGTTGTTGCTGGTCATGCTCACCGGCCTCACGGGTGGCCTGGGTAAGCAGAACACCTCCGCCCTGGAGGCCCTGGACCCGCAGCGCTACGTGTTCAGCGGGGCGCAGGCTGTGCCGGGTGAGACCCCGGAGGTGGACTTCGTGGAGTCCCGCGTGCCGGAGGAGACGGTGAGCGCCTGGCGCAGCACCCCCGGCGTCACCGAGGTCACCCCGCTGGGAATCACCCAGACCAGCGCCCAGGCGGGCAGTCAGACCACGTCCGTGGCGGTGCTGGGCCTCCCGGAGGGAAGCGAGGTTCCCGGCGGCGGCACGATCCCGGCCGAGGGGGCGTTGCTTCCAGATACTCTCGATGCCCCCGCCACCCTCACCATGAGCGGGGTGGAGGTGCCCGTGGCGGGCACCGTGGCCGAGGAGTATTACAGCCACCTGCCCGTGGTGTGGGTGGGCATGGACACCTGGAAGGAGGTGGCCCACTCCCCCGCCCCCACCGTGCTCATGCTGGACGGCGAGCCCCAGGAGGTTTGGGAGAACACGGCCGAGGCCACCGGCTCGGCGGCGGTGAGCGTGAAGGAATCGTTCGCGGGCCTGGGCGCGTATCAGTCCGAGCGCGGCTCCCTGCTGTCGATCCAGGGCCTGCTCTATGGCATTTCCGCGCTGGTGATCGTGGCTTTCTTGAGCGTGTGGACGATCCAGCGCACCCGCGATATTGCGGTGCTGCGGGCGCTGGGAGCGTCGAAAAGCTATGTGCTGCGCGATAGCCTCGGCCAGGCCGCGCTGATCCTAAGCGCCGGCGCGGCGGTGGGCGCGGTAGTGGCCACGGCGCTGGGGCTGGCGGCGCGTCAGGTGGTGCCCTTTGACCTCAGCGTGGTCACGGTGGTGCTGCCCACGGTGGGGGTGCTGGTGCTGGGGCTCCTGGGGGCCTGGCTGGCCACGCGCCGGGTGTCCACGATTGATCCGCAGTTGGCGCTGAATAACTAGAAATACTGAATACTTACAAGAAAGGAACCCACCATGACCATCATTCTTGACCGCGTGAGCTGCGTTTTCCCCGACGGCACCGGCACCGTCACGGCCCTAAACGAGGTGAGCATGAGCGTGCCCGCAGGGCACCTCACCGCCGTGGTGGGCGAGTCCGGTTCCGGCAAGTCCACGCTGCTCTCCGTGCTGGCCGGGCTGATCGTGCCCACCTCGGGGACGGTGACCATCGCGGATGAGGCGCTGCACGGCGCCCCGGAGGCGCGGCGCAGCAAGGTGCGCCGCGAGCGCATCGGCATGATCTTCCAGAATCCCAATCTGCTGGCCTCCCTCACGGTGCGCGAGCAGGTGCTCATGGCCGAGCACCTGCGGGGCCGCCGCCTGACTGGCGCCTCGCAGAAGCGCGCCGAGGGGCTGTTGGAGGAGGTGGGCCTGGGTGGTCTGGGGCACCGCCGGGTGCAGGAACTCTCCGGCGGGCAGCGCCAGCGCGTGAACATCGCGCGTGCACTGATGGGCGATCCCGCCGTGATCCTGGCCGATGAGCCCACCTCCGCGCTGGATCGGGAACTCTCCCAGGAGATCGTGAGCCTGCTGCGCGGGATCACCGATACGCACCAGGTGGCCACCGTGATGGTCACGCACGATCGCTCCCAGTTGGATGCGGCCGATGAGGTGCTGGAACTGCGCGATGGCGCGGCCCGCTACCTTAACGCCACCCCGGCCTAGGCGCGTGGCCCCGAGCTCCAGGGGCCCTACTCCGGCTGGCAGGCCGGGCACCAAAAGAGGTTGCGCCCCTCCATGACCTGAAGCCGCACCGGCGTGCCGCACACGTAGCAGGGCTGCCCCTCGCGGCGGTACACGTACACTTCCCCGCCGTGATCGTCCTTGCGCGGCGGGCGGCCCATCGCCTCGGGGGTGTGTTCCTCGCGCACGGTGTCGATGCGCCCGCGCTCCACGCCCACCCGCATGAGGTCCACCAGGTCCTCCCAGATTTCCTGAGCGGTGTCCGGGGAAAGATCGCGCCCGGGGGTAAAGGGGGAGATTCCCAGGCGGAAGAGCGTTTCGGCCCGATAGATGTTGCCCACCCCGGCAAAGAGGTGCTGATCCATGAGCAGGGAGCCAATCGAGCGCCGGGAGCGCAGCACGGTATCCAGCACCGGCTGGGGGTCGGCGTCGGCGCGTAGGGGGTCGGCCCCCTGCTTGGCGATGGCCGCGGCGCGCTCCTCCTCGGTGATGAGGCGGCACCACTGCGGGCCGTGGAGGTCGGCGGCCACGCGCTCGTCGGTGATGCGCAGCCGCACCTGCCCCACCGGCGCGGCGTGCGGGTGCACCGCCAGTTTCCCGATGAGCCCCAGGTGGATGTACACGATGTGGGCGGGGTGGGTGGCGTCGAAAGTAATAAAGAGGTGCTTGCCCCAGGCCTCCGCGCGCTCCAGGGTGCTGCCGTCGAGCAGCGCGGCCTCGCGCGCGAAGCGCCCCTGGGGCGAGGAGACTCCCACCCGCTTGGCCCCGAACTCGGCGTTGAGGCGGTGGGCGAGCCCATGAATGACGTGACCTTCCGGCATGAGGAACAGTATATGGCGGCGGTATGCTGGTGCGGTCGAGCGAGGAGCACCGGAAGGGGAACGCATGAGCCAGGGCTTTGATCGGGAAAAGTACATTCAGCTGCAATCCGAGCACATCAGCGCGCGCCGCGCCGAGATCGGCGGCAAGCTCTACCTGGAGATGGGGGGAAAGCTTTTCGACGACCTCCACGCCTCCCGCGTGCTGCCCGGCTTCACCCCGGATAACAAGATCGCCATGCTGGAGCACATCCGCGACGAGGTGGAGATCGTGGTGTGCGTGAACGCCAAGGACCTGCAACGCCAAAAGGTGCGCGCGGACCTCGGGATCCCCTACGAGGAGGACGCGCTGCGCCTGGTGGACGTGTTCCGCGAGCGCGGCTTCCTGGTCAATAACGTGGTGATGACGCAGTTGGAGGACGATAACTCCCTGGCCCTGGACTTCATCGCCCGCCTGGAAAAGCTGGGCCTTTCCGTGGCGCGGCACCGCGTGATCCCCGGCTACCCCACCGATACCGCCCGGATCATCAGCGAGGAGGGCTTTGGCCGCAACGAGTACGCGGAAACCACCCGTGACCTCGTGGTGGTCACCGCGCCGGGGCCGGGTTCCGGCAAGCTGGCCACCTGCCTAAGCCAGGTGTATCACGAATACAAGCGCGGCGTGCAGGCCGGATACGCCAAGTTTGAGACCTTCCCCATCTGGAATCTCCCCCTGGAGCACCCCGTGAACCTGGCCTATGAGGCCGCCACGGTGGACCTCGATGACATCAACGTGATCGACCCCTTCCACCTCTCCGCCTACGGCAAGCAGGTGACCAGCTATAACCGCGATGTGGAGGTGTTCCCGCTGCTGAAGTCCATGCTGGAACTCATCGCGGGGGACTCCCCCTATCAGTCGCCCACGGACATGGGCGTGAACATGGCGGGCCATGCCATGAGCGATGATGCCGCCTGCCGTGAGGCCGCCAACCACGAGATCATTCGCCGCTATTACAAGGCCCTGGTGGAGGAGCGCCGGGAGGAGCGCGATCCGGTGCTGTCCGAGCGGGTGGCGATGGTGATGACCAAGGCGGGGGTGAGCGCGGCGGATCGCCGCGTGGTGGCCCCGGCCCTGGAGGTGGAGGAGGCCACCGGGCAGCCGGCCTCCGCGATGGAGCTTGCCGACGGCACCATCATCACCGGCAAGACCTCCGATCTTTTGGGCTGCTCCTCCGCGATGGTGCTCAACGCACTGAAGCACCTGGCCGGCATTGAGAAGTCTGTGAATCTCCTGTCCCCGGACTCCATTGAGCCGATTCAAACCCTGAAAACCCAGCACCTGGGTTCCCGCAATCCCCGCCTGCACACCGATGAGGTGCTCATTGCCCTTTCCGTTTCCGCCGCCCGCTCCGCCGAGGCGCGCCGGGCGCTAGCGGAGTTGAAGAACCTTAAAGGTAGTGACTGTCACACCACCACGATTCTGGGATCGGTGGACGAGGGAATCTTCCGTAACCTGGGCGTTTTGGTCACCTCGGAGCCCAAGTATCAGCGCCGGGCGCTCTACCGCAAGCGCTAAGGTGTGCAGGAGGATACCGGGAAAAATATTTCTGTGGGGAGGGTGGGGGTGTTTCTCCACCAGTGGAGGGAAGTATGCGATAACCTCAGTAACAACAAACTGTGGAGCACCTCTTAACCTGGTGAAAGGAGAACCTGGTTCTTGCCATCGGCATGGTTGCCTGGGCGGCCGCACGGCGGCCGCCTCTGTGCCGCCGTGATGGGCAGGTGGGGAACCGGGAAAAACGCGCGTGAACACCGAGAATGATCCGCCAAAGCTCATAGAAGGTTCCCTCTATAACGAGGTACCCCTGCCTCCTCGTGGCGGAGGCGATAATAAGACGAGGAACTCCGAGCAATCCGGGGATAATTCCGGGCGCGGTTCCTCCGGCCTGGCCGGTGCCGTTGGCGGCGCCGGTGCCACGGGGGTTTCCGGGGCCTCCGGTGCCACCGGGGTGAACAATTCCGCCTCCGCTGCCTCCCGTGGGGACGCGGAGGCGGAATCGGCCGCCGCCGAGGCCGCTGCGGCGCAGGATTATCAGGATTCCGATTCCCTTTCCTCGGCCTCCGCCTATGGCGCGGATTACGCGGGCCAGGATTACGCCGGGCAGACGGAGATCGCCGCGGGCAGCACCAGGGCGGGCGCCGCCGGGTTCTCCATCGCGGACGTGAACGATGAGGACAAGGTGGGCTTCGGCGCCACCAGTCTGAACACCACCGCGATGGGTGAGCAGGAGGGCCCGGAGAACCAGGAGAACGCCGCCTGGGGTATCCCGGAGGATTCCGTGGCCCTGGGCGATGCCGAGGGATCCTCCGAGGAGGACGCCACCGAGGACGGCGAGGAGGGCCCGGAGGCCATCAAGGAGGGCTCCGAGGAGGAAGAGGAGCGCAAGAAGAAGCGCCGCCGCACCCTGCTCACGCTTCTGGCCCTGCTCCTGCTGTTGCTCCTGATCTTCGTGGGCTGCCGCTCGGTATTCGGTGCCGGTGATTCCTCCGGTGATTCGGACCTCACCGCCGCGGACGTGCAGCCGGTGTCTACCGAGGGCATCGTCAATCGCATTGCCGTCTCCGGCACCATCGAGCCGGAAAAGACGGAGACCATCGCCGCCCCGGCCGCCGCCAAGGTGGACAAGCTGGAGGTGGCCGTGGGTGACCGCGTGGAGCCCGATCAGGTGGTGGCCACGCTGAACACCGACGACCTGAACGAGCAGCTGGCCGAGGCCGAGAAGCACGCCGATGCGGTGCGCAAGGAGGGCGACGCCGCCGTGGACGCCGCCGAGAAGGAATACGAGCGCCTCAAGGCCGAGGCCGCGCGCGGTAACGCCACCATCATCTACGGCGGCACCGAGTACACCCTGGATCAGGCCCGCTCCAACCCGGACATCGAGCCGGAGGCCCTGCGCCAGGCGCTGGCGGAGGCCAACGTGGTGGATACCGGCGTGACCCAGAAGGACGTGGACGCCCAGGCCAAGGTGGTGCGCGATACCCGCAAGAACGCGGATGACGCGGACAAGGAGGCCGAGAAGGCCGTGGACAAGCTGCGCGAGCAGATCGAGGACGCCTCCGTGAAGGCCACCATCGCCGGCGTGGTCACGGACATCAAGGCCAAGGAGGGCCAGACCGCCGAGGGCGCCATGCTCACCGTGGCCGATGATTCCGCCTTCAAGCTGCGCGGCGAGGTCAAGGAGACGGACATCGACAAGGTGGCCGAGGGCTCCCCGGTGACCTTCACCACCCCCGTGACCGGGGAAAAGGAGTTCACCGGCGAGGTCGTCTCCGTGTCCCCCGTGGCCGGTAACGGCCCCGTGCAGGAGGATGCCTCCAGCGCGGCTAGTTCCTCCGGCGGCAGCGGCGCCAAGGTGACCTTCCCCGTGGAGATCTCCGTGACCGGCGACACCGAGGGCCTGCGCATGGGTGCCTCCGCCCGTGCCAAGATCCTCCAGGAGATCGCCAAGGACACCATGACGGTGCCCGCCGAGGCGGTGTACCCCTCCGATAACGGCAATGAGGTGGTGCTGGTGGTCTCCCGCGATTCCCGCGTGGTGGAGCGCGAGGTGCAGACCGGCGAGACGGATGGCTACCTCGTGGCCGTCACCGGCGGCGATCTGAAGGCCTCCGATCAGGTGATCCTGCAACCGTTCAACTACCAGGATCTTGAGGGCAAGAAGGTCACGGTTTCCACCGGGGCCGCCCTCGTCGAGTAATTTCCGTGCCCCGTCGTCCTCGCTCCGCGCGCCCCCATGAGGCGTGGCGGGCGCAGGGCGGCGGGGTTGGGTTGGTTTAGGGCAGTAGGAAGAAAAGCGGCAGGATAGAAAGCACCCTCATGGCAGAACAGCAGCGCAGCCTGATCGAGTTACGCTCGATCGTGAAAACCTTTAATCAGGGCTCCCCGAATGAATTGACGGTGCTCCACGGCATTGATCTTTCGGTGCGCCGCGGAGAGTTCCTTTCCGTGGTGGGTTCCTCCGGCTCTGGTAAGTCCACGCTGATGAATATCATCGGCTTGCTGGATCGCCCCACCTCCGGCGGGTATTGGCTTAATGGCACCAACGTGCTGGACTCGGACGATAATTCCCTGGCGCAGACCCGCGCTCAGACCATCGGCTTTGTGTTCCAGAACTTCAACCTGGTGAGCCGGATCAGCGCCCTGCGCAACGTGGAGATGCCCATGATGTACGCGGGCATTGCCCCCCGCGAGCGCACCGCCCGCGCCAAGGAATTGCTGGACATGGTGGGCATGGGCGATCGCATGAATCACCAGCCCTCCGAGCTTTCCGGTGGTCAGAAGCAGCGCGTGGCCATCGCCCGCGCCCTGGCCAATGACCCCGAGATTTTGCTTGCCGACGAGCCCACGGGCGCCCTCGATAGCGCCACCGGCCGCATGGTCATGGATCTTTTCCACAGCCTGCACAAGGAGATGGGCCGCTCCATCGTCTTTATTACGCACAACCCGGAACTAGCGCGGGAAACGGATCGCATCATCACCCTGGTGGACGGCCGCGTGGAGATTAACTCAGGGGGTTACCTGTGAGCACTATGGAAGCTATCCGCCTTGCCCTGGGCAGCATGCGCACGAATAAGATGCGCTCCCTGCTCACGCTGCTGGGCATCATCATCGGTATTGCCTCGGTGATTACCATTCAGACCATCGGCGCGGCCATGCAGAACGAGACCACCGAGGGGCTTTCCCGCCTGGGCGCCAGCGATCTCCAGGTTTCCGTGCAGGAGATCCCTGACGAGGAGGAGATGCCCCTCTACCCCGGGGCCGATGGCGAGGAGGAGATCTATTACTACGGCGGTGCCGTCTCCGACGAGGAGGACGCGCTCACCCTGGACATGATCAACGGCCTCAAGGAACGCATGGGCGACGCCATCGACGGCGTGGGCATCGGTGACATGGGCGGTCAGTCCGGCAACATCGTCACGGATACCTCCAACGCCTCCATCCAGATCAGCGGGGTGAATGAGGATTACCTGCGCATGACGGGCGTGGACGTGGAGTACGGTCGCGGCATCACCGACGCCGACCTGGAAAACTCCCGCAAGGTCGTGGTGATCGGCCCCGAGGCCGTGAGCAGCCTCTTCATGGGCGACGCCGCCCAGGCGCTGGGCTCCGAGGTCTCCCTGATGGTGGGCGAGGAGGAAACGCTGTTCACCGTGGTGGGCGTGTACAAGGGCGATACCAGCGGTGGGTTCTTCGGCGGCGGCTTCAACATGCCCACCGCGTATATTCCCTACTCCGTGCAAAAGGACGTCACCTCCTATTCCTCCCCGCTGAGCCAGATCAGCGTGCGCCTTTCCCCGGACGCGGATCGGGATCAGGCGATGGCGGATGTGCAGTCCTACTTTGACCAGATCTACGCCAGCAACGAGAACTACATGGTGCGGGTCTCGGACTTCCAGAACCAGGTGGAGGAGGTCAATTCCGTGATCAACTCCATGTCCATGGCGGTCTCCGCCATCGGCGGCATCTCCCTGCTGGTGGGCGGCATCGGCGTGATGAACATTATGTTGGTCACCGTCACCGAGCGCACCCGCGAGATCGGCGTGCGCAAGGCTCTGGGCGCCCGACGCCGCGACATCCGCCTGCAATTCATCGTGGAAGCCATGATCGTGTGCCTGCTCGGTGGCCTCATCGGCGTGGTGCTCGGTGCCCTGGCGGGCATGGCGATCGCCTCCTTCGTGGGCACGGTGGTGTTGCCCCCGATCAGCGGCGTGATTATCTCCCTGCTCTTCTCCGTGGGCATCGGCATGTTCTTCGGCTACTACCCGGCCAATAAGGCCGCCAAGCTCAACCCCATCGAGGCGCTGAGGTACGAGTAAAGAAAATGAGGGCGTGGCTTCCGTGGGTGGTGCTGGGAGCCTCGTGCGCCTGCATGGCGTTCCTGGTTGTTCTGGGGGGAACAACCGTGGCGGGGGGAATATCTCTGGACGGCGGAGTGGATCGGGGGAAGCCTCTTCCCGGCGGCCGTGGTGGCGTCGATAGCCCTGGCGGTTCCTGCGGTCCGCGCGCCGCGGATATACCCGGCCCTGGTGTTCCCCGCCATAGCGACGTTCGCCTGGGCCTCCCGTTCCTGGCCGCGCTGGTGGAGTGAGATGGCGGGGTGGGCCACCGCGCACTTTCTGGTGAGCCTGCTTAGCGTGTGTGCCGTGCTGGCGTTGGGCTATGCCGTATCGCGCCGGGTCCCCGTGCTGGGGCCGGTGGTATCGGTGGGGCTGCTCTGGGCGGGCTTGCGCGGCGGGGGACTGATCCTCCTCGGCTCCGCCACCGGTAGCCTGCTGGGCTTTGAGCCGGAGCCGGGGGTGCTGCTGGCGCAGTTCTTCGCGGCGGTGGCGGTGCTGGTGCTCGTGTGGGCAAAGCCGCGTGGTGCGGTGTGGTTGCCCGCCATCGTGGCCGTGGCGTTGGCCCTTTCTCCCCTGCTGAACCTGGAGGAATACCGGGTGAGCCGGTACGCGGATACTCAGTGCATGGGCGATCCCGGCGGCCTCATTGCGTGTTCCAGCGCTCAGCACCCCCGGCTGGTGGATGCCCTGGCGACCCCGATGGGGAGGTTGCGGGAGGCGGACGTGGAGGGTGTGTTCCCCGCCACCGTGGTGGAGAACTACCCCGGTGCACAGCCCCAGCCGGGGCCGGAGGTCATGGGCTGGGATACCGCCACCGCCGATCTTGTGCGCGGGGCGCGGATCGGCGCGGATTCCTTTGCCCGGCAACTGGCCTCCCCCACCCATTGCGTGGCCGAACCCCCGGCGGAGTTGCGGGAGCGGGTTCGCCTCGGCGCGCTCGCCCTCCTGGAATCCTCGCCGGATATTCCCGCCGGGCTGGGGGCGGACGCGCAGCGTCTGTATCGCTGCGAGTTCTAGCCCTGCGCGATGAACTCCTCTAGGCGCTCGCGCGCGAGGTCGTCGGGAAGCTGCTCCGGCGGGGACTTCATGAGGTAGGAGGAGGCGGGCATGATCGGCCCACCCACTCCCCTATCCAGGGCGATCTTGGCGGCGCGGAGGGCGTCGATGATGATGCCTGCGGAGTTCGGGGAGTCCCACACCTCTAGTTTGTATTCCAGGTTCAGCGGCACCCCACCAAAGGCGGTGCCCTCCAGGCGCACGTAGGCCCACTTGCGGTCGTCCAGCCACTCCACGTAATCCGAGGGGCCGATGTGTACGTTGCGGTCGCTGGTCTTGCCCGCCAGGGGGCCGTCCTGCAAGTTCGAGGTCACCGCCTGGGTCTTGGAGATCTTTTTGGATTCCAGGCGCTCGCGGTCCAGCATGTTCTGGAAATCCATGTTGCCGCCCACGTTGAGCTGCATGGTGCGATCCAGGCGCACGCCGCGCTCCTCAAAGAGCCGCGCCAGCACCCGGTGCGTGATGGTGGCCCCCACCTGGGACTTCACATCGTCCCCGATGATCGGCAACCCCGCCGCGCGGAACTTCTCCGCCCACTCGGGATCGGAGGCGATGAATACCGGCAGGGCATTGACAAAGGCGCACCCGGCGTCCAGCGCGGCCTGCGCGTAGGCCTTATCCGCCGCCTCCGAGCCCACGGGGAGGAAGGACACCAGCACGTCCGCGCTTGCCTCCCGCAGGGCATTAGCGACGTCCACCGGCTCCGCCTCCGATTCCGCAACCGCCTCGCGGTAGTGGGTGCCCAGGCCATCGAGGGTGGGGCCGCGCTGCACCGTCACGCCCAGTTCCGGCACCTCCGCGATGGTGATGGTGCAGTTCCGCGAGGCCCGCGTGGCGGCGGAAAGATCCTGGCCCACCTTGGCGGCGTCCACGTCAAAGGCCGCCACGAACTCAATATCGCCCACGTGATAATCCCCGAATTGCACGTGCATGAGGCCCGGAACGCGCTCGCTGGCCGGGGTATCGCGGTAATACTCCACGCCCTGAATCAGAGAGGTGGCGCAGTTGCCCACCCCGGCGATGGCCACGCGAATCTTCTTGTTGCCCATGAGGAACCTTTCTTCTTTCGGTAAGAGGGGATATGCCTGTGGGGCAGCGTAGGCCCGCGCGGGGCGTGTGGCGGCCGTCTGTGGGGTGAAAACGCGGGTGAATCGTTCAAGGAGTGGGGGTGGTGGCCCCCGGATGGGGGTATTGGTATCGTCGGGATCGGGTGATACACGATGATGAAGCGGAAACTAATATCAATCCCCGCATTTGCCGCCATCGGTGCCGCAATTTATTGCCTCATGGCGCTCTTTAACATTGATATTAGTTCCACCATCGGCTCCACGGTGAGCGTGGAGGACATTCATTTCAGTTGGAAGGAACTGGTGATTTATACCCTCGGCGGCGCGGTGGTGGGGGCTATTCCCACGCCCTCGCAGCGCGAGCGGAAGCGACGGGAGTGGCAATCCCGGGGCTCGGGGCGTCGGCAGCCTGACGCTGAGGCCGATGAGGGGCGCGGCGTAGACTAAGGGCCGTGTCGCTCGGGAAAATCCTTCTGTATTACAAGTTCACCCCCATCGCGGACCCGGAGGCCGTGCGCCTCTGGCAGCGCGATCTGTGCGAGTCCCTAGGGCTGCGCGGGCGGATCCTCATCTCCCGGCACGGCATCAACGGCACCGTGGGCGGGGACATGGCGGCCTGCAAGCGCTACATCAAAAAGACCCGCGAATACCCCGGCTTCAAGGGCATGGAGTTCAAGTGGTCCGAGGGTGGTGCGGAGGACTTCCCCCGCCTCTCGGTCAAAGCCCGCGAGGAGATCGTGGCCTTTGGCGCGCCGGAGGAACTGCGCGTGGACGAGCACGGGGTGGTCGGCGGCGGGGTACACCTCAAGCCGCACGAGGTCAATGAGCTGGTGGAGCGCCGGGGCGAGGAGGTGGTGTTCTTTGACGGCCGCAATGCGATGGAGGCGCAGATCGGCAGGTTCAAAGACGCCGTGGTGCCGGACGTGCGCACCACGCATGACTTCATCGCGGAATTGGAGTCCGGCAAGTATGACGCCCTCAAGGATCGCCCCGTGGTCACCTACTGCACGGGCGGTATCCGCTGCGAGGTGCTCTCCGCGCTCATGCGCAACCGGGGTTTCAAGGAGGTCTACCAGATCGACGGCGGCATTGTCCGCTACGGAGAGGCCTATGGGAATAAGGGCCTGTGGGAGGGCTCGCTGTACGTTTTTGATCGCAGGATGACCATGAACTTTGGCATCGACCCCGCGCGCCTGGGACGCTGCGTGCACTGCGGGGAGCACACCACCTCCTTCCGCAACTGCGCGAATGAGGATACCTGCCGCCGTCAGGTGCTTATCTGCGATTCCTGCTGGAACGGCGAGGAGAGCGGCGGCGAGGGCATACACCATTGTGGACGAAAAGAGTGCGAGCAGGTCAGTTAAGGCTATGCTTGGTGCGTGCAAAACTTTTTGGAACGCGCCACGCCCGGCGCTCTTGCGTTGTATCGCATTGCTATTGGTCTGATCTTTTTCTTCTACGGTAGTTCCCGCTTCTTCGATTGGCCGGTGGCCGGGGAGTTTGAGGCACCGGAACTCTTTGCCTTCCCCACCTGGTGGGCGGCCGCTATTCAGATCGTGGGCGGCGGCCTGGTGATCCTCGGTCTGTTCACCCGCACCGCCGCCTTCCTCTCCTCCGGTAGCATGGCGGTGGCGTACTTCTGGATGCACCAGCCGGAGGGGCTGACCCTGCTGAATAACGGCGGCGTGGCCAGCGCCCTGCTGTGCTGGGCGCTGTTCATCCTGGTGTTCGTGGGGCCGGGTGCGCTGTCCGTGGATGGTCTATTGAGGAAGAAGAAGTAACTTAGTATGCACCGCAGGCGCGTGATAGTGGGGCTGGTGATCACCGTGCTCTTTGCCATCGCGCTTTCCATCGGTGCGGTGCAGCAGGGGGTGGCGTGGCTTATTCCGCTTACCCTTGTGCTTCCGGTGTCCGCGTATCTCTTCCGGGGGTGGGAACGCTGGCCCTATATCTGCCTGCTCTACGGGGGAACCATCGTGCTGAGGTGGCTCTTTACCTTAGCCACGGATCCGGCTGCGGCGTGGGACCTTGGCCGGTGGAGCTGGCCGCTGATTATGCTGGCGGCCCTACTCCTGGGCACCTGGCTGGATAGGCAAAAAACACCGGAAACCACGGCTTAAGCGCCCACGCCCTAAGCGCGCTCGGGAGGTCTATGCTGGGCCGTATGAGCATCGTGAAGATCAACGCCCTGACCGTGCCCGCCGAGGCGGCCGAGACCCTGGAGGAGCGCTTTGCCGCCCGCAAGCACGCCGTGGATCAGGCTCCCGGCTTCGAGGGCTTCCAGCTGCTGCGCCCCACCGCCGGGGAGGAACGCTACTTTGTGGTCACCTGGTGGAAGGATGAGGCCTCTTACGCCGATTGGCGCGATAACCGCGCGGCGGCCGCCCACGGGGAGGGCGAGGGCCAGGAGAAGCGCCGCCCCGCCGCCACCAAGGCGGAACTCCTGGAGTTCGAGGTGGTGCTGGATTCCTGCGAGGAGGGTTAGGCGCGCGGCTTGGCGGGCTCGGCTTGGCGACGTCGCTAAGCCAAACCCTTGAAAGCCCCCTACAGCGCCGGGTTGCCCACGATGGCGTAGGGCAGCGTGGTGGTCATCCACATCATGGCGTGCGGCACGAGCACCCAGAAGATTCCCATCCAGGCGCGCCAGCGGGTATAGCGCTGGAGTTTGCGCACCATGATGACCATGCAGCCGACGAGCCCCGCCACGGGCACCACGGCAGAACCCACCCCCCACCACACCTGCGCGGCGCGGCTGCACAGCCAGGTCGCCTCCCCCGCTTCGCAGTAGGGCCCGCCGAGGGCGCGCGCCAGCAGCGCCAGGACGAGGCAGACCACGGCGGAGAGCACCACCGTGCCACCCAACCACCAGAGAGCCTGGCGGGTGGAGGCGCGGTTGCGCTCGTGCTGCACGGCGGGGTCGGTGGCGCGGGCCAGATCCTCCGGGCTGTGCGGCGCGGGCGGGAGTTTGTTGGTGTAGTCGGCGTCGCTGTGTAGGTTGTTTTCCGGGTGCTCGGGGCGTGCGGGCGGGGTCATGGGCGCACCTGAATATCCGTGGTGTGGCTGCCCAGCGCCGCCACGATGGCCTGGGCTACCTCGGCGGTGTCCAGGTAGGATTCCGGCCGCCACTCCTCGCCCAGCTCCGCGACGATTCCGCGTTGCATATCCGTGGCGATGCGCCCGGGGTACACGCTGGTCACGCGGATCTCCGGTTCCTCGGCGCGCAGCGCGTCGCACCAGGCGCGGGCCGCGTGCTTGGCGGTGGAGTAGGCGGACCACTGCGGCTTGGAGTGGAGCCCGGCCCCGGAATTGACGTACACCATGTGCCCGCCCGCGGCCCGCAGCGCGGGCAGCGCCCGGGAGGTCAGTTCCACCGGGGCGTGCAGGTTCACGGCCAGCGATTCCTCCCACGCGCGGCGGGTCAGGGAGTCGGTGGTGCCGATGGGGCAGATCCCGGCGCAATGAATGAGGGCGTCGATCCGCTCGGGCAGGGGAAGATCGTCGGGGAGCGGCTGGCGGAAGTCCGCCTGCCACCACCGGGTTACACCAAGCCCCTCGTCCGGCCGGGAGTGATACTGGGCGCTGACCTCCCAGCCCGCGCGAAGAAGCAGCGCGGCGACGTCTCGCCCCACTCCCCTGCTGGCTCCGGTGACAACGGCGTGCGGCATGATTTCTTCCTTTCGGGATAGTAAGGAGGGGCTGCGGGCGAGGTGCGGCCTGAGCACCGCCACCGGGAACCACTGTATTTCCTCCGCGCGCCCTTGTGCGGCACCGTCCTTATAGCAGCACCGCTTTTATGGCGCCACCATCCTTATGTGGGAGCGGACTTCCTGGGCACCTGATAGATAATCACGGGCATGCGCACGTGCGGGAGAAAATCCGTGGCGGTGCTGCCCACGGATACCCGCTCGATGGGACCCAGCGGGTGAGAACCCAGGCAGAGCAGGTCGCCCTTTTTCCACTTGAGCGCGTCCACGGCCCCCGCCCAGCCGGGGCCGGTGCCCACCTCGGATTCCAGTTCGAGGTCGGGGTAGCGGGAGGCGATCCAGTCCCGCGCGCGATCCAGCATGGCCAGGGAGTGCTCGCGCCAATCGTGGGTGAGTTCCTTGGCGAGGTTGAAGTGCCCGGCCAGGGAGACGTCCGCGATGTCCGAGGGGGAAAAGGAAAGGATACGCAGCGGGGTGCCCCAGGCCTGGGCCATCTGGGCGGCGTAGTCCAGGCTGGGGTCGCGGTCGGTGTCCTCGGTGCCCAGGTAGGCAAAGTTCACGCGCTTGACGCCGTTTTTGGCCAGTTTCACCGAGCGCGGGGCCAAACCCAGGGCCTTGGGGGAGGAATGGAGCAGGGCGTCCGCGGTGGAGTTGGCCAGGAACCGTCCCTTGGGTGCGGCCGCGCGCGAGCCGAGGATCACCAGGTGGGCATCAAAATCCTCGGCGGCCTGGGTGAGCAGGGCGTGCTGCGAGGGGCCCTCCACAAACACGGATACGTGCTTATCCCAGTGCTTCTGGTCGATCTGTGCCCGCTCCAGGGCGCGGGTGACGGCCTTGTGGCAGGCGCGCTGCTGCTTTTCCTGCCAGGTGCGGTACTTCCCGCCGAGTTTTTGCAGCGAGGTGGTGGGCCAGGGGCGCAGGAAGGTGGTGACCACCCTGATTTGCACGTCGGCGGTGCGGGCGAGCCAGGCGGCAAACTCGATGGAATCCGTCCGGGGGGCGTCGGGGCGCCACGCAACGAGAATCCGCTGGGGGCCGCGCGAGGGGGTGTCCTGCGCAGCGCTCTTGGGGGAATCCGTGCTCAATCCATCACCTTCCTGCCGCCGGGCTCGCCGGGCATCATGCCGGGGTGTGCGAGGGAGATACCGTAACTGGGGAGACTCGGGTTACTGGGGAGACTCGGGCACGCCGTACTTGGAGGCCAGGACGTTAATCACGTCCACAAATTCATCGGCACGGCGCAGTTCCTCCGGGGAGAGTTTTTCTAGCATCTCGGTGAGGTTCTGCGTGCGCTCCTCGCCCACTCGCTCTAATTCCGCCATGCCCAGGTCGGTCAGGCGCACGCGCACGCCGCGTCGATCGTGGGTATCGCGGAGGCGCTCCACCATGCCGCGCTGCTCCAGTTGGTGCAGCGCATTGGAGGCGGTGGGCATACGGATCCCCTCTTCCTTAGCCAGGTGGCTGATCCGCGATTCACCGTTTTCCTTCATCCGGGTCATGATGGAAAGCTGCGGGCCAGTGAGGTTGGACTGGCTCGCCATGCGGAAGTACATCACATACAGTTTGGTCAGAGCGGGGCGCACCTTTCGCGCCACCACGTCAGGGGTGGGGGAATTCATACGCTCTACTGTAGCGCTAAAGAAGTATGCAGGCAGAAACAGTACGGGCTTAGGCGGTGGCCGCGCCCCTCGCACGGTTTTCTCTAGGCTTTCCCCCGTGATTCATTACCGCTATGAGGTCAGCCATCAGTGGCAGCGCCGCACGCTGCTTCAGCGCTTCCGCGCAGGTCAAGTGCCCCGGGAGGCGCTTTGCGACGCCGACTTCCTCCTCGTTACCGCCGCCCGTTTCCACGGGCAGCCCGCCGAGCGCCCCTGCCCGGTGTGCGGCGGCGAGGAACTGCGGGTGGTGCGCTGGGTACACGGCGAGGAGCTGGGGCGTCGCTCCGGCACCGCCCGCAACGAGGAGGAAATCGAGGCGCTGGTGGCCGAGCGCGGCGAGGTCACGGTGCACACGGTGGAGGTGTGCCCGGGGTGTCGGTGGAATCACCTTGTCAGTTCCGCCACAGCCGTGGCGGGCGCGCCGGGTGAGCCCGGTGTGCACGGCTAGTCTTGAGGGTTAGACCTGGGCCGGGTGAAGCAAGTAACCTGCATGTCAAATACACGCTCAATGATGGGGACCGTAGGTGTCAAGAGATAATAGCCAGTACGAGGAGTACGAGGACGAGTACTTCGACGAGGACGATGAGCCCAAGCGAGGCTTCCGCAAGCGTCCCATCATGTGGACTTCGCTGGGTGTTCTCACCCTGCTCATTCTGCTGCCGATCATTGGCTTCATGGCGGCGTACATCATGGCCAAGGTGCCCGAGCCGGAGGAACTATCCGCCAAGCAGGTCTCGCAGATCTTTACCTCGGATTCCTCCGAGGAACTGGCGCGCATCGTGCCCCCGGACGGCAACCGCCAGCAGATCCCCTATGACCAGATCCCCGAGGGCATGCGCAACGCCGTGCTGGCCGCGGAGGATCGGGAGTTCTGGACCAACCCAGGCTTCTCTATCACCGGCTTTGGCCGCGCCGTGCTGGGCCAGTTGCGCGGTGATAGTTCCGCCGGCGGTGGCTCCACCATCACCCAGCAGTACGTGAAGAACATGCTGGTGGGCAACGAGCATTCCATCGAGCGTAAGCTGCGCGAGTTGGTGTATTCCACCAAGATGGCCAACGAGTGGTCCAAGGAAGAGGTGCTCTCCGCGTACCTCAACACCGTGTACTTTGGCCGCAACGCCTATGGCGTGGAGTCCGCTTCCCAGGCGTACTTTGGCAAGCACGCTGCGGAACTCACCCCGGAGGAGGCCGCCGTGCTGGCGGCCGCCATTCAGCGCCCCAGCCAGCTCGATCCCTGGGTGAATCGCTCCGAGTCCGAGTTGCGCTGGAATTACGTGCTGGACGGCATGGTGGAGATCGGCGGCATGACCCCGCAGGATCGGGCCAACGCCGTGTACCCGGAGACCACCGACCCCGCCTCCTACAGCGCTTACACCGAGGCCGATGGCACCAACGGCATGATCAAGAACCAGGTGATGGCGGAACTGGAAACCTTGGGCATCACCGAACAGGACGTGACCACGCGCGGCCTCAAGATCACCACCACCATTGATAAGCAGGCCCAGGAGGCCACCGTGAGTGCGGTGCACAATAACCTCCAGGGTGAGCAGGAGAACGTGCGCACGGCGGCCGTGTCCGTGGAGCCGGCCAGCGGCGCGGTGCGCGCCTACTACGGCGGTGAGGATGCCCACGGCTGGGATTACGCCAACGCGGGCCTGCAAACCGGCTCCACCTTCAAGATCTTTGGCCTGGCGGCCGCCCTGCAACAGGGCATTCCGCTGTCCACCGGCTACTCCTCCGATCCGGTGACCCTGCCCGGTGGGATCACGGTGAACAACGTGGAGGGCTTCAACTGCGGCTTCTGCTCCATCAAGGACGCCCTGAAGTACTCCCACAACACCAGCTTCATCCGCCTGCAAAATGACCTCGCCAACGGCACCCAGGACACCGCCGATATGGCGCACGCCCTGGGCATCGAGCGCTCCCTGCCGGGTATCCCGCAGACGCTCACGGAGAACGGCGAGCAGCCCTACGAGGGCATCGTGCTGGGGCAGTACCAGTCCCGCCCGCTGGATATGGCGGTGGCCGTGGCCACGCTGACCAACCGCGGCGTGTGGCAGCAGCCCCACTTCGTGCAAAAGGTGGAGACGGCCAACGGCGAGGTGCTTTACGAGCGCGCGGGCCAGGAGGGCGAGCGCCGCGTGAACGAGGTGGTGGCCGATAACGTGATCGACGCCATGCAGCCCATCGCGGCCTACTCCAACGGCAAGACCCTTGCCGGTGGCCGCCCCTCCGCCTCCAAGACGGGCACCACGCAGTTGGGCGATACCGGCTACAACAAGGACGCCTGGATGGTGGGTTCCACCCCGCAGCTGGCCACCGCCGTGTGGGTGGGCACCGAGGATAACTCCCCGCTGCTCAACGCCTGGGGCGGTTCCATGTACGGCTCCGGCCTGCCCACGGACATCTGGAAGGCCACCCTCGACGGCGCCCTCGATGGCCGAGACTTTGAGGACTTCGCCCCGGCCGGACCGGTCACCTGGGGCACCGGATACTACGGCGGAGGCTACGCCGCGCCGGGCACGACCTCTGGTTCCTCCTCCTGGAGCGATACCTCCGGTTCCACCGCCTCGGGCACGGGAACCACGGGCACGACGAACTCCAACACCGGAACCGAGCAGGGCCCTACGGAGAACGCCCCGGCCCAGCAGCCCTCACCGGCCGCTCCGGCGGAGCAACCCGCTCCCTCCCCCGCTCAGCCCGCGGCTCCGGCTCCCGCGCCAGCACCGGCTCCGGCCGCTCCGGCGGAGCAACCCGCGCCGGGACCGAACCCGCAGGACTATAACCAGGGCGGCGATATGGTGGAGATCCTGCCCAACGAGGTTGGGGAACTCTTAGGCCTGTAAGGCCGGGAGGAAAAGACGAGCCGTGCCGTATTCCCCTCGCCCGCCCCGCGCCGTCGATCGCGTCTCTCCGGCGCGCACCGAGCCGCTGGCGGCGGGCTTTATTGAACGCCTCGGTGGCCCCGTGGGAAGGTTCGGGAGCGTGGGCACCCAACCCTGGTGGACGCCGCTGCGGGTGCTGCTGGCCCTGGGCATGACCTTCCTTTCCCTGGGCTATCTCTCCAAGGCGCACTGCCTGGTGAGCACGGCGGGCGAGGGGGAACCCACCCTGAATTGGTCGGGCAACCGTCAATACATGTCCGCCTGTTATAGCGACATCGCTGGCATGTACAGCACCTATCACGCGGAGGGGCTGGGCAATCCCTTTGCCGCCCGCGTGACCACGGAGCCGGTGCTCACCTCCTTATTCCAGTGGCTGCTCAGCGCGCTGAGCAACCTCACCTATCCGATTGCCCAGGCGCTCCCCTTCCCCGTGGCCCCGGCGGCCTGGTACTTCACCCTCACGGCCCTGGTGCTGGGTGGCCTGTGGATCGCCGCCCTGCGCCTGCTGCTGGATCTGGTGGGCAACCGAACCTGGGATCTGGTGCTCGTGGCAGCCTCCCCCCTGCTGATCGTGTACGTATTCCACGGCTGGGACGTGCTCGCGGTGGCCGCGCTGGTGGCGGCCCTGCATGCCCTGCGGTATCGACGCCCCCTCCGCGCCGGATTCTGGGTGGGCGTGGGCGCGGCTTTCCAGTGGTGGCCGGTTCTGCTTTTGCTAGCCCTTGTGCTGCTGGCCGCGCGCGCCAAGGACCCGGCCCAGTGGAGGTTCGTGGGCCGCGTGGCGGGTGCGGCGGTGGCCACCTGGCTGGCAGCAAACCTCCCGGTGCTGGTGCTCTATCCCCAGGCCTGGTTAGACCCGTATCGGCTCCTGCTGGATCAGGAGGCGGGTTGGGGCACCCTGTATCACCTCGTGGGCGAGGGATTGGGCGCGGCGTTCCCGCCGCTGGCGCTCACGATCCTGGTGCCCGGACTGTGGCTGGTGGGTGCCGTGATCGTGGCGCAGTGGGTTCTCTCATCCTCCCGCACCCCGCGCCTGGCGGAGGTGCTATTCCTGCTCGTGGCCATGACGCTCCTGGTCAGCAGGACGTGGCTCCCGCAGCACGCCCTGTGGCTGTTGGTTCCGGCGGTACTGGCGCTACCCCGGTGGCGGTGGCTGCTGGGCTGGATGGTGTTGGAGATGCTGGTATTCCCCGCGACCATGCTTTACAGCGGCGCGGAGGGGGCCAGTGGCCTGCCGCTGTGGTTCTTCACGGTGGTGATCCTGGTGCGCGGCGGGGTGGTCACGGCCCTGGCGGTGATGGTGGTGCAGCAGGTCAAGGGCCAGCGAGAGGACGCGGTGTATCAGGCAGAGGGCGGGGTAGATCCGCTGCTGCCGTGGCGAGAAGATAGGGGGCGCAGGGCATGAGCACGGCGTGGCTGCTGGTCACCATGATCAGCGTGTTCGTGGGCTTTCTGTGCATCTTGGGGGCCTTTGCCAGTTTCATGTATAAGAAGCCCGTGGCCCTGACCTGGGCCTTGGGTGGGGCGGCGCTGGTTCTGGTCACGGTGATTCCGGTGACCATCGCGGTGTTTTACGCAGCCGGAACGAACTCCTAAGGGCGGCGGTGGCGTTCGCTTTTTGGCTGGCTGTGCGCTATCTTTGAAAGGTTGCTTGACGCAACGACCCTCCTGCCACACCCAACGAGGGGTGTAGCCGAATAACAATTACTAGACCATAGGAGGTGATGAGGTCCGTGCGTCACTACGAAATCATGGTCATCCTGGATCCCACTCAGGATGCACGCACCGCAGCCCCGTCCCTGGAGAAGTTCCTCGACGTGGTTCGCAAGGAAAACGGCACCGTTGAAAAGGTCGATGTGTGGGGCAAGCGCCGCTTGGCCTACCCGATCGACAAGAAGGAAGAGGGCGTTTACGTCGTCATCAACCTTGAGTGCGAGTCCAGCACCGTCAATGAGGTTGATCGTCTCCTGAACCTCAACGACAACATTCTGCGTACGAAGGTTCTGCGCACCGATAAGTAAGAGTGGATAGAATCTCGGGTATGACCGGGGGGCTGGCTGATACGGCCCCGTGGCCGCCGTTGATCGCACAAGAAAGGTGAAGCAGTATGGCACAGGGAGATACCAACATTACGGTCGTGGGCAATTGCGTCAATGACCCTGAGCTGCGGTTTACGCCCTCGGGCGCCGCAGTGGCTAACTTCCGTGTGGCCTCCACTCCCCGCCGGTTCAACTCTCAGACGAACCAGTGGGAGGACGGCGAGGCGCTGTTTTTGACCTGCAACGTGTGGCGGCAGGCCGCCGAGAACGTAGCGGAGACGATCTCCAAGGGAATGCGGATCATCGTGACCGGCCGGTTGCGCCAGCGTTCCTATCAGAACCGCGAGGGTGAAAACCGCACGGTCTATGAGATCGAGGTCGATGAGGTCGGCCCCTCCCTGCGTTATGCTTCCGCCCAGGTAAACCGCAACCCCCGCGAGGGCGGCGGCAACCGAGGCGGGCAGCCCGGCGGTGGCTTTGGCGGCAACTACGGCGGCCAGCAGGCCTCGCAGGGCAACCAGGGTGGCTTCGGCGGCTCCCAGCCGCAACAGCAGCCGATGGGCGGCGGTAACTCCGCCCCGGCGAACGATCCCTGGAACTCCGCACCCCCCGCCGGTGGTTTCGGCGGGGCGGACGACGAGCCCCCGTTCTGATCCCAGAGATCCCTTTCCACACCATCCTCTTTTCAACAACGAAAGGCAGGGATCATGAAACTGATCCTCACCGCTGCCGTTGAGAACCTCGGTGTCGCTGGTGACATCGTTGAGGTTAAGGACGGCTACGGACGCAACTACCTGCTTCCGCGCGGCCTGGCCATCGTGGCTACCCGCGGTGCTGAGAAGCAGATCGAGGGCATCAAGCGTGCCCAGGAGGCTCGCGCAATCCGCGACCTCGACCACGCCCGTGAGATCCGCGAGCAGCTCGACACCCTGGAGGGCGTGACGGTCTCCGTGCGCACCTCGGACAAGGGCAAGCTCTTCGGCTCCGTGAAGGCCGATGACATCGTGAACGCAGTGAAGAAGGCCGGTGGCCCGAACCTGGATAAGCGCGTGATCGAGCTTCCGAAGAACCTGGTCAAGACGACCGGCAAGTACCGCGTGAAGGCACAGCTGCACAAGGATATTGCGGCTAATGTGAACTTTGAGGTCGTCTCCGCGTAAAACGCGCGGTAGACGGCGGCCAGCCCCCGGATACTCCGGCTAAGGCATGGCCCAACGACAACAGCACACCGACGGCCCCTCCCCGGCTCTGAGTAGCAGGGGGCGGGGCCGTTGGTGTTTTATTGGCTCCCGTGCTGCTGTGAACCTTTGCCCAGCCGCACAGCCGTGAGCGTTCCCACGCTGACTATCCCAAAGCCGATGATCCAACCCAGCCGGACGGCGGAGAAAGCATTAAAAAGGCCGGGAAGGAGGAGTATCGCAATTCCCGCAGCGAGGGCGCCGACCATGATGAGTATAGCTTTCTTATTTTCTATGATTAGTCTCCAATCTGAAGGGTTGCGCGGTCAGGTGTGAGTTGCATCTTTTCCTGGAAAAAGCCCTCAAGTTTATCAAAGGGAATCTTATCTGTGCGGTCGTAAAGGGTGCAGTGTCCGGCCTGGGGAATTATCATCAGTTCTTTGGGCTCCCTGGCGTTTTCGTAGGCCTTGATGCTATTGCCCTTGGTGCGAGCGTTTTCGCCATGAATGAGAAGAATGGGACGCGGAGAAATATCCTTGATGAAGTCCAGTAACCCACCGTGCATGAGAGAGATTTGGTTAGTCACCGTCCAGGCTCCGCCGGAGATGATTGAATTTTCATGGAAGGCGCGGTTCAGATAGTAGTCATACATATCTTTCTCTTCGCTGTCCCCTTGTTCGGGAGGTCCCTGAGGGAAGCGATGCGGCCCAAGCTGTAACCGCCCGGCATCGACGTCCCGCCATCTGTGAACAGCTAATTCATCCAGGGTATTCTGCCTTGTCTCCTCGTCCACGCCACCGATAAAGGAGAGATCAAACATGGAAACGGTGGCCACCGCCCGAACTCGCTTGTCCAGGGAGGCCGCGTGCAGGGCTATGGAGCCCCAGCCACAGATGCCGATGAGACCGATGCGCTCCCTATCTACCTCGGGCTGCCTGCCTAGTTCGTCGATGGCGGACATGACATCTTCGGTCATCACATCGGTGGACGCTACATTTTGAGGGCCACCGCTTTCCCCGGTAAATGATCCATCAAAGGCAAGAGTGATAAATCCCCGGGCGGCCATGGCGTTGGCATAGAACCCGGATGCCTGTTCTTTGACGGCTCCGAATGCGCCGCAACATACGAGGGCCGGGCTCTGTGCAGTCGCATTTTTGGGAATATATATGTCCCCGGCAATCTCGATACCGAAGCGATTGTTAAACCGCACCTCTTTGTGGATAACTCTGTCATGCAGTTCAAAAGTAAAATGCCGCATCCTTGCCTTCCTGTTTGGGATAATTCCGGGAAATCAAGTTTTATCGAATTGCTTTCTCAGCATACGCCCTCTCCGGTGATTGTGCTCTGTGGACGAGCCCGTTGTGGGCTTGCCTTGACGGCACCTGTGCTTTCGGGTGGTGGCGTGCGGGCCGCGCTCTCTACCAGCCTTTACCGGTCTCTACCGGCTCGGTGGTAGCCCGCGGTGGCGCCCCGTGTGGCGTGAACGTGAGTACCGCGAAGCCACCCTCCCCACCCCTGTGGATAGGTTGTGGATAACTGTGGAAAACTGCCGGGGATAACTGTGCAGGTCAGTGCGTTGAGGGCGGTCTAACAAAGCCCCGGAGGCGGTGTCAAATGCCCTGGTGTAACGGCGTGTCGCGGTCTTTTTTCAGAAAAGCTGCCGCCAGAAATCGCTGTGACCTGCGTATATGCCTATTTTCTGTGGTAGAACTGGCGGGATCGTGAGTGGGTCACGCCGAGGTTGTGTACAGCGCGCCCGGCCAGCGGTGGATAACTCCACAGGTTATCCACAAGGCCTGTGGATAACTCGCCTCTCGGCGCTGTGCATAGATCAAAATTGTGGGTAGATTATGGGGAACAAAGCCCCGTGCTCTCGGTGCTCTCGATGTCCCGCGGGCCTCCGCGCGTCGTCAGCGAGCATCCAGCAAGCGTCCAGTGAGCACCCACCGAGCAGACCAACCGAGCAAGCCAACCAAACCAGGAAAGACACACTTTATGCCCAACACCAGCACTCCCCTGGAGGATTACGCCCTCCTCTCCGACCAATCCACGGCGGCCCTGGTTTCCCGCGAGGGTTCTATTGATTGGCTGTGTCTTCCCCGTTTCGATTCCGGGGCGTTGTTTACGGCGTTGCTGGGCGATCCCGATGACGGTCGGTGGAAGCTCGCGGTGCGCGGCGGCGAGGTCACGGGGCGTCGATACGTGGGCAGCACCTTTATCCTGGAAACGCTGTGGGAATCGCCCACCGGTACCGCCCGGGTGTTGGACTTTATGACCCCGCACAACGGCAAGGCGGATCTGATCCGGCGGGTGGAGTGCCTCAGCGGCACGGTGGACGTGGTGATGGATCTGCGGATTAGCTTCAATTACGCGCGGATCAAGCCCTGGTTCCGCTGGATCGAGGTGCCGGGTACCGGGGAGCAGGGTCTGTTGTGCACGGGTGGTCCGGAGGGGCTGCTGCTGGCGGGCGCGCAGATCACCCCGGACACGGAAGCCGAGGCGTATGACGCGGACGCGATCGGCGGCAGCGTTTCCTTGAGCGCCGGGCAGCGCGCGGATTGGTCTTTGACGTGGTTTAAGCCCTGGGAGCCGGTGCCGGAGCCGGAGAACCCCGACGTGGCGCTGGCGGCGGCGGAGGATTTCTGGGGCGATTGGATCGAGCGCCTGGACGTGGACGCGCACACGCACCCCCAGGTGGAGCGCTCCCTGCTGGTGCTGCGCGCGCTCACGCATACGGAAACCGGCGGCATCGTCGCGGCTCCCACGGCGTCGTTGCCGGAGTCCTTCGGCGGCGGCCGCAACTGGGATTATCGCTACACGTGGCTTCGCGACGCCTCCCTCACCGTGGAGGTCATGGTGGCGCACGGTTTGATTAAGGGTGCGACGGCCTGGCGCAACTGGCTGCTGCGCGCGGTGGCGGGAGATCCCGCGAAGTTGCAGATCATGTACGGCCTGGGTGGCGAGCGGGAGTTGCCGGAAAAGGAGTTGCCGCACCTGCGTGGCTATGAGGATTCCCGCCCGGTGCGCATTGGCAATGGCGCGGCGGATCAGTACCAGGCCGATGTGGTGGGCGAGGTCATGCTGGCGCTGGCGGCGCTGCGGGACGCGGGCTATAAGGATTCGGATTACTCCTGGGCCTTGCAGGTCAAGCTGCTGGATTACGTGATCGAGCATTACGATGACCGCGATCATGGCATTTGGGAAATGCGCGGTGACCTGCACTATTTCACCCACGGCCGGGTGATGATGTGGGCCTCCTTTAATGAGGCGATCCGCGCGGTGGAGCAGCACGGCTACGAGGGCGATGTGGAGACGTGGGCGCGGTACCGGGATCGCCTCCGCGCGGAGATCATGGAGGGCGGCTGGAATGAGGAACTGGGCACCTTCACCCAGACCTACGGCGGCACCGAGGTGGACGCCTCCCTGCTGCAACTGCCGCACACCGGCTTCATTGCTGCCGACGACCCCGCCATGCTCAGCACCGTGGCCCGTATCGAGGAGGACCTGGTGGACGAGCACGGCCTGGTGTATCGCTATCGCACCGTGGAGGGCGAGGGCATTGATGGCCTGGAGGGGGAGGAATACCCCTTTGTGATGTGCGCCTTTTGGCTGGTGGAGCAGTACGCCGCCTCGGGCCGATTAGCGGAGGCCAAGGAGCGGTTTGAGATGCTGTGCGGGCTGTCCACCGATCTGGGCCTGCTGGCGGAGGAGTATGATCCCGCCACGGCGCGCCTGGCGGGGAACTTCCCGCAGGCGTTCTCGCACCTATCGCTGATCCGGGCGGCGGATGCTATTGCTCGGGCGGAGGCCGCGCTGAAGGAGGAAGCATGACGGCGGGAGTCAATGACGCGAGCTTTGACGATGATTACGTTCCCCCCTCGGAGCCGGAGGCTCCCGAGGAATCCGGCGAGTATCGGGGGCGCGGCGATTATCAGCGGCGCGGTCGCGGGGCGGATGGCGGCTTCCGGCAGCCCCCGCACGATCGGGAGGCCGAGCAGGGCGTGCTCGGTGCGATGCTGCTCAGCCCGAATACGGTGCTGGACATCATCGAGATTCTGGCCCCGGATGATTTCTACCACCCGGCCCACACCCTGATTTACCGGGCGATCATTGATCTTTTCTCGGAGAGCAAGGACATTGATCCGGTGATCGTCTCGGCGCGATTGGAGCGCCAAAACGAGCTGGATCGGGTGGGCGGTGCCCCGTATCTGCACACGCTCATCGCCTCGGTGCCCACGGCGGCCAATGCGCGCTATTACGCGGAGATCGTGGAGGAAAAGGCCACGCTGCGCAAACTGGTGGACGCCGGTACCCGCGTGGTGCAGTTGGGCTATGAGGGCGCGGAGGGCGCCGAGGTCGATGCCGTGGTGGACATGGCGCAGCAAGAGGTCTTTGGCATTAACCGGGATAAGTCCGCCGAGGATTATGAGGTGCTGGCGGACATCTTGCAGCCCACCATTGATGAGATTGATATGATCACCTCCAATGGTGGCCTGGCGCAGGGCATTCCCACGGGGTTCATTGACCTCGATGATCTCACCCAGGGCCTGCACGGTGGCCAGATGATTATTGTGGCGGCGCGTCCCGGTGTGGGTAAGTCCACCCTGGCTCTGGACTTTGTGCGCTCGGCGTCGATCAAGCACAACAAGGCCGCCGTGATCTTCTCCCTGGAAATGTCCAAGACGGAGATCACCATGCGCCTGCTTTCCGCGGAGACGGAGATCAAACTCTCCGACATGCGTTCCGGCCGCATGGACGCGGTGGCCTGGGAGAAATTGGCCAGCCGAGTGGGTCAGATCTCCGAGGCCCCGCTGTTTATCGACGACTCCTCCAACATGACCATGATGGACATTCGGGCCAAGGCCCGGAGGTTGAAGCAGAAGCATGATCTGCAATTGATCGTGGTGGATTACTTGCAGTTGATGAGTTCCGGCAAGCGCGTGGAATCGCGCCAGCAGGAGGTCTCGGAGTTCTCGCGTTCGCTGAAGCTCCTGGCCAAGGAGTTGGATGTGCCCCTGGTGGCGATCTCGCAGCTCAACCGTGGGCCGGAGTCCCGCACGGATAAGCGCCCGCAACTGTCCGACCTGCGTGAATCGGGCTCCTTGGAGCAGGATGCGGACATCGTTATGCTCCTGTATCGCCCGGATTCGCAGGATAAGGATAATGAGCGCGCGGGCGAGGCGGACATCATTTTGGCCAAGCACCGTGGCGGGCCCATCGACACCGTGAGCGTGGCGCACCAGTTGCATTACTCGCGGTTTGTGGACATGGCCCGGGGTTAGTACCGAACCTTGGCCCTAGTCAGTCCTTGACTAGCGATAGTTAGAGATATATCGTTATATATCGCAAACCGAGAGTCTCTGACGAGGGAGGAGTGCACCATGCGCCCGTTCCATCACCACCATCACCATGACCACCACGGCGATCACTACCACCCCCACCTCTGGGATCGGTTCCGGGGTTCCCGCGAGGAGCACGCCGGCGGCCCTTGGGCGGCGTGGGGCTTCGGACGCGGCCCAGGGCGCGGGCGGGGCGGCCGGGCGGGGCGCGGCGATCTGCGCGCGGTGATCCTCTGGTTGCTCAGCGAGCAGCCCATGCACGGCTACCAACTCATCACGGAGATCAAGGAGCGCACCGAGGGGCACTGGGCACCCAGCCCCGGTGCCGTGTACCCGATCATCAGCCTCCTGGAGGACGAGCAACTGATCACCGTCTCTGCGGACTCCGGCCGCAAACTCGCCACCCTCACCCCGGAGGGCGAGCGACGGGTCAAGGAGAACGAGCCCGAGTGGTCGGTGATCCTGGAGGCCTACCGCGAGGACGATGCCGAGGGGGAGCCCCAGGTGCAGTTGCACCGGGAAATGCACCGCTTCATTCGGGCGCTGCGGGCCTCGGATAAGCGCCGCGCCGCCGAGGCCGCCGAGATCGTGCGCAAGGCCGCCCGGGACATCGAGGCCCTGGGCTAGGGCGGTGAAGGGCACCCGCAGCGCCCGGCGCGACCGGCCAAGCCAAGAAAGGCCAAGCCAACACCACCTAGACAAAAGCCGAGCGGAATCCCCGCAGCCGCAGGGAGTTGCCCACCACGAGCACCGAGGAGGCCGCCATGGCCATCCCGGCGAACATCGGGTTGAGCAGCCCCAGCGCGGCCACGGGTATGAGCACCACGTTGTAGGCAAAGGCCCAAAAGAGGTTGCCCCGGATGGTGCCCAGGGTGCGCCGGGCCAGGCGGAGGGCGTCGGCAGCCGAACGCAGATCGTTGTTCATCAGGGTGATGTCGGAGGCCTCGATGGCCACGTCCGTTCCCGCGCCCATCGCCAGGCCAAGGTCGGCCTGGGCGAGCGCGGCGGCGTCGTTCATGCCATCGCCCACCATCGCCACGGTGCGCCCCTGGCGTTGTAGGGCGGCGATGTGTTCCACCTTGTCCTGGGGCAGCACCTCGGCCAGCACGTCCGCCTCTGCTATCCCCACGGCCCGCGCGGTGGCGGTGGCCGCCCCGCCGTTATCTCCGGTGAGCAGCATGGGGCGCAGGCCTAGGTCGCGCAGCGCGGTGACGGCCTCGGCGGAGGTGGGCTTGGGGGTATCGGCCACCACGATGATTCCCACCGGCGTATCCCCCACGCTCACCGCCACGGGAGTGGTCCCGTCGCGCCGGGCCCGCGCCACGGCCTCGTGATCGAGCAGGGCCGCGTGCGGGCGGCCCACGGTCACGGAACGGCCGGCCACCTGGGC
This sequence comes from Corynebacterium sp. 21KM1197, assembly GCF_033783015.1. NCBI lineage: Bacteria > Bacillati > Actinomycetota > Actinomycetes > Mycobacteriales > Corynebacteriaceae > Corynebacterium > Corynebacterium sp. 21KM1197. The sequence continues at coordinate 2,306,499 of NZ_CP123907.1, read as the reverse complement.
ACTGATCCCTTGGCCGGGCTGGGCCTGGGCATCGCGGGCGGTCAATCCTGTACCCGCCGCCGCTATCGTCCGGCCGATGGGGTGCTCGGAGCCCGCCTCCACGGCGGCGGCCAGATCCAGCACCTCGCGCTCGGAGAGATCCGCCAGGGGTATCACCTCGCGCAGGCTCATTGCCCCGGTGGTCACCGTGCCGGTCTTGTCCAGCACGATGGTGTCGATCCTCCGCGCGGACTCGATGGCCTCCGGGCCGCGTATCAGCAGTCCCATCTGCGCGCCCCGCCCGGTGCCCACCAGCAGGGCCGTGGGAGTGGCCAGCCCCAGGGCGCAGGGGCAGGCGATGATGAGCACGGAGACGGCGGCCGCGAAGGCGTCGGCAGTCGAGCCGGAACCAAGCAGCAGGTGTCCGGTGAGGGTGAGCGCGGCCACCGCAATGACCACGGGAACAAAGATCTGCGCTATGCGATCCACCAGGCGCTGCACCGGGGCCTTACCCGCCTGGGCCTGGCTGACCAGCCTGCCGATCTGCGCCAGGGTGGTGTCCTCCCCCACCCGCTCCACGCGCAGGACGATCCTGCCGGTGGTATTCAGCGTGGCTCCGGTGACCCGCGCGCCGGGGCCCATCTCCACGGGCAGGCTCTCCCCGGTAAGCATGGATTCGTCCACGGCGGAGGTGCCCTCGATTACCACGCCGTCGGCGGGAATCTTCTCCCCCGGTCGCACCACCGCGCGATCCCCCACGGCCAGCACCGCGATGGGTACGCGCTCCTCCCGCTCCCCGCGCAGCACCGTGGCCTCCCTGGCACCCATGCTCAGCAGGTGGCGCAGCGCCTCGGAGGACTTCCCCTTGGCACGCTCCTCAAAGTAGCGTCCCAGCAGCAGAAAGGAGATCACCACGCCCACGGTCTCCAGGTATATTTCCGCTGTCCCGGCGTGCGCGTGGGCGCTGAGGCTCATGCGCATGACCATGCCGGGCTCACCCGCGCCGCCCAAAAAGAGTGCCCACACGGACCACGCATAGGCGGCCGTGGAGCCCAATGAGATGAGGGTATCCATGGTGAAGGCCCCGTGGCGCAGGTTGATCAGCGCCGCCCGGTGGAAGGGCCATCCGCCCCAAAAGAACACCGGGGAGATCAGGGCAAAGGCTAGCCACTGCCAGTGCGTGAACTGCCACGCCGGAATCATGGAGAGCACCACCACCGGCAGGCTTAGCAGCGCGGAGAGCCACAGGCGTGCATCGGGCTTGCTTTTCGACGCCCCCTCGGCCGCCATTGCTTCCTCCCCGCCCCCCGCTTCCCCGGCCTCCGCGCGCAGCGGGAACCCCTCGTAGCCGGTGGCGCGGATCGTGGCGAGCAGGGAATCCGGGCCGGTGAGCGCGGGATCGTAGGTGACGCTGGCGGTTTCGGTGGCGAAATTGACGGTGGCCCGCACGCCTTCCATCTTGTTGAGTTTGCGTTCTACGCGGGAGGAACAGGAGGTGCAGGTCATTCCGGTGATGCCGAGGTCGATCTGCGCGGGTGCCTGGGTAACCATGCCCACAGACTATACCCCCAGGGGGTATTGAGGGGTGGGAGGTAGCGCTCTTCCCGTACCCTGGACGGGGAATAGCGCGCCGGGTGCGCGCGTTGGAGCCTGTGTAACGCAAAAGCAATCAAAAGGAGACACAAGCATGGCAACGATCGACGTCACCGAGGACACCTTTGAAAAGACCGTGAGCGGGGAGGGAATCGTCCTCGTCGATGCCTGGGCCTCCTGGTGCGGCCCCTGCCGTGCCTTTGCTCCCACCTTTGAGAAGTCCTCGGAGCAGCACGAGGACGTGACCTTTGCCAAGCTGGACACGGAGGCAAACCAGCAGTTGGCGGCCGCCCTGGAGATCCAGGCGATCCCCACCCTGATGGCCTTCCGCGACGGAATCATGGTGTACCGCGATGCCGGTGCCCTGCCGCCCGCCGCCCTGGAGGACCTCATCGGCCAGGTCAAGGGCCTGGACATGGAGGAGGTGCGCCGCCAGGTGGCGGAGCAGAACGCGGAGCGTGACGCCCAGTAACCGTTTGCTCACAACAACGCAAAGGGCACCCGTCCCCTCTTGCAGGGGCGGGTGCCCTTTGTGCTGCTTGCGTACACTCGCGGGGGAACGGTTTGCGGACAAAGAGCAACCTCGATAACCCAAGGAAGGAAACGCGCGATCATGGCTAATCCCTTCAGCAAGGGCTGGAAGTACCTCAAGGCATCGCTGGATCAGAAGATTGATGAGAATGCCGACCCCAAGGTGCAGATTCACCAGGCCGCCGAGGCCGCCAAGAAGCAGCACCAGGAGATTACCGAGCAGGCTGCGGCGATCATCGGGAATAAGCGCCAGTTGGAGATGAAGTTGGATCGCCTGCTCAAGGAGCGCGATTCCCTGCAAAATCAGGCCAAGCAGGCCATCAGCATGGCGGATCAGGCGGCCGCCGAGGGCAATAGCGCCCGCGCCACGGAGTACACCAACACCGCCGAGGTCTTTGCCAGCAAGTTGGTGGCCGTGGAGCAGCAGGTGGAGGAACTCAAGACCTCCCACCACCAGGCCTCCCTGGCTGCCGAGCAGGCGCAGCAGAAGCAGCGCGAGTCCGAGGCCCGCCTCAAGGAGCAGATGAGCCAGATCGACCAATTGCGCGCCCAGGTGGATCAGGCCAAGATGCAGGAGGCCTCCAATGAGGCGATGGGGGCGCTGACCGCCACCGCCGATGATTCCACCCCCACCCTGGACGGGGTGCGCGAGAAGATCGAGCGCCGCTACGCCAATGCGCTGGGTGCGCAGGAACTCACGGAGGGCTCCATGACCTCCCGCATGGACGAGATCGCCGCCGCGGGCCGGGACATGCAGGCCACCGCCCGCCTGGAGCAACTGCGCGCGGAACTAAATGGCGGAGCCACCGGCGCGGTGGAGGGGGCAGATAATGGCGCTGCGGCCCTCGAACAGGGAGTGAACGAGGGCCGCAGCGAGGCGGAATCGGCGGGGGACGCGACGCCGGAGCGCTAAGGCGCTTAATCCCGCCGGATATTGATGAGCACGCCCCGGATCCCCGAGTGGAAGCCATCGCGCAGGTTCACGCGCTGGGATTCGGAGAGCGTGTACTCGTGGAGAGTCTCGCAGGCAAATTGCAGGAGCGGACGATCCACCTCGGGGGGAAGCCCGCCGCCGGAGAGCAGGTGCGCCTGATCGCGCTGCTCGGTGGAGGCGGCGTTCTCATACCACCAGGCCGCGTACTGCTGGCCCACGTCGTAGGGCGTTTGGTTACCGGCGGAGGCCCAGACCTCATTGGGTAGTGGCACGTAGCGCGAGCGTAGCTTGCGCTTGGGGGCCATCATGGAGGGCTTGGGCGCGGGCTTTGGCGGCGCCGAGGGGGCGGGGGTCGGCTTGGGCCGCTCTGCATACTCCCGGGGTGTTGGGGCGACCGAGGGGGTGGTGGCCGCCGCTGGCGCTGGCTCCTCCGCCTGGGGTTCGACCTCGTTCGGGGTGCTCGGGGCGTCGGCTGGCTCCTCCCGTTTTGTGGCGGGGGCGGGGGTTTCGGGGGCAACCGCCTCCGCTTCGCTCGCGCCGGGGTCCGCGCTTTCCGGCTTGGCGGGAGTGGGGGTGCCAATGAGCCCCTCCGTGGCGTCCTCGGTGTCCTCCGGGCAGTGCGGCTCGGGGCGCTCCGCGCTGTCCGCGGCGGTGGGCGTGCTGGGCGGACGGTGGCCCTGGGTGGCGGCCTCCGGAACGAGGGTGGGGCCGGGTTCCTCCGGGGGTTCGGTCTCCCCCAGCGGCTTGGTGGGCACCGAGGGGGGCAGCGGCCCTTCGAGCACCTGGAGGCGCATGGAATCGGAGAAGTCCTCGCGCGGGTCCAGGATCGTGGTGGTATCGCAGGCGTAGCGCAGGGCGGAGGACATGGAATCCCAGCCAAAGCCGTACAGGTGCACGCGGATACCGACCGCGGTGGCCTCCTGCACGCCGGGGATCATGTCCGCGTCGCCGGAAACGAGAACGATGTCCGTGCAGCGCTGGTGCACGGCGGCGATCACCATGTCCGCCACTAGGCGGGTGTCCACGGCCTTTTGCGTGCGACGCTCGCCCCAGGCGATGAGTTGTCCCGCGCGCAGTTGCACCCCGTTGCAGGAGCGCAGGGCGCGCTGATAGCGGTGCGGGCCGGTCTCGGGAATGCCGTCGTACCAGAGTTGTCGGTGGATAGGTTGGTGTAGTTGGTTCTCGATCATCCCACCCAGGACTCCCACGACCTCGGGCAGGTCAATTTCTAACTGTGCGCGTGCGCCGGTCTCCCACGAGTTATAAAAGCTCGCCAAGAGATATGAGGTGTCCACGAACACGAGTGTGCGTTCAAGCATGGCTCCTAATTTCCGTTTCATAACTATTGCTCTAAATTGCAGTACCCCCCAGCATGCCCCATGAGGGGGTCATACGTCGAAGTTCCTCGCGTTTTTCCTGCTGAGCGGGCTGCGGCGTGCGGCGCTGGCTTTGCGGGGGTCGTCGTCAAGCAGTCGCCTGGCCGCGCGGAACCCTTGACAGTCACTAAGTCGGTTGGTTACATGAGTAACTAAGCAGCGAAGAGGAGGTCGGGCATGGACGAAGCGGCGGCACCGCTGTTCCAGCAGATAGCCAGGCTTATTGAGGACAGTATCGTGGAGGGCACCCTGGAGCCGGGGCAGCGAGCCCCCTCCACCAACGAGTTAGCGGCCTTTCACAAGATCAACCCAGCCACCGCCCGCAAGGGACTCGCGCTGCTGGTGGAGTCCGGGGTGCTGCACAAGCGGCGCGGCGTGGGCATGTTCGTCACGGATAACGCCCGCAGCCTCATCATGGAGCGCCGCCGGGAGGACTTCCCCGGCACCTACCTCGCCCCCCTCATCGACGAGGCCCTGCGCCTCGATCTCAACCGAGCCCAACTCCACGACCTCGTGGATCGCGTGGCAGAAAGCAGAGGACTGTACTCATGAACACCACTCCCCTGATCCAGGCCCATGACCTCCGCGCCCGGTACGCCCGGACGCGCATCTTCCAGGGCCTGAATCTGGAAATCCCTAGCTGCGGTATCCACGGCCTCATCGGCCCCAACGGCGCGGGTAAGACCACCCTCCTGCGCGCGCTATCCGGGCAACTCCCCCACGATGGCCACCTGAGTATCTGGGGTCACGATCCCTTCGATAACCCGGAGATCATGCAGCGCATCGCGCTCGCGGGTATCGACGCCCCGTTGCCCACCGGCTGGCACGCCATGCGGCTTTTCCGCGTGGCCGCCGCTCGCTATCCCACCTGGGACCAGGGCCGCGCGCTGGCGCTCCTGCGCGAGTTCTCCCTGCCCAGCTACAAGAAATACAGCGAACTCTCGCGCGGGCAGAAATCCGCCCTCGGCGTGGTCTTTGCGCTCGCCGCCGGGTGCGACCTCACCCTCCTCGACGAGCCCTACCTCGGCCTCGACGTGGAAAAGCGCGACATCTTCTACCGGGAACTCCGTGCCGAGCGCGATCTCCGCCCCCACGCCACCTTTATCCTCTCCACCCACGAACTGCACGAATCGGAAAAACTCCTCGACACCGTGACCATCATGAACGGCACCGGCGTGCACTTAAGCGGCTCCCTGGGCGAGATTCTGGAGGGCTACAGCAGCTTCCTCGGGCCCAGCGCCGCGGTACGGGGGCTTATCGACGCCCACCCGGCCGCCGTCCTGCACACCGAGGAACTAGCGGGCAGCGCGCGGGCCGTGCTGGCGGTCTCCCTGGTGGAGGCCGAGGCGCGGGGTATTCCCGGCGGGGTGCGGGGGCAGCAACTCAGCCTGGAAGAACTGGCACGAGCAGTGGAGGAGGCGCAGTGATGAACGCGGTGCGGTTGTGGTGGGGGATGTCGCGGCGATGGCAGGTGGTTCTCTATCCACTCATGATGCTATTCCCGATAAGCGTCTTGAGCAGTGAAAATAATAATCCGTTTAGCCTTGCGTTTATTTTTCTCTGGATTACTGCCGTCGTGGGTGCGGGACACCGGGAGGACGAGGCGTATGCCTCTCTGAACGTTTCGCGGCGCGTGTGGGCCAAGCACCGGCGGGCCGACCTGCTGCTCAGTATCCCGATTTATCTTGGGATCCTCTGGGCCCTGCCTACGGGGTCCGTGGAACAGATCTTTTTCGGAATAGCGGGGCTGATACGTCCGCTGCGCGTGTTGCTAAAAAGGGATCTCCGCCCGCTGGGTTCCTCTTATATCGGTGAAACGCTAGCGCAGCGGGCCACCCACGCGGATACGGATTCCGGTTCCGCCAAGGCCAAGCGGAAGTGGTGGCCCTGGCAGTGGATCAAGTATTCCGATACCCCGGTGGGGCAGGGGATCTTGGAGCCGCAGGTGACTGCCTGGTTTGGTTGGGGCGTTGGGATGGTTCTTGTGGCCCTGGTGACGGCCTTGCTGGGGTGGATCTTCGATATTTCCGCTCCGGGAATCTTTGCGGTCTCGTTGATGGTCTCGACCATGGCGATGGGATTCACTGTGGAACAGGAAATTCAGCGCAGCTATGCCCACTGGATTCGCTTTGGCGGCGCTCGCGCGGTGTGGGCGCGGTGGACGGCCCTCCTCTGCGCGATACCGATCTACTTTGCGGCGCTCATCGGGGGGGGGGTTCTGGGAGTCGTGGGGGCGCTTGGGGTTACTCAGGGCCTGCTCTATGGCCTCGGATACGTGGCGGTGTTGGTGCCTGCTCTGGTGCTGCTGGCGGTGGCTGGCAAGAACAACGCGGTGTGGATAGTCCTGGGGATCGCGGCGACGGCGGTTGGCGGGGCGCTCGGCCTTGCCGGGATTGTGAGCGTTACCCAGTGGTTCCTGTTCCAGGGTGCCCTGGGCCTGGTGATTCTGCTGGGTCTGCCCTGGTTGATCCGCGGCTCCGCGCACGAATTCTGGGGGCTGGGAGCCTTCTTTGGCCTCAAACAGGCAAACGCAGATCAAACATGAGGTAAACGGAGTGCTGAAAAACGCCTTGTGACCTGGTTGTTTGTGTGTTGTGGGGTGGGTGTGTAGATTTATCGGAGTCGCCGCGACACCCCCGGGGAAACATTCACTAGAGAATCTACCCCGTAGGTTATATGGGTTTGTGGCGTGTGTTGTGTGAGAACTCGATAGCGTACCAATGCACAATTACTGAGACAGGACTGTGTGGTTTTGTTTCGGTAGATAGTGTTGTGTTCATCAAGGAACACCCCCCTATTTTTCGCACCCATGTGTTGGGTGTGGGGTGTGTGCCAGTCATGGTCGGCAGGCCATGGGAATATAATCATGTGATGATATTGCTACCACGTCCTTGTGTGGTGTGGTGGTTGGCTGATGAATAGTTTTTGAATCTTTTGTCAGTTTATTTGTTTTGCTAGGTTTGGGCTTTTCACGAGCCTTTTTTGTGGAGAGTTTGATCCTGGCTCAGGACGAACGCTGGCGGCGTGCTTAACACATGCAAGTCGAACGGAAAGGCCCCTTCGGGGGTACTCGAGTGGCGAACGGGTGAGTAACACGTGGGTGATCTGCCCTCAACTTCGGGATAAGCTTGGGAAACTGGGTCTAATACCGGATAGGACCCCTCTTTAGTGTGAGGGGTGGAAAGTTTTTTCGGTTGGGGATGAGCTCGCGGCCTATCAGCTTGTTGGTGGGGTAATGGCCTACCAAGGCGTCGACGGGTAGCCGGCCTGAGAGGGTGTACGGCCACATTGGGACTGAGATACGGCCCAGACTCCTACGGGAGGCAGCAGTGGGGAATATTGCACAATGGGCGCAAGCCTGATGCAGCGACGCCGCGTGGGGGATGAAGGCCTTCGGGTTGTAAACTCCTTTCGCTACCGACGAAGCCCTTTGGGGTGACGGTAGGTGGAGAAGAAGCACCGGCTAACTACGTGCCAGCAGCCGCGGTAATACGTAGGGTGCGAGCGTTGTCCGGATTTACTGGGCGTAAAGAGCTCGTAGGTGGTTTGTCGCGTCGTCTGTGAAATTCCGGGGCTTAACTCCGGGCGTGCAGGCGATACGGGCATAACTTGAGTGCTGTAGGGGTAACTGGAATTCCTGGTGTAGCGGTGGAATGCGCAGATATCAGGAGGAACACCGATGGCGAAGGCAGGTTACTGGGCAGTTACTGACGCTGAGGAGCGAAAGCATGGGTAGCGAACAGGATTAGATACCCTGGTAGTCCATGCTGTAAACGGTGGGCGCTAGGTGTGAGCCTCTTCCACGGGGTTTGTGCCGTAGCTAACGCATTAAGCGCCCCGCCTGGGGAGTACGGCCGCAAGGCTAAAACTCAAAGGAATTGACGGGGGCCCGCACAAGCGGCGGAGCATGTGGATTAATTCGATGCAACGCGAAGAACCTTACCTGGGCTTGACATACACCGGACCGGCGCAGAGATGCGTTTTCCCTTTGTGGCTGGTGTACAGGTGGTGCATGGTTGTCGTCAGCTCGTGTCGTGAGATGTTGGGTTAAGTCCCGCAACGAGCGCAACCCTTGTCTTATGTTGCCAGCACGTGGTGGTGGGGACTCATGAGAGACTGCCGGGGTTAACTCGGAGGAAGGTGGGGATGACGTCAAATCATCATGCCCCTTATGTCCAGGGCTTCACACATGCTACAATGGTCGGTACAGTAGGTTGCGATACCGTGAGGTGGAGCTAATCCTTGTAAAGTCGGCCTTAGTTCGGATTGGGGTCTGCAACTCGACCCCATGAAGTCGGAGTCGCTAGTAATCGCAGATCAGCAACGCTGCGGTGAATACGTTCCCGGGCCTTGTACACACCGCCCGTCACGTCATGAAAGTTGGTAACACCCGAAAACCATGGCCTAACCCTTATGGGAGGGAGTGGTTGAAGGTGGGATTGGCGATTGGGACGAAGTCGTAACAAGGTAGCCGTACCGGAAGGTGCGGCTGGATCACCTCCTTTCTATGGAGTTTTTGTTTTTGGAATCTGGGTGGAGGCACGCCTTTTTTTGTTGTGGGTGGGTGTGGTGGACATGGTTGTTTGGTTGTGTGTTGGTGCGTTGTTGGGTGTCTGGCGCAGCATGTTTGTTGTGTCTTGTGCCCCACTAGCCGGATGGTAGGCCTGTGTGTTTGCTGTTGTGGTGGTGGGGGTGTGTTGTGTGAGAACTGTATAGTGGACGTGAGCATCTTTATTTTTCTGTGTGTTGTGTTTTTGTTGCTTGTAAGGGCGCATGGTGGATGCCTTGGCATGCTGAGCCGATGAAGGACGTGGAAGGCCGCGATAGGCCTCGGGGAGTTGTCAATCGAGCGTTGATCCGAGGGTGTCCGAATGGGGAAACCTGGCCAGTGTCATTGCTGGTTACCCACTGCTGAATGTATAGGTGGTGTGGGGGTTTACGCGGGGAAGTGAAACATCTCAGTACCCGTAGGAGAAGAAAACAATTGTGATTCCGCTAGTAGTGGCGAGCGAACGTGGATTTTTGGCTAAACCTGGTGCGTGTGATACCTGGCAGGGGTTGCGTGTTAGGGGTTGTGGGATGCATGCGTGTCGTATCTGCCTAGTGCGACGCAGAACATCATTGATTAGCGGAAGTGGTTTGGAATGGCCTGCCGGAGTGGGTGAGAGTCCCGTACGTGAAGGTTGGTGGTGTTGTGTGGTGTGTGTTCCCGAGTAGCAGCGGGCTCGTGGAATCTGCTGTGAATCTGCCGGGACCACCCGGTAAGCCTGAATACTCAGTGTGACCGATAGCGGATAGTACCGTGAGGGAATGGTGAAAAGTACCCCGGGAGGGGAGTGAAATAGTGCCTGAAACCGTGTGTCTACAATCCGTCAGAGCCTTTTTGTGGGGTGATGGCGTGCCTTTTGAAGAATGAGCCTGCGAGTCAGCGGCATGTCGCGAGGTTAACCCGTGTGGGGTAGTCGTAGCGAAAGCGAATCCTAATGGGGTGTTGTTAGTGGCATGTTCTGGACCCGAAGCGGGGTGATCTACCCATGGCCAGTGTGAAGCAGCTGTAAGAGGTTGTGGAGGCGCGAACCCACGTAGGTTGAAAACTGCGGGGATGAGCTGTGGGTAGGGGTGAAAGGCTAATCAAACTCCGTGATAGCTGGTTCTCCCCGAAATGCATTTAGGTGCAGCGTCACATAAGCTTGCTGGAGGTAGAGCTACTGGTTGGTTGAGCGGGACTATCATCTTAGCAATGTCAGCCAAACTCCGAATGCTGGTTTAAGTGTTGTGTGGCAGTGAGACTGTGGGGGATAAGCTCCATTGGTCGAGAGGGAAACAGCCCAGATCGTCGGCTAAGGCCCCTAAGGGTGTGCTAAGTGGAAAAGGATGTGGGATCGCGAAGACAGCCAGGAGGTTGGCTTAGAAGCAGCCATCCTTGAAAGAGTGCGTAATAGCTCACTGGTCGAGTGGTTCTGCGCCGACAATGTAGTGGGGCTTAAGTACACCGCCGAAGCCGCGGCAAACATTTTTGTTTGGGTAGGGGAGCGTCGTGCATGTGTGGAAGCATGGGGGTGACCCTGTGTGGAGTGTGTGCGAGTGAGAATGCAGGCATGAGTAACGTTTGGCAAGTGAGAATCTTGTCCGCCGTATAACTAAGGGTTCCTGGGTCAAGTTCGTCTTCCCAGGGTGAGTCGGGGCCTAAGGCGAGGCCGACAGGCGTAGTCGATGGATAACCGGTTGATATTCCGGTACCCGTGTGTGTGCGAAAAGTGGTGAATCGGTGATACTAACCGCCCACCGGCATGCTGTTAATCTCTTTGAGGTTGTGGTGTTGTTGGTGCGTGGGGCCTGAGCTGGTAGTAGCCAAGTGATGGGGTGACGCAGGGAGGTAGCTGGGCCACTTATTGGATTGTGGTGTAAGCGTGTGGCACAGGGTATTGGTAAATCCGTATCTGTTTGTGTGAGGCGTGATGCGTAGCCCTTTTTTGGGTGATGTTGGTGATCCTGTACTGTCGAGAAAAGCCTCTAGCGAGTGCATGTGCGGCCCGTACCCTAAACCGACACTGGTGGTTTGGTAGAGTATACTAAGGCGTTCGGGTGAACTGTGGTTAAGGAATTCGGCAAATTGTCCCCGTAACTTCGGGAGAAGGGGACCCCTACGTGTTGCATCATCTTTGCGGTGGTGTGGTGTGTGGGGGCGCAGAGGATAGAGGGAAGCGACTGTTTATTAAAAACACAGGTCCGTGCGAAGACGTGAAGTTGATGTATACGGACTGACGCCTGCCCGGTGCTGGAAGGTTAAGAGGACCTGTTAGAGCTTTTGTGTTCGAAGCGGAGAATTTAAGCCCCAGTAAACGGCGGTGGTAACTATAACCATCCTAAGGTAGCGAAATTCCTTGTCGGGTAAGTTCCGACCTGCACGAATGGCGTAACGACTTCCCTGCTGTCTCAACCACAGGCCCGGTGAAATTGCAGTACGAGTAAAGATGCTCGTTACGCGCGGCAGGACGAAAAGACCCCGGGACCTTCACTATAGCTTGGTATTGTTGTTTGGTTCGGTTTGTGTAGGATAGGTGGGAGACTGTGAGGCATTCACGCTAGTGGGTGTGGAGTCGTTGGTGAAATACCACTCTGGTCGGATTGAGCATCTTAACCTTGGCCCATGATCTGGGTTGGGGACAGTGCCTGGTGGGTAGTTTAACTGGGGCGGTTGCCTCCTAAATGGTAACGGAGGCGCCCAAAGGTTCCCTCAGCTTGGTTGGTAATCAGGTGTTGAGTGTAAGTGTATAAGGGAGCTTGACTGTGAGAGTGACGGCTCGAGCAGGGACGAAAGTCGGGACTAGTGATCCGGCACCTACTTGTGGTTGTGGTGTCGCTCAACGGATAAAAGGTACCCCGGGGATAACAGGCTGATCTTCCCCAAGAGTCCATATCGACGGGATGGTTTGGCACCTCGATGTCGGCTCGTCGCATCCTGGGGCTGGAGTAGGTCCCAAGGGTTGGGCTGTTCGCCCATTAAAGCGGCACGCGAGCTGGGTTTAGAACGTCGTGAGACAGTTCGGTCTCTATCCGCCGCGCGCGTGGAAACTTGAAGAAGGCTGACCCTAGTACGAGAGGACCGGGTTGGACGTACCTCTGGTGTGCCAGTTATTCTGCCAAGGGTAGGGCTGGTTGGCTACGTACGGGAGGGATAACCGCTGAAAGCATCTAAGCGGGAAGCCTGTTTTGAGATGAGGTTTCGTGTGAGGTTCCCTGTAGATGATGGGGTTGATAGGCTAGGTCTGTAAGCCATGTGAGTGGTGTGGTGACTGGTACTAATTGGCCGAAGTTTTAACAAAAAACATGCGTTGTGTAACGAGCACACAGTTTGTGTGGTGTTTGCGTCTGCTGTGCAGTGTCTGGCATGACACGCCCCTGTGGGGTGGTTGGTTGTGTTGGTGGTTGATGGTGGTGGGGAAACGCCCGGTCCCTTTTCGAACCCGGTAGCTAAGCCCATTTCATGCTGATGGTACTGCATTCGTTGGGGTGTGGGAGAGTAGGTTGCCGCCAACACTAAAAATTCATAAGTAGGAGGGTGGTGTAAGGAAACCAGGAGATGGTTTCTTTACACCACCCTCTTCTTTGTTGTTGTGGTGGGGGTGGGGGATTTCCCTTGTGTTCTGGGGGTCTGTTGTGTGTTTGTGGGGTGGGTGCGGGACTACAACCAAAACACACCACAATGAGTACTAACCTCACACGGAATATACCCTTTTCTCCCCGTTGAGCGGGTCGATGAATTCTAGCCCTATGGCGCGCAGCCGCAAGGGCTTATTGAAATCCTCTTCCTCTCTCCGAACAACGGGATAGAGAGGATCCCCCTGGATCGGCACCCCGGCGGCAGCCATGTGCATGCGCAATTGGTGCGTTTTCCCGGTGTGTGGCCGCAAGGTATAAGCCGCCCATTTCCCATCGGGGTCGGGCCGAATCCCCAGCAGCGTGGTATGTGCGTTGGGCTCTCGTTCCGGCCATGTTCGGGCCTGGAGGTCACCGGGGGTTTTGGTGATGTGGGAGCGCCATTCCACGGGGTGCTCCACGCGCGCTTCTCCCGAGTCAGAACCTCTAAAACCCCCGCAGGCGGCGGCCAAGGCGGCGTCGTAAGGCGCAATGGCCTCGTATGTTTTGGTGACTTTCCGCGAGGCAAAGAGTTCCTGATACGCCCCTCGTATTTCGGGTCTTTTAGTAAATAAAAGTAGCCCGGAGGTGAGCCGGTCAAGGCGGTGCGCGGGGGTGAGGTCGTTATTGCCGGTGAGGCGGCGCAAACGCACCGTGGCGGTCTCGGTAATGTGCTCGCCGCGTGGCATGGTGGCTAGGAATGGTGGTTTATCCACCACTAAAAGGGATTCGTCCTCGTGGATTATCCGTATTTCATAGGGCACGGGTTTTTCCGGAGCGGGGGTGCGGTAGAACCACACGTCGGTACCGGGCCGCAGGGTGTCGCCGGGAGCAAGGGCCTGTCCGTCGCGGAGCCGTACCTCCCCGGCATGAAAGCGCGCGAGAATGGCCTCGGAATTATCCTCGGGGTGCCGGTGCCGTTGGGAGAGAATCAGGTGGCTGAGGAACTCTTGGGCGGTGAGGGTGGTGCCCTCGGGGACGCGGACGCGGGAGGGGTTGAGCCCGTCGCGGATGGGGAGAGGCGGGGGTGTGCGTCGGCGTCGAAAAGCAACCATGTGTCCACTGTAGAGGGGTAATATGAGGGGTGTTGGGTCCAGTCTGAGGAAAGGGGACGCGATGAGTACAGAAGGAATCATCGTTGTGGCAGTGGACGGCTCGGAGGCCGCCAAGATGGCTGTGCGCTGGGCGGCGAATACCGCGAATAAGCGGGGTGTGCCGCTGCGCCTGGCATCGAGTTACACCATGCCGCAGTACCTCTACGCGGAGGGTATGGTGCCCCCGCAGGAGCTTTTCGACGACCTCCAGAGCGAGGCGATGGAAAAGATCGAGGAGGCGCGCGGCATCGCGCACGAGGTTGCCCCGGAGATCAAGATCGGGCACACCCTCGCGGAGGGCTCTCCGATTGACATGCTGTTGGAGATGTCCAAGGACGTGACGATGATCGTCATGGGTTCGCGTGGCCTGGGCGGGCTGTCGGGCATGGTGATGGGCTCGGTTTCCGCCGCCGTGGTGTCGCACGCCTCCTGCCCCGTGGTGGTGGTTCGCGCGGATAATCCGGTCAATGAGAACACCAAGTACGGCCCCGTGATCATCGGCGTGGATGGCTCCGAGGTTTCCCAGCGCGCAACGGATTACGCCTTCGCTGAGGCGAATGCGCGCGACGCCGAGCTGGTGGCGGTGCACACCTGGATGGATATGCAGGTGCAGGCCTCGCTCGCGGGGTTGTCCGCCGCGCAGCAGCAGTGGGAGGAGGTGGAGGCGGAGCAGCGCGAGTTGTTGGATTCTCGCCTGGCCTCGTTCATGGAGCAGTACCCGGACGTGGAGGTTACCAAGGTGATCACCAGGGATCGCCCGGTGCGTGCCCTGGTGGAGGCGGCGGAGAATGCCCAGTTGCTGGTGGTGGGCTCGCATGGTCGCGGTGGCTTCAAGGGCATGTTGCTGGGTTCCACCTCCCGGGCCTTGTTGCAGTCCGCTCCGTGTCCTATGATGGTGGTTCGTCCAGAAAAATAAACATAAGGAGTGGCGTATGAGCGGCTTGAGCATGGGCTTTCTCGCCTGGGTCATTATTGGTGGTCTTGCCGGATGGGTCGCGTCCAAGATCAAGGGCACGGACGCCCAGCAGGGTCTGGTGCTCAACGTGCTGGTGGGTATCGCCGGTGGTCTGTTGGGTGGCTGGATCCTGAATCTCTTTGGCGTGGACGTTGCCGGTGGCGGGCTGATCTTTAGCTTCTTCACCTGCGTGCTGGGTTCGGTGATTTTGTTGTCGATCGTCAATAAGATCGGCCGCTAGCCTATCCCTGAGTAACCCCCCGGTTCCTGTGTGAGTGAGCACAGGGGCCGGGGGTTGTTTCGTCAAAATGGACAGATTTGTCTATTATGTGGGGGTACGTGTTCTGCGGTGGTAAAGGGAAGGACAAGAATCAGTGGCCAGTACCAAGGGGCGGAAGTCCGCGTCCGGCACCTCGCGCAGGCGGAGCCGTCCAAGCCCACGGGAACGCCTGCTCGCCTCCGCCACCAACCTCTTTACCACCGAGGGCGTCCGCGTCATCGGCATTGACCGGATCCTCCGCGAGGCGGACGTGGCCAAGGCCTCGCTCTACTCCCTCTTTGGCTCTAAGGACGCCCTGGTCGTGGCCTATATTGAGCGTCTCGACGCCGCCTGGCGCGAGGCCTGGGCCGAGCGCACCAAGGACATGCAGGACGCGGACGCGAAGATCCTGGCCTTCTTCGATCAATACATAGAGCAAATGCCCGCGGAGAATTACCGTGGTTCTCACTTCCTCAACGCCGTGTGTGAGTACCCCAAGCCGGAGACGGAAGCAGAGCACGATATTATCCGCGCGGTGATGGATCACCGGCAGTGGTGTAAGAGCACGCTCACGCAGTTGCTCACCCTGCGCAACGGCTATCCCAGCGAGACTCAGGCCGGGCACCTGTTGATCTTCCTCGATGGTGGCGTGGCGGGCTCGCGCATGTCCCGCACCATCGAGCCCCTGGAATCGGCGCGCACCTTGGCCCGCCAGATGCTCGCGGAACCCCCCGCGGATTACTCCATCTAGAGTCTTTTATTCCTCGCGGCGGTGCCGTCCGCCTTGGCCTCGGCGCTCCTCGGGCACCTCGATCCTCATGCGCCCAGCCCATTCCCGGTCGAGGGAGTGCTTGCCCACGGTGGGGGTTTGGGCGTCGGTAGCAGCGGGTACTGCGGGAGCCCCGGCCTGCCCCTTCTTGGCGGCCTTGGCCTCGGCGATGATGCCGCGCCGCGTCTGCTTCTTCGCCTGGGCGATGTCCTTGCGGTGTTTCTTCTCTGCCGCGCGCTGCACCTTGCGCAGGCGTGATTTCTTGGTGGCTAGTTGGCGGTGCTCCGCAGAACCCAGCCCCTTGAGCCGCAGCGCCCTGATCTCGCGGCGCTCCTCGCGCTCGCGCTGACGGATCCCCTGGTGCTCCTCGCGCTGGCGCTGGAAGTACGCGCGGTGCTCCTTGTCCAGGGGCAGTCGGCTGCGCAGGGCCAGGTGAATGAGGGCGTTTTGCAGGAGGGTCCAGAGGTTATTGCCAAACCAGTACAGGATGATGGCCACGGGCAGCGGGCCAAAGAGCCCGGCGGAGACCAGCATGAAGGGCACTACGATGGCCAGTATGAGCGTGATCTTATAGATGTTGAGGGCAAAGCCGGAGGCGTAATCCAGGGACTGCCGGGTGCGGTGCAGGGAGAGCGCCGTGTTGAGCACGGTAAACACCACCGCGAGCACGAGGAAGGGCAGGATCATGCCGGTGATCTCGGCGCGGGTGGTGCCCAAGTTCTCCAGTTGCTCGGGGCTCATGGCGCGGTAGGCGGGCAGCGGCACGCCGAGGAAGGTGCTGTGCAGGAAGGAATCGACGTCGTGAGCGCTGAGGAACCCAATGCGATGGTGCTCGCCCTCGATCCCCTCGGTGGGGCGCGCGATCCGCAGCAGCAGGCGATACAGGCCCAGGAAGGCGATGAGTTGGATGATGGGTGGGATACAGCCCGCAGCGGGCTTGTATTGGAAGCGCTTGCGTAGTTTGCTGGTGAGCGCCATTTCCTCCAGCATGCCGCGCCGGTCGGTGCGCTCGGCGTAGGCGCGGCGCACGGCGTCGAGATGCGGGCGCATGAGCACGGATATGCGCGCGGCGCGGAACTGCATCCAGGCGAAGGGCGCGATGAGGGTGCGCACCGCGATGATGAGCCCCACGAGGCTGAGCAGCCACGCATGGTGTTCCTCTATTCCCAGGAGGGAATGGAAAAACAGGTGCCACATCTTCATAATCCCCGAGATGGGGAGGACAAAGAGGTTCAGCACGGTGGGATTCCGCCTTTCCAGTTTTGTGGATAGGTGCTGGGAAACTGCTGCTAAGCGTACCGTGTGGAGTATGACCACTGTGGAACGCCCGGAGCGGCCGGGGGAAAATAGCCTGATTAATGGCATTCACGTGCTTACCTCGGTGTTGCTCATCGTCACGGTGAGCGCCTCGGTGCAGCTGGAATGGAAGTTCGCGGTGATCAACGTGATTATCTGCGCGCTTTTTGCCTTCCTTTACTTCTTCGGCTCGGACCTGTGGGAGGGTTGGCCGCCGGTGGCGCGGCTGACGTGGCTCCTCGGGCTTTCCGGGCTGTGGGTGCTCATGCTGCCCCTGGCCAACGTGAGCGTGTACCTGCTCCTTTCCCTGTTCTTCCTGTACCTCCGGGTGCTGGACGATTATCGCGGCGTGGTGGCGGTGGTGATCGCCACGGCGGTGTCCATCGGGGCGCAGATACCCAAGGGGCTAACCGTGGGGGCGGTCATGGGCCCGGCGGTATCCGCGCTGGTGGTGGTGGCTATTTATTACGCCTTCCGCACCCTGTGGCAGGTGAGCCGGGAGCGCCAGGAACTCATCGACCAACTCATGGCCACCCGCACGCAGTTGGCCGCCTCCGAGCACGCGGCGGGCATCGCGGCCGAGCGCCAGCGTATCGCTCACGAGATCCACGACACCGTGGCCCAGGGGCTCTCCAGCATTCAGATGCTGCTCCACGCCGCCGAGCGGGACCTGCGGGACACGGGGCTGAGCGCGGAGGCGGCCGCCCCGGTGGTCACCAGGATCGACCAGGCGCGCCGCACCGCCTCCGATAACCTCGCGGAGGCCCGAGCCATGATCGCGGCGCTGCAACCGGCGGGGCTCTCCTCCGCCTCGCTGGAGACCGCCCTGCGCCGCGTGGCCACCAGCTTTGCCGCCAGCGTGGACATGGAGATCGACGTGGACATCGAGGGGGAGGTGTGCGCCCTTCCGATGAAAACGGAGGCCGTGCTGCTGCGGGTGGCGCAGGGGGCGGTGGGTAACGTGGTCAAACACGCCCAGGCCAGCCGCGCGCGGATCACCGTGAGCTATGCGCCCGGGGAGGTGCGCCTGGACGTGGTGGATAACGGCCGGGGCTTTGATCCCGAGGCCGTGGCGCAGCGTCCCGCGGGCCTGGGGCACGTGGGGCTTGATGCTATGCGACGCCGCGCCGAGGAGGTAGGAGGCACCCTCAGCGTGGAATCCGCGCCGGGGAGCGGAACGGCGATGTCCGTGGCTATTCCAGTACAAAATGACGTATTAGACTAAGACGAAGGTACGCCCCCGCGCGGAAGGAAAAGGAAATTAGATGGGTCGTTCAACGATTAGGGTTCTTTTGGCCGATGACCATCAGATCGTGCGGATGGGGCTGCGCGCCATCCTCGATGGGGCGGAGGACATCGAGGTGATCGGGGAGGTGGCCACGGCGGACGCCGCCATTTCCGCCGCCTACGCCGGGGGCATTGACGTGATTCTCATGGATTTGCGCTTTGGGGCTGGGGTGGAGGGCACCAAGGTGACCACGGGGGCGGAGGCCACCCGCGCCATTAAACAAGCAATGGCGCGTCCGCCGCGCGTATTGGTGGTGACCAATTACGATACGGACGCCGATATTCTCGGGGCCATTGAGGCCGGGGCGGTGGGCTATTTGCTCAAGGACGCCCCTCCGACGGAACTCCTGGCGGCGGTGCGCTCTGCGGCGGAGGGCGATTCCGCGCTTTCCCCGGTGGTGGCGGATCGATTGATGACGCGCGTGCGCACCCCGCGCACCTCCCTCACGCCACGGGAATTGGAGGTCTTGGGACTGGTGGCTGAGGGTTGTTCTAACCGAGAAATCGGGCAACAGCTCATGCTTTCTGAGGCCACGGTGAAATCCCATCTGGTGCACATTTACGATAAGTTAGGTGTGCGTTCCCGTACCTCCGCGGTGGCCTCCGCGCGAGAACAAGGCGTGATTTAGGCATAACAAAAGCGGCCACCCTCGGGGAGGGGGCCGCTTTTGTGGGAGAAAAATTAGCGATTCTGGTGGGCCTGGTTGTAGGCCTCAATCACCTCGGAGGGGATCTTGCCGCGCAGGGCGATGTCCTTGCCCTGGTCAAGGGCCCACTGGCGGATCTCGCGGGCCTTGCTGTTGCGGGCCGCGCCGCTGTTGCGGCGGCCGCTGACCGGGGCGGCGTGCTTGCGCGCCACGGCCAGGTAGGGGCGGAACATCTCGCGGAACTTCTCCGCGTTCTCGGCAGAAAGATCAATGATGTAGTCCGTGCCATCGAGGGCAAAGCGAACCACATTCACTTCATTCACGTCCAAAGGGGTGCCGCTCAGATCATCAAAGTACTGGGTGACTTCCTTGCGAGCCATGGGATAACCTCTCCGTTGTATGGCCGGAATGGGTGCTCCCCTCCGGCGTATTTTTCATGGTGACTACTACTGTACATCGCATTGTGCGTATGTACATAGTTGTGTGGTCGCAAAGGAAAAATCGTAGTTATCTACCCAGAAACATATCGCTAAACGCAATCATTAGCGCTGTTTGAGGCGCCCCTGAATCTCATTGGTCACCTGGTCAATGTCCCTGGCGATACTGGTATGGGCGCGGCGGCGCTGCTCCTCGGTCATGTACTCCGCATTGTCCAGGGAGGCGGAAAGTTCCTCCATGCGATCCTCCACATCGCGGACAAAACCGGAGGGCAAACCGGAGTCCTTCAGGGACTCTTTGATCCCGTGAATACGAGCCTTCAGCGGGGCGCCGTAGCCGGAGAATTGCGCCATTTGATCGGAGGTCACGCCCAGGCGCCGCGCCTGGGCGGAGGTGGCCTGCTCCTGCAAAGCCGTGAGCGCCCGATACGCCAGGGGAAGGAGAACCGGGGTGAGCAGGCGCGCCGCGCCGGTCCAGCGCTTCACGTTATCGGCGTTAAACTTTCCCGCCTGAATCTGCGCCAATTTATTTTCCGCCATCTTGCGCTCGTGCTTGCGCTTGGCCTGCAAGCCCTTATGCTCCGCCTTGAGCAGGCCCTTTTCCTGCTTGGCCAGGAGCTTCGCCTGGCGCTGGCGGGCCTTGGCCTGAGCCTTCACCTCCGCCTTGGCGCGGGTCTTAGCGGCCTTGATCTGGGCCTTGGAGCGGGCGCGTCGCTTGCTCAGGTTTTTGAGGATTCCCATGTTCTGCGATCCTTCGCGGTTGTCCGATGTTGATCTTCGCTGCCTCAACCTTACTCGTGCGAATGTCTTATGCTCTTATACATTGTGGAAAAGCCGTCGCAGATTGCCCCGATAAGGGCGCAGGAACTCCTGGGGTGCCGTTATAAACAGGTGCAGCGCCGCCGATTCCCTGGCACCCCGCCCACGGAAGCCTCGCGGCACCGGGCGCGTCGCAAGCACACCGCCGTGGCGGCGGTAACGCAACTCCTTCCCACGGGCCCCGCGCCGGGAGACTCGCGGGGGCGTCGATTTGTGCGCGTGCGCATTGATTCCACCCAGCCGGACGCGGACCTGGATACCCTCGAAGCCCTCGCCCAGGGGGCCACGCTGATTGAGGGCGCGGTGTTTGAGGGAACGCACGCCGGAATCACCTGGCGCGCCGAGGTGGAGCTTCTGGCCCTGCTTCCCGACGCCACCTACTTGCCGGTGGCGGTGACCAATCACCGCGTGGCCCGGCCCGCGCCGGGCGCACACACTCCGGTGATCGCCACGCAGCGCCTGGGGTTGAGCGCGCCGCACCCGGAGGAATACGCCCTCAAACATCATTCCTCCGATAGTTTCCGGCTGGCCCTGGCGGCCCGCGCGCTGGAGGAATACGGTTTGGGCACCGGCCTCGGTGGGCTCATCGGTCAGGATCGTGCGCGGGTGTTCCTCACCCCCACCGCGCCCTTTCAGCGTGCGGTCAATGTCGCCCTGGAGGCGCCCGTGCCGGCGGCCCCGCGTCGCCTCAAGGAGTGTGCGGCCTGTCGATTCTGGGAGCGCTGCGAACCCATGCTCCGGGCCGCCGATGACCTCAGTCTCTTCCTCCCCGGAGATCGCGGGCGGCGTTTCCGCGAGCGCGGGATAGAGACGGTCACCGGGCTGGCCAAGGCCAACCTGGGGGAACCCTCTGCGTTGGCGGAGGCCTGGCAGCGCGGCGTGCCGGTGCTGCGCCGCAGCACCATAAGCCCCCCGCCGCGCGCCGAGGTGGAAATAGACATCGACGTGGAGGCCTACCTCGATCAGGGTGCCTACCTCTGGGGAACGTATGACGGCCGAGACTATCGGCCCTTTATCACCTGGGACGGCCTGGGCGGGGAGGCGGAGGCCCATAACTTTGCCGAGTTCTGGGGCTGGCTCATGGGCCAACGCGCGCGGGCGCGGGAACGGGGGCAGACGTTCCGGGTGTATTGCTACGCCCGCAACGGGGAAAACCACTGGCTGCGCTCCTCCGCGCGCAGGCTACCGGGTGGCCCCTCCGAGGAGGAGGTTCGCGCCTTTATCCGCAGCGAGGACTGGGTGGACGTATTTGATTCTGTGACCTCCTCCCTGGCCGGGCCCTATGGATTGGGGCTCAAGATCGTGGCCCCGCAGGCGGGTTTTAGGTGGCGTGACCAGGGCTTTGACGGAGAGGAATCCGTGAACGCCTATCGCGTGGCCATCGGGCTCGATGCAGGGGACGCGGCGGCGGCCCGCCGCCTGCTGCTGCGATACAACGAGGACGATTGCCGGGCGACGGCCGCCGTGCGCGCGTGGTTGAGCGGGGGCGCGCCGGGGGCGGAGGATCTGCGCGCTTGAGGGCGGGGTGTTCTAAGGAGCCGGGGGCGGCGGTGTGGCGACCTTGACATCGAAGGTCATGCCCTTGGTGTGGTGCCCCGCGATGGTGCACCAGCCGGGAACATCGGCGGTGATGATTCCGGCGTCGATCTCCGTGCTTTCGCCCGGGGTTATTCTCCCGGAACGCGCGCCGTTGGTGAGTTTGAGGTCGTGGGCCTGGGAATCTCCGTTGTGCAACTCGATGATGAGCCGGTTGCCCGAGGGCACGGTGACGCTGGCGGGCTCAAAGATCATGTTCCCTGCGTTCACCTGAACCCTGGTGACGTTTCCCTCCTCCGGGTTAGTGGTGGAAGTAGCGCTGGGTGGGGTGGGGGCGCTACCGGGGCCATCGAGCCCGCCGCACAGGGCGGTCAGCAACGCCAGGAGGGAGAGCCCCAGGGCCACCTGCCCCGAGGAACCTCGGGCATGGGGGATCTCCGGGCGTTCTTCTTGAGGGTGTTCTGCTTGCGCGGCGCGGGTACGCCCCAGTTGAGCCCGCATCGCGCGCACCATGAGCGGCAGGAAAGGAACCAAGCCCGCGAAGGCGAGCGCGGAGGCGCCCACGCGCAGCCAGGAGTAATCGGCCGCCAACCACAAGAGGAGCCCGCCGTTGGTAAGCGTGAGGCGCAGCATGCCACCGCGATAGGTTTCGCGGAGCCCCCAGGCGGAGCGCACGCGCATGGTGACGGAGAGCAGATAACTCATCATGCCGATGAGCAACTGACCACCAAAGCCCACCAGCAACGCGGTGGTGGGTAACTCAGCCTGCGGACCGTGGTGCAGAACCCGCACGGCAAACCACAGGAGGCAGGCCAGCAACCACAGCACCGCCGCCGTAACGGAGAGGGAGCCATACGTGGCCTTTTCCAGCCCCGCGCGGAAGATCAGCGGCACCCACCCCACGCAGGAAAGCAGCCACCCCAGAGCGTACACAAGCAGCGCCCCGCCGGTGAGCCAGGCGTGGCCCGCGAGCGCCCCGGCGACGGCCGCGAGGAGTCCGCCCAGGTGGAGACTCAGGGCGGCCCAAGCAGCCCAAGGGCGAGTGCGCGCCGGGCGGGTGCGCCAGATTGCGGGGAAGAGCACCGTGAGCGAGGCGGCGGCCGCCAGACCGAGGAAACCGAGGACGTTGAGGATAAGGTGGGCCTGAAGCAGGCGATCGTGGAGATCGGTGGCGGCGGCCGGGGTGTCGGGCGCGGTGGCGGCCAGCAGCGCGCCGATCACCGCCCCGCCGGTGAGCGAGAGCGCCGAGGCGATATAACCCAGCACCGAGGGCAGCAGGCGCTGTGCTTGTTCGCGCCGTGTGCTCAGTGCCCGGCGAGTTTGCGCGCTGAGGGAAAGCGCGTGCCAGAGCAGGGCGAGCGATACCACGGTGGCCCCGGTGTGGGTGAGGGGGAGCAGTCCCGCGACTTGCCCGGCGAGCACTCCCACGATACCAAGGTTGAGCAGCCATATCTTGCGCAATTGCCAGGGGCGGGCGGAGTCCGGGAGGCGCTGGTGCAGGAATTTCTCCGTGAAGGATTGCGACCACACCACGATGGAATTGGTCACCGCGCCCAGGGTGAAGGTGTGAATGAGCACCCAGCGGTATTCCGGGATAGCGGAATGGCTTATCCCGACGAGGACGATGAGGAATAGCCAGATGGTGACGGGTCTGCTGGCGCGACGGTGCCAACTATTCCGACTGTGCTGGTTCCTCCCCGGAGAATCCTGTGCCACGGCCATGACCTCATGCTAGGACGCGGGGGTGGTGCGGGGGTGTTTCGAACGGGCCAGCGGTGACGTGCGTGATGAGGCATGATCGGGATTATGACTGAGAACCCCGACTTTTCCTCGCTATTGCACTGCGATCACCTCATCATGCAGCAGGTGACCAACTGGGTGAGCAATGACTTTGACATCCTGAACCCCGAGGGCCAGCCCGTGGGGCGGGTGGTGACCTCCGGTTCCCTCCTGGGGCGCATGATGATGGGTTCGCGAGAACTCCTGGTGACGGAGGTGGACGAAACCCCGGTGTTGAGGTTAAGCGATACGGTTAATTTTCTCCGGGAGACGATGGACCTCTTTTATCCCGATGGCACTCCGCTGGCGCACCTGCGGCAGCGATGGAGCTTCTTCCGTTCGCGCGTGGACATGCACCTGGCGGATGGGCGCGTGGTGGAATTGCACGGGAGCGTGTGGGATTACAACTATCAATTTGTGGTGGACGAGCAGGAGGTGGTGCGGGTGAGCCGCGAGTGGGGCGGGATAGGCCGGGCGCTGATGGGGCATTCGCGCTATCACGTGGAGTTCGCCCCCGGATTGCCGGAGGAATTACACGCGACGGTGCTGGGCGGCGTGATCGCCCTGGATCTGCTGCGGGAAAAGCAGCGATCCAGCTAAGGGGTGCGCAATGCACAGCGCCGCCCCCGTGAAAGGGGCGGCGCGGGGCCTGTAGTGCGGTGCCTTACTTCTGGGCGGCGGCGAGGCGCTCGGCCACGTCCTCCCAGTTAAAGACGTTCCACACGGCCTTGACGTAATCCGGCTTCACGTTCTTGTACTGGAGGTAGAAGGCGTGCTCCCACATGTCCAGCATGAGCAGAGGGGTGAGGTTGGCGGAAACGTTGCCCTGCTGGTCGGTGAGCTGCTCGACCACGAGGCGGCCAGCGATGTGGTCATAACCCAGCACCGCCCAGCCGGAACCGTGCAGGCCCAGGGCGGCGGAGGAGAAGTGATCCTTGAACTTCTCAAAGGAGCCGAAGTCCCGGTTGATGGCCTCGGCCAGGTCGCCGGTGGGCTCACCGCCGCCGTTGGGGGAGAGGTTCTTCCAGAAGATGGAGTGGTTGGTGTGACCACCCAGGTTGAAGGCCAGGTTCTTGGACAGCGCGCGGATCTGATCCGGGTTGGTGCCCTCCTCGCGGGCCTTCTCCAGGGCCTCCAGAGCGGCGTTGGCACCGGCCACGTAGGTGGCGTGGTGCTTGGAGTGGTGCAGCTCCATGATCTCGGCGGAGATGTGGGGCTCTAGGGCGTCGTAGGCGTAATCCAGCTCGGGAAGCTCGTAGACAGCCATGAGATAAGTCCTTTCGTCTAAAGTGCAGTTGCGCGGTGCAGCACCGCGTGCCACCCCATGATAGGAACTTTCGCCCAGGTTGCAAGGTTGTCTGTTGTCCGAGGATGAGCACGAAAGTATCGGGGAATACCCGCCGTGCCCGTAGTGTTGAGCTACGAGAGAGCACGGTTCTAAGGAAAGAGGTAACCCCCGTGGGCTGGCTTTTTAGCAGTACTCCTGAATTACTCGCTCCGCAGGAAACTCTGCCCGGGCGCGCCGAACCGATCCTGGAGCGCCCACACGATCACGCCGTGCTGGGCACCCCGCTCACCGGCCCCTGGCGCGAGGGGCAGCGCAGCGTGCTGGTGGGCATTGGCTGCTACTGGGGCGTAGAAAAGATGTACTGGCAGATGGAGGGCGTGGAATCCACCTCGGTGGGCTTTGCCGGGGGTGTGACCCCCAATCCCACGTATCGAGAGGTGTGCACGGGGCGCACCAACCACGTCGAGGTGGCGCAGGTGGTATTCGATCCGCAGCGCATTTCCCTAGAGCGGATCATCACCGCCGCCCTGGAGGCCCACGATCCCACCCAGGGCTACCGGCAGGGCAATGACGTGGGCACGCAGTACCGCTCCGCCTTTTATACCGAGACGGAGGAGGACGCCGCCCTGATCCGCTCCCTGGTGCAGCGCTACGGGGAGAAGCTTGCCGACGCCGGCTTTGGCCCCGTGACCACGGAGGTATCCACCCTGGCGGAGACGCCCGCCGGGGCGTACTACCTGGCCGAGGAGGATCACCAGCAATACCTGCACAAGGTGCCCGGCGGGTACTGCCCCCACCACGGCACCGGCATCGCCTGCGGTTAATCGCGGGGAGGCTAGACCCGGCGCTTTCCGTTGCGCCGCGTCCACCGCACGCAGCGGTGCAGTAATTCCGGGCTGGCCTCCACGCCGAGTACCCCGGCCCAGTACGCGGCGAACTCCGAGTGGTAGTTGTGGCCGTGGTTGCCGGGGGCCTTGGTGCAGGTGAGCATGTCTATCCCCACCTGCCAGCCGGTGATGAGCGGCACCCACCTCATGCGATGGGGGACGTCGCTACGCTGCGCCGGGGGCGCGGGAACGTTGCGGGAGCCGGGCTCGCGCAGCCAGTCGGGGCGTCGATAGAAAAGGGGGGGTTCCCACCACACGATGGGATCGGAGGCGTGCTGGGCGATGATCACGCGGGGAAACTCCCAGGGTTGAGCGTAGGGCCGCCCGGCGTGATCGCGCTCAAGGTGCTGCGGGTGGGCGCATACCCGCAGGTGGCGACCACCGTTGAGCAGGGGTAGGCGCTCGGGGGAGCCGGGTTCACGGTGCGCGCGCACCCAGGAGAGCAGCGGGGTGCTGCGCGGCGGGCCGGAGAATACCGCGCCGTCCACCTGATTGAGCAGGTCGTTAAGGTGTGGAAACACTCCCGCCATGCCGTAGGCCCCCAGGGACTCCCCGCTGAGGAAAACGCGGGGCGGCCGGGGCTGCTGCCGGGTGCGGGCGAGGATCGCGTGGACGAGGAGATGGGCGGCGTCGCAAGCCACGTGCCGATCCTGGTAATAACTCACCGCGCTGGGCAGATAGGTGTACTGCACGGCCACCGTGGCGCAGCGGCCCCCGGTGAGGAACTCCACCGAATCCAGCGAATAATCCGGCAGCCACCCCGTGCCGGAGGGGTGGGTGATCACGATGACCTCGCGGTCAAAGGCCCCGGTGCGTTCCAGCTCCGCCACCGCCGCCCGTGCGGCCTCCGCCAGGCTGCGGCCCGGAATGAGCCCGATGAACACGCGGATCGGTTCCTCCGCCTCGGCGCCGGTCACCGCCGCAATATCGGCGCGGCGCGGCCCGCTAGACACGTTGATCCGCCCCTGCGCGCCGAGGTGATCCCAGCGTTCCAGGGAACTCGGGGAACCGGAGCGCTGCGGTTCTTGTGGCCTGCGGGCAAAGGAGTGCGTGGCCCGATTCAGCACCTCCGCGCGCCGGGAGAGGCGATGCAGAAGCCGATGGAAAAACACCCGATCCCACAGAAAAGACCAGGTGAGGGCGGCAATGACGAGGGCCGTGAGGGAACTGACCTGGGGTGGCAGCGCGATGTGCAAGAGGGCGGCGGTGCCGTGGGTGCCGCGCCGGGTGAGCCGCGCGCAACACAGCACCAGCCCATACCCGGCCGTGCCCGCCGCTATCCCGGCGGCGGTGGGCGGAAGCCTGCGGTAGGACTCGCCCAGCAGCGCGGCCTGCTGCCTTCCCCGGCGCAGGCTCAGCGCCACGCTGCTCGCGGTGATGAGGGCGAGGGCGCGGTGGGCGATGGGGGAAAAGCGGTAGTGGCGGTGCGGGCGAAGCCAGGCGAGCAGGGTTCCGCCGAGGTGCCCGATGCTCTGGGCAAAGGCGAGGTTGGCCGCCGTGGCCCACCAGGGGTGACGCAGCAGCGAGGGGCTCAGCGCCCACCAGGTGGCGACCTCCGCGCCGAGGGCTCCGGCTCGGGCCTTCTTTTTATGCGGAACCCGGCGCAGGCGCAGGATCGGGGTGAGATCGGCCAGCAGGGTGCCCAGGCGCGCCAGGGCTTTCGACGTCATGGTTCCTGATCGTCGCATGGCGGGGGAGGCTTTGCAGGGTGAGAGGCTCGGCGCGATGTTATTCGCGGCACACAGGGGCCTGGCGGCCGGAAAAACCGGGCGGAAAGCCAACCAAACGGGCATAATGGGCGGTGGAAGGGAGCAGAGAAATGAAGCACACCATGGGCAACAAGGTAGTTCTCATCGGGGCCGGGGACGTGGGCGTGGCCTATGCCTACGCGCTGGTCAATCAGGGGATCATCGACCACCTGGCGATCATCGACATTGATGAAAAGAAACTCGAAGGCAACGTCATGGACCTCAACCACGGCGTGGTCTGGGCGGGTTCGCGTACCCGCGTGACCAAGGGCACCTACGCCGACTGCGAGGACGCCGCCCTGGTGGTGCTCTGCGCCGGTGCCGCCCAGAAACCGGGCGAAACGCGCCTGCAACTGGTGGACAAGAACGTGGCGATTACCAAGTCCATCGTGGAGGAGGTCATGGCCCACGGATTCGACGGCCTCTTCCTGGTGGCCTCCAATCCGGTGGACATTCTCACCTACGCCACCTGGAAGTTCTCCGGCCTGCCCACCCAACGGGTGATCGGCTCCGGCACCGTGCTGGACTCCGCCCGCTTCCGCTACATGCTGGGCGAACTCTACGAGACGGCCCCCAGCTCCGTCCACGCCTACATCATCGGAGAGCACGGTGATACCGAACTCCCCGTTCTCTCCTCCGCCACCATCGCCGGGGTATCCATGCGCAGAATGCTGGAAAAGGACCCCGAGTTGGAAGGTCGCCTGGAAAAGATCTTCGAGCAGACCCGCGACGCCGCCTACCACATCATCGACGCTAAGGGTTCCACCTCCTATGGCATTGGCATGGGGCTGGCCCGGATCACCCGCGCGATCGTGCATAACCAGGACGTGGCCTTGCCCGTTTCCGCCTACCTGGAGGGCGAGTACGGGGAAAAGGACATCTACATTGGCACCCCGGCGATTATTAATCGCATGGGTATTCAGCGAGTGGTGGAACTGGATCTCTCCGAGCATGAGCGGGAGCGCTTTGCCCACTCCGCCGCGACGCTGCGAGAGATTCAGGGGGAGTTCTTCTAGGCTTTTCTTTCACCCAGCGAACCCTAGCGAGGCGGCGTAACCTGTGGGCGTGAAAATCATCGCGCACCGCGGTTATTCTTCCCGCTACCCGGAGTCCACGGCGATCGCCTATGAAAAGGCCTTTGAACTACCCATTCACGGGGTGGAATGCGATATTCGCCTGACCAGGGACGGCGAGGTGGTGTGTATCCACGATCCCATCGTGGATCGCGTTTCCACCGGCAGCGGGCGCGTGTCCATGCACACCCTGGCGCAATTGCAGCGCTTGGATTTTGGCTCGGAGGAGCACCCCCAGGAGGTGCTTACCCTGGATCACCTGCTGGATATGGCCAAGCCGCACCCCCACCACCTCTATATAGAGACCAAGCACCCCCTGCGCTATGGCCGCATGCTGGAGGAGCAGTTGGTGCGCAGGCTGACCTACCACGGCCTGCTCGATGATCCGCGCGTGCATGTTATTAGTTTTGCGGGGGCGTCGATAAGCAGAATGCACTCCCTGGCGCCGCAAATGGACAGGATTTACCTGCGACGAGCCTGGCACCGCCTGCTGCACCCCTGTGATCCGACGGTGGGTGTGCCCACGGGGCTGGGCATGTCCATTGAGCGTGCGCGGCAGCACCCGGCGCTGATTCATGCGCGCGCCCTGCCCACCTATGTGTGGACGGTGGACGAGCCGAAGGATATGGTGTGGGCCCGCGAGCACGGGGTGGACATGCTGGCGACTAATAAACCGGAACTGGCCTTGACGTATCTTTGAGGGCATGGCCAAGAAGAATAAGAAGAACGATGACCTGCCCGAGGGCATGAGCCGCCGCCAGGCCAAGCTCGCCAAGCGGGCCGCCGAGCGCGCCGCCCTGGAAAAGGACCCCCGCCCCTACGGCGGATTTGCCTCCGAGGCCGATCTGGTGGCGCTTCAGGAGTTCGTGCCCTCCGCCACCGCGACGGTAGAGGTGAAGGGGGCCACGCGCCCCGTGCGCCTGGTAACGGTTCTGCCCGGTGCAGCCGCCGCCCTGGTGCGCGAGGAAAAGCACGGCGGCGAGGCCCTGGTGGCCCTGCAAGTGCAGGCGCGTTCCCACAATCCTGGGCGCGACCTCGCTCATGCCCTAAATTGGGCGGCGCAGGCCGGGCCGGGGGAAAGCCTGATGTCCACCGCTGCCGACGGCTCCCAGCCCGCCCTGGGCGATCTGCTCGATCCGGCCGCTCCGCTGGACATCGAGGTTCATCAGGACTTCTCCTGGTGGGTGCCCGAGAGCATGACCGGTGATGCCACCACCATGCGCGCCCTCCAGGCGGCGAACGACGCGATCGTGCCCTCCCACCGCGTGACCGCCGACGTCCCCGGTGCCGTGTGGTGGGTCTACCCCGGTGGGGATAAGGCCCATATCCGCTGGGTGCGCACGGAGGACAACGAGGATCGCCTGCTGGCGGCCCTGGCGCGCATTGCCGCGCGCGGCGAATTGAACCTGGGTGAAGGCTCCCGCTTTGCCGGGACGTTCCGCACCCACGGGCTTGTGGTTCCGGTGTTTGACCTTGACCCCGCCCGTGAGCACGAAACCTACGCGCAGGACCTGGTGACCCTGAATAAGGCGATTGAGGCCGAGGTGGCCAGCGAGGAACCGCTGAACGCCGAGGAACGCAAGCAATTGCAGAACATCAAGTCCCGCCAGGTGACGATCCGATAGCGGGTAAACGATAAGGAGACGGTGAGAGCGGTGCGATGGAACAGGGAGACGGCGCGGGACGGCAGTATCATCCTGAGCTGTGTCTGCGGAATCGCACTCGGGGGCACCGTGGCGGGGGCTATTAATAACGTCTACGTGGCTCACCGATTCGCGGAAAATCTGGACGGTGGGGAGGCAAATCTGGCAATCGAGGTGGCCGCCAAGGTGGAACGTGCCTGGGAGTTTATTCAGATGGCCGGGTATAGCGCCGTGGGTGTGGTGGTGTTTGCGCTGCTAGCGGTGGTGATGAGCCGGGGGCTGCGGAGTTGATGCGGTAGGCGGTACGGGGCGCGCCGGGGCTGTGGATTACAAGGGTTATCCACAGCGGCGGTGACGTCTGGGGCATGGTGGTGGCGCGGGTGGGCACAGTGGTGAGCATGAGCGTGGCGCTGTGGTTATGTCGGGTGGATTGGGACGTGGTGGTCCGTCTCTTACAGGTGCTCGTTGCCGGGGTGGGTCTGTCGATCGCGCAGCAGGGGTTGAGGTACACGGTACGGACCCTGGCGCAGAAAACCGAGAGCGATAACCGTGCTGAGTGGTGGAAACGGTACACCTGGGCGATGGAAAAGGTATATGATGAGCGAGAAGAAGTGATGGTCACGGGGTGGGAACTTATAGATTGCCTTAGTCAAAGCCCCTTGGCCACGCATACTGAGGTGGAAATTATCAATTTTCTGATTGTGCAGCGTTCTGAGCACGAGGACTCCGAGGAAGGATAAACCGATGTCTAAATCTTATTTTCGGGAAGGCGAGACCCCGCGCGTGGCGGCGGCCAGGGCCCGTGCGACCATTACGGTCCGGCACCGCCTGGGGAAGTTCCTGCCGCGCTGGTATTACGAGATAGCTGGGCGGCCCGTGCCACCAGAGGTGATAGAGGCGGAGGAAAAAGGTATTCCTGTGGAGGAGATAGACGCGGTGCCGCCGCAGCCAAAGCTTATAGACTGGATTTGATGATAGGCATAGTGGCGAATCTGGAAATGAGCGGCAGCAACCCCATGCTGCCCATGACCTACGATCTGATATGGAGCGGTTTTCTGCTGTTCTCTTTGGTGGTCATCATCGCGTTGGTGGTGGACATCATCAGACTGCCCGCCACCGTGACCGAGACCGTGGCGCTGATTCTGCTGGTGTTGCTGGCCCCGGTGGTGGGGTGGGTGATCTATTTTGTGCTGCGGCCGAGGATCGCGGTGCGGAGGAAAACCCAGGGGGACCCTGTGCAGGAAAAGTCCGCGCGCGGGTAGGGGCGGCTCCTTAAAATAGCCGCGAGAGGCCGGGGCATGTCGGGGGATCAGGGCGCGAAGAATTGCCCCTGGAGACTCCCCGTGAGTTCCGGCCCATCCGGATACTCCCCGGCGAGAATGATGAGGCCGGGGTATTCCATGCCTAGGAAGTTTTTCCGTGGCTGAGGGAGGATGAGGGCGGAGAGCCGTCCCTGAGCGTGGGTCAGCCGCCAGTCATTGGCTTCGATCACGGAGGTGGCTCCCGTCAGGGCGAAAGATTCCCGCTGATAATGCATCTCTCCATCGAAGAGTTCCTCCGTCCAGAAGAATACGTAGTAGGTGGGGTTGATGTCCTCCGGTGGATAGACATTGTGGCGGATGATAATTTTTTCTATGTTCATTAGATATGGACGCATCCTTCCCGGTGTATTATTTCTTGCGTATATCTGTAGTGATGTAAAAGTATTACCCGTAAAAGTTCTGCACCTAGATTGCAGATTATGGCATATATCACTCTCTGGCTTGATGTTTTCCTCAGAAACCCCGTGATTGTGCATGCGGCGTGCCATCAAGAACTTCTAGTCTCTAGTTCCCCTATTACGGGGTGGCCTATGGCCCCGCCCTCAGCACTCCCTCCTCCTCTGCTGGGCTGGGGCTCTACCCGTGTTGGGGGCTGTGTCCCGCCTCGGGCCTACCGCATGGAGGCCCACAGTTCCTCGGCGGCGGCCTCGTCCCAGAGCACCACGTTTCCCACGTCATAATCGGCAAAGCCCGCGTAGGGCACCGTGACCGTTTCCACCCCGGAGCGCATGGCCAGGGCCACCCGCGCGAGGTGCCACACGTGATCGGAGGAACCGACGGTAAAGGAGGAGGCCGTATCGGAAATCAGGGGGATCATGCGGAATGGATTGAGCAGGGTGCCCATGCTGGTGGTTTGTTTGAGTAGTCCAGAGAAGAACTCACGCTGGCGCTGCACGCGGTCTAGGTCGCCGCCCGCGGTGGCGCGGGTGCGCACGTAGCCCAGGGCGGTGGGGCCATCGACCTTTTGGCAGCCCGCCTGAATGGAGAGTTGCGCGAGGGGATCGTCGATGGGCTCCTCCGGGCACACCTCCACGCCGCCCACGGAGTCCACCACGTTGGCCAGCCCACCCATGCCGATCTCCGCATAGTGATTAATGCGCAGGCCGGTGGCTTGCTCCACCGTTTCCGTGAGGAGTTGCGGGCCGCCATAGGTAAAGGCGGCATTGAGTTTGTCCATGCCGTAGCCGGGCACGGCCACGTAGGAATCGCGGGGGAGGGAAACGAGGCTGGCCTTGCCGCTGCGGGGAATGTGCAGGAGCATGACGGTATCGGTACGGCCCACGCCGATGTCGCCGCCGGTGCCCAGGCGCGCCACGTCCTCCTCGGAGAGTCCCTGGCGGGAATCGGAACCCACGAGCAGCCAATTGGTGCCGGAGGTCTTATCCACCTGCTGCTCGGGAAGCGCCTCCACGCGGGTGAGTTTGGTATCCGCCCAGAGGGTGAGCACGATGCTTAACACTAAGACGATGGCTAGCGGCCAGCCCACGCACCCCAGGCAACCGAAGGAGGGCAGGGAGAGCCGAGGGCGCTTCCGCGCAGATCCCCGGGCTCCTCCTACCGCCGCCTGCGGCATACGGGGCGCGCGCCGGGGTGGACGCGATTCCGCCCGCGCGGGTGTAGAAGGAGCCGGGGGTACGTATTGCCGGGTGTATCCGGGGCCCTCTGCATAGGCATTGCGCGGGGGCGGAGTTTGCCGGGCTTGCGGCGCGCGCCGATTACTTCCGGCGGGCGGCACGTATTGGTTCGGTCGTTCCTGGCGGGGGCGTT
Organism: Corynebacterium sp. 21KM1197; assembly: GCF_033783015.1. NCBI lineage: Bacteria > Bacillati > Actinomycetota > Actinomycetes > Mycobacteriales > Corynebacteriaceae > Corynebacterium > Corynebacterium sp. 21KM1197. The sequence goes on along the minus strand of NZ_CP123907.1, from coordinate 2,273,341 downwards.
CGCGGCGCGGCGGAACCTCGCGCCGGTGCTGTTGGCGAGCCTGCGGTTGGCGGGATGGTTGTTGCCTGGGCGGCTGCTGACGGGCCGAGGAGGAGCGCCGCCGCACGGGGCGGCCGTAGCGGTCGGTGAGCGGAGTGCCGTCGGCACGCAGCACGTAGTCGCCGCGCGGATCGTGGCGCTGCTGGGCTCCGCGATTCCGGCGATGTTCCTCATAACCCCTGGAATCCATGCGTACCACCCTAGATCACGGGAGGCGCCCACCAAGGGCGGAGTAGCCGAGGAAAGCCACGGCGTCGATGAGGAAATGCGCCACCACCAGGGGCCATACGCGGCCGGTGCGGCGGAAGAACCAGCAGAATATCAATCCCATGACGATGTTGCCCACCCCCGCGCTGATCCCCTGATACAGGTGATAGGAGCCGCGCAGCAGGGAGGATGCCGCCGCGACGGCCCACCATGACCAGCCCAGTTGGCGCAGGCGCGTGCATAACCACAGCACCACCACGATCTCCTCCGCGAAGGCATTGGTCGCCGCGCTCACCAGCAGCATCACCGAGGCCACCACCCCACCCGAGGGAGCCGCCACGACCTCCTTGCTCAGGCCCAGGTGCAGGGCACCGAGGTACAAGAGCAGGCCGGGGATACCGATGAGGGCGGCCAGGCCCGCGCCCCAGGGAAGATCGCTGCGGCGCGGGGTAAGGCTAAGCGGAATACGGTCGCGGCTCAGCAGAAAGAGTGCCAACCCGCCCCAGGCAAAGAGCGTGACGGCGGAGCACAATTGCAACCCGATATTGAGCCAGGCGTGCGTGGACTGGGTGGCGTTGAGCGTCACGGATTGCTCGGAAAGAGGTACCTCGGAGGCGAGGGCGTCGATAAGCCGCAACGTCGCGCGCACCCCGGCGGTGCCAAAGGTGAGGGCAAGGACCAGCAGAATCTCAAGGCGCAGGCGTGACGTCATCGCTGACCTCCCGCGCCAGGGCCAGCAGGATCTCCGGGGGAACGGTGATTGCCCCCAGATGCACGGAGGCACCCGCCCCGCCGCAGGGCACGCTCACCGCCGCCTGGCCGTTCATGTTGAACCAGGAGGCCCAGGGCGTCCAGCGGGTTTGAGCCCAGAAGTCCTCCTCCGGGGGCAGTGTGGAGAAATGCCCGATGGGCGGGGGATCGTGCGCGAGGGTGGGGCTGAGCACCACGTCCACGTCCGCGAGCGCGGGCATGGTGGCCTGCACGCGCTGCGCCTGGGCGAGTTCCTGGGGAGAGATGAGCGCGCCCCGGGTGCGCAGGTGGCGCACCATCGCCCCGCTGGGCTCGGCCGGGGCAATGGTGGCCGCGCGGGCGCTAAAGATCGTGCGGAAGGCACCAAAAACCTCCCCAGCCTGGGCCGGGGGCGCGACGGGAATGACGCGATGCCCGGCGTCGATAAGCAGGCGCGCGGCGCGCTCGGCGGCGCTACCCCAGCGTGAGGACACCTCAACCTCCGCGAAGAGCGGTTCCGTGAGCAGTCCCACCGTCAGGCGCGGCACCTCGGCGGGCAGGGTGAGGCCGTGGAGCAGGGCGCTCATCTCCACGCTGCGGGTGATGAAACCCTGGGTGGAGAACACCCCGCCGGAACTATCGTGCGGGGGCTTGTACCCCACCACCCCGCAGGCGGCGGCGGGAATCCTGATGGAACCGCCGCCATCGGAGGCGTGCGCGGCGGACACCAGCCCGCGCGCCACCGCCACCGCCGCCCCGCCCGAGGAACCACCGGGCGTGCGGCCCGGCCAGCGCGGATTATCCACGGTGGGCAGGTCCGTGGGCTCCAGGTAGGCCGTCATGCCCAGCTCCGAGGTGGCCGTTTTGCCGGGCACCACCACGCCGCGTTCCAGCAGGCGGCGCACGAAGGGCTCCGTGCGGGTGGCCTGGCGCGTGCGGGCGCGGGAGCCAAAGGTGGTGGGCATACCGGCGACGTCGTAGAGATCCTTGACCGGGATCACCAGGCCGTGCAGCGGGCGGGAGCACAGGCAGGAGGTGCGCTCCAGGGCCTCCGCGCGGATCAGGGCACGCTGAATACCCAGGTGGCTAAAGCCGTGCTCGGCGGGGCTCAGACCGGCGATGGCGTGGGCGAAGTCCGTGACCGCCTGCACGGGCGAGGGAGCGCCGCCGCCGGGAGGTGCAGCAAAAGGCATGGTCACCAGGATAGGCTGGAACACCATGACGATCACCGTGGCATACCTGGGCCCCGCGGGTACCTTTACCGAGGCCGCACTGTGGCAGTTCGCGGAGGAGGGGGCCTTTGCCGCGCCCGCCCCGGAGATCGAGCCTTTGCCGGTGGACAGCCCCGCGCGCGCCGTGGCGGCGGTGAGCACCGGGCGCGCCCAGTTTGCCTGCCTGGCCATTGAAAACTCCGTGGACGGGCCCGTCACCCAGGCTTTCGACGCCCTGCGCAGCGCCAGCGTGCAGATCTACCGGGAAACGGACCTCCACATAGCCTTTAGCCTCATGGCGCGCCCCGGCACCGACCTCGCGGGTGTGCGCACCCTGAGCACGCACCCCGTGGCGCACCAACAAATACGCGGGTGGCTGGCCCGGCACCTGCCGGAGGCGCAGTTCGTTCCCGCTTCCTCCAACGCCGCCGCCGCGCGCGCCGTGGCGGAGGGCCATGCCGACGCCGCCGCCGCGCCCCACCGCGCGGCGCACCTCTGGAACCTTGACGTCCTGGCGGAAAACATCGCGGACGTGGCCGAGGCCCGCACCCGCTTCGTGCTGGTGGGGCCGCGCGGCGTGCCCACCCCGCGCACCGGAAAGGACCGCACCTCCGTGGTGTTCACCCTGCCCAACCAGCCGGGAACCCTCGCCGCCGCCCTGGGCGAGTTCGCGCGTCGAGGCGTGGACATGAGCCGCATCGAATCCCGCCCCACCCGCGACCGGCTGGGCGCTTATCACTTCTACGTGGACCTGGTGGGGCATATCGACGACACCCCCGTGGCCGAGGCCCTGCGCGACCTCTGGCTGCGCGCGGAGACCCTCACCTTCCTGGGCTCCTGGCCCGCCGGGGGCGCGGAGGGTTCGGTGGAGGCCGAGGGGGCTGTGGCCGCCGTGATGGACTGGGTGACCGCCGCCCGCACCGGAAAGGAATTACCATGACCACCGCTCACCTGATTCTGTTGCGCCACGGGCGCACCTATAGCAATGCCTCCCGGCTGCTCGATACTCGCCCACCGGGCGCGGAACTCACCGAGATCGGCCGCGCCCAGGCCACCGAGGGCGGCCTGACGCTGGCCCAACGACCGGGCCGTATCCGCGAGATCGTCACCTCCGTGGCCCTGCGCGCCCAACAAACCGCGATGGGCGTGGCCGCCGCCTACGAGCAGGCCCGTGGGCTCCCCCAAGGCACCGTGCCGGTGAGTGTGCGCGCCGGGTTGCACGAGGTTTCCGTGGGGGAGATGGAAATGCGTGGCGACGCCGCCGCGCACCACGCCTACCAGCAGGCATTCTATGGCTGGCTGCATGGCGACGAGGCCGCCCGCATACCCGGAGGCGAGGGTTACCGAGACGTGCTCGGGAGGTTTAAGCCCGTGCTCGGTGAGATAGCGGAATCCCTGCGCGCGGAGCCCGAGGCGGGCGATGTGGTGGTGGTCAGCCATGGCGGGGCCATTCGCACCGTGAGCACCCACGCCGCAGGGGTAGACCCGGAGAAGGCCTTTGCCGCCTACCTGGCTAATTGCCAATACGTAGAACTCAATCCGGTGGGAGATGAGGGCGTGCGGGACTTTGGGCACTGGGACGTGGTGCACTGGGATAGCCTGCGGGAGCAGTAGCGGATTAATGTTGAGCGCGAATCTGTGGCGCTTCCTTTTAGTGGGGGTGTTCAGCGCCCTGTGCGATTATGGCTCGCGCGCCGCGCTGTTATGGCTGGGCGTGGGTTTTGCTCCCTCGCGGGCGGGGAGTTTCATCGTGGGCAGTACGGTGGCCTACCTGCTCAATAGCATGGTGACCTTTAGCGGTAAGAGAAACCCGGCCGAGGTGCTGCGCGCCGGGGTTGCCTACGGGGCGAGTTTTGGCACGGCGGTGGCGGTGGACGCGCTGTGCCGGGCCTTTTTATACAGCGGGTCCTGGGCGATCACGGCGGCGTGGGTGACCTCCCAGGCGTGCGCAACGACGTTGAATTATCTGCTGCAATCGCGGTGGGTGTTTCGGGGGTAATGTGAAGATCAAATGGGGATGGGGGTGATCTGTGCTACGGTGGGTAATTATTGTCTGACGGTTACGTGATAGAATTTTCTCTCTTGGAGGAGTTTTAAATGGGTGCTCAAGACTCAAAATCGCGCGAGCTTAGTAATAGGAGAATTGTTATTCTTGTGGTGGCGTTCCTGACTCTTTTGGTATTGCTTGCGCTCGCTTATGTGGGTGTGTAGAGGCATTTTCACCTGAAAGAAATTGACGCCTTGGTTGAGGGGGCTAATAGAAATGGTCACGGCTATGAACTTATAGTGCATAATGAACTAACGATGAGTTATTCTTTTCTGCCCCATGGGAGTGGTGAATAGTGGGAATTTCTGGCGCGGATAGAAAAAGCTATTCTCATTTCGGTGTTACGGTAGAAGTGTGTGCTGAGGACGACTACGCTGGCTTCACCAAAGAAGAATTGGACGCAATGGTGCAGGAGGCGGAACGGGGCTATGAGGTAGACCCCTCTGCCTGGCGGCCGGGTCCGGGAGCGGTGCTTGCGTATTTCCCCCAGGACGTGCGCGCGGCCGTGGTGCAGCGCTGCATGGCCACCGATCGCTTACCCCTTGAGGTGATTGAGGAGGCGCTCGTCGAATACCTGCACATCATGCGGGAGGATTAATCCTCCCTCCCCGCCGCGTACTCCTCCTGCAACATACCCAGTTGCACCTGGTCATAAAACCGCGATTGGTGGAACACGGCGGCCCGGCGGCGTCCCTCCTCCACAAAGCCGAGGGAGGAGTACAGGCCAAGCGCGCGGGTGTTGTATTCCCACACCTGTAGTTCCACCTTGTGCGCGCCCATCTCCTCAAAGGCCAGGCGCAGCGCTATGGTCATGGCGTCTTTCCCGTATCCCTGATCTTGGTATTCCGGGCCGATCACGATGCCCAGGGTGCCGATCCGTGCCGGGAGTGCAAGGCCCCACAGGGTCACGTGTCCCACGAGGTTTTCCTGATGATCCTCGATGGCGTAGCCGAAGCCGCCGGGGGAGTCGTTGGAACTCCAGGAGTCAAAGAGGCTTTCCGCGTGGTGGGTGGGGCGCGGGGCGATGCGGTTTTGTTGGAGGATCGCCTCGCCGGTGTCGTTCCACCAGGCGGCAAGGGCGCTGGTGTCGGTGGGTTGCACGGGGCGGAGGATAACCTGTTCGCCGCGCAGGAGATCGCCGCCCCAGGCGCGGAGGGAATCAAAATCTTTCACGTCTTAATTACTTACCCGGTGGCGCGCCAGGCCGCCCATGTGCCCCCAGGTTTAGCCCCACCCCAGGCGGTGCAGTTGCTCCTCGCTCATGCCAAAGTAGTGGCCCACCTCGTGCATGACGGTGATGTATACCTGCTCCTCTAGGTCTGCCTCCGAGGTGCAGTAGTCCATGAGCGCACCCCGGTAGAGCGTGATGGTATCGGGCAGGTGCCCGGTGTGGGTGAATTGGCGTCGGGTGAGGGAGACCCCCTCGTAGAGCCCCAGAGTGTTGGAATTGCCCTCGCGGTAATCACGCACCAGGATCACCACGTTTTGCATGCGGTCGGCAAACTCATCGGGTATTCGGGCCAGGGCGGAATCCACCAGTTCGTCGAAGCGCTCGTCGCTGATGTCGATCATGAGGTGGGTACTCCTTGTCCGGCCACGGGGGCGGCCCCGGCGCCAGCGTCCCCCGGAGTAACCCCCGGAGCGGTGCCAGCACCCGCGTCGGCGGCAGGGGCGGGAGCCGGGGTGATCTCCTCGGGCGCAGGCGGCGCGCCGTTGATGGTGAACTCCCCGGTGGCGCTGCCGCGCAGGGAGTTGAAGCCGCTCTCCCCGTGGGCGCTGATCAGGGAGCAGTTCACGCTGTGCGAGCCGCCGATCCAGGACTCGGAGGGAATACTGCCCCAGTAGATTTGCAGGGTGGTCTTTTCCAGGTTCTCCGGGCCGCCCAGGTAGTCCTCGGCGGCCTTGGTGCACACCTCCTGGAGGTGCTTGTCCTGGTCCTCCACGCTGGGGATTCCCTCGGGGAAGGTTTCCAGGAGATTGACCACGGAGGTGGTTTCCAGCTGGTGGTCCTCGCCGCAGTCCACCACGCCGAGGGAGTTGGCGGCATTGACGGAGACGCACTGCCCGGGCTGGGTCACGCGGGCCTGGTCCTGACTACCCACGGTGCCGTGGGTGATCTCCGGGGTACCTGCGGGGTTGGTGGATTGCAGGCCGCAGAGCATGGTGCGATCGCCACCGGCCCAAGCCTCGGCGGGCGGGAGGATGGAGGCGATGGAGTAGCGCCCGGAGGGGTCGAAGCGGCCGTCGAGGTAGCGCAGCGTGGGGTTGTGGCAGAGTTCGGAGCGCAGTTGCGCCTGGCGGGTCACGTCCGGCGGGGCGGCCTTGTCCCCGAACTCGGAGGAGGGGTAGGCGCCCAGATCCTGGCGGGCGGAGACCTCAAAGCGGTGATCGCCCTCGCAGGGGGCCTCCGCGAAGTTGCTCACGGTGCCGTCCTCGGCCACGTCCCAGGTCAGGCAGGCCCCGGGCTGAGCGGCGGTGAAGGGCTGGGCTTCCTTTTTCTTGGCGGCACCCTCCGGGTGCTCGGTGCTCGTGCCATCCTCCGCATGGGAGGAACTGGTGGCGCTGGGGGAGGCCTGGAGGGGGGCGTCCTCCTGCCCGGCGACCAGGTTAAAGGAGACCAGGCCGACGGCGGAGGTGAGGGCACCGATCAGGGCGGTGCGCACGGAGAGGGCGGTGCGCCAGGTTTTAGGGAGGCTCATAACAGTTACCCACTGTAATCATCTCGGGAACGGGACACGCGGGCCTTCATGCGGTAGCGGTCCGTGCGGTACACGGAGGAACAGTATTCCACGCGGGCCTCCCCGGCCCGTGATTGCCTCTCGATGCTGAGTAACGCGGTTTTGGGCGGGACGTCCAGGAGCACGGCGGCGCCGGTGGTGGCGCTCACGGCGGTGATGGTTTGGGTGGCGTCGGTAATGCGTAGCCCGTAGCGCCGCTCCAGGATGGTGTACACGGAGTTATATACGTCGGTTTCCAGCAGGTCGGGGGCGAGCCCGGCGTGATACCAGGCGTCGTCGATGGCATAGGGCTCGTTGTTACCCAGGCGCAGGCGGCGCAGCCGAATGTGGGGTTGGTGCTCCGGGGTGCCAAACCAGCGGGCGACCTCCGGGGGCGGGGCGCTGCGCTCCGCGAGCAGGATGCGGGAGGAGGCCATCACGTCCTGGGCGCGCATTTCGGAGGAAAAGGAGGCCAGGTGGGGCCGGGAGACGAGCGGGCTGGGTGCCACGAAGGTCCCTCGGCCGCGCTCGCGGCGGAGTTTCCCGGCGGCCACCAGATCGCTGAGCGCGCGGCGCACGGTGATGCGGGAAACGCCGTAAGTTTGCTCGATGGCGCGCTCGCTGGGCAGCATGTCGCCGGGTTGAAGCCGGGTGGCGCAGAACTCCTCCAGGATTTCCCGCAGTTGCGTGTGCTTGGGCGCGGTGCCGCCGAGCACCTTGCCCGGGGGAAGCTCTGGGTGGGGCATGGGGTTGAGTCTACGGGGCAGGAGTGCTTATCGACGCCGCGCCGCGCGACGTCGATAAGCGGCGGGGGCGGTAGGCTTGAGCGCGTGATTGATCTGAAGTTTCTCCGCGATAATCCCGATGTAGTGCGCGCCTCCCAGGTCACCCGCGGGGAGGATCCCGCGCTGGTCGATTCCCTGCTCGCCGCCGATGAATCCCGCCGCCAGGCCATTCAGCAGGCCGATGAGTTGCGCAGCGAGCAGAAGGCCTTTGGCAAGAAGATCGGCCAGGCCAGCCCCGAGGAGCGCCCCGCGCTGTTGGAGGGTTCCAATGAACTCAAGGAGCGCGTGAAGGCGGCGGAGGAGGAACAGAAGTCCGCCGAGGAGCGCGTGATGGCGCTTCAGATGAAGCTGGGCAACGTGGTGGAGGGTGCGCCCGCCGGAGGCGAGGACGATTACGTGGTGCTGGAGCACGTGGGCCAGCCGCACGAGTTCGATTTTGAGCCCAAGGATCACCTGGATCTGGGCGAGTCCCTGGGGTTGATTGATATGAAGCGTGGCACCAAGGTCTCCGGCTCGCGCTTTTACTACCTCACCGGCGACGGCGCCCTGCTTCAACTCGGCATGCTCACCCTCGCCGCGCAGAAGGCGCGCGACGCCGGCTTCCAGGTGATGATTCCCCCGGTGCTGGTGCGCCCGGAGATTATGAACGGCACCGGCTTTTTGGGCGAGCACTCCGAGGAGATTTACTACCTGGAGCGCGATGACCTCTACCTGGTGGGCACCTCCGAGGTGGCTCTGGCGGGCTACCACTCCGAGGAGATCATTGATCTCTCCCAGGGACCCATCAAGTACGCCGGGTGGTCCTCTTGCTTCCGCCGCGAGGCCGGTTCCTACGGCAAGGACACCAGGGGAATCCTGCGCGTGCATCAGTTCGACAAGCTAGAGATGTTTGTGTACTGCAAGCCGGAGGAGGCCGCCACTCAGCACCAGGCGCTGCTGAACATGGAGCGGGAGATGCTCTCCGCCGTGGAGGTGCCGTATCGCATTATCGACGTCGCGGGCGGCGACCTTGGCTCCTCCGCCGCGCGGAAGTTCGACACCGAGGCCTGGGTGCCCACCCAGCAGACCTACCGGGAACTCACCTCCACCTCGAACTGCACCACGTTCCAGGCGCGCCGCCTGTCCACCCGGTACCGCGATGAGAACGGCAAGCCCCAGGTGGCCGCCACGCTTAACGGCACGCTGGCCACCACCCGCTGGCTGGTGGCGATCCTGGAGAATAACCAGCAGGCCGATGGCTCCGTGGTGGTGCCGGAGGCGCTGCGCCCGTTCGTGGGCAAGGAGGTATTGGAGCCTCGCTAGGGTTGGATGGGCCCTGCGGGGTCTGTGGAGCCTGTGGCGTTGGTGGGCCTGTGTGCTCAATAAAGCCGGAGGCTTAAGGCAATTCCCAGCCCCTCACCAGGTATATCCCCTGCTTATTGGCGGGGGATATATGTTTTATGGGAAACAAATATGCGTTCTAATACACCCGGATAGGGGTGCCGGAAGAACGCTAACCAGGACTTTTGAAAGGTTTTCTTAGCCGTACCATTTATCCGGGATAAGGGGGAGGTTATGATTTGCCTCAATACGCCGGGCGCGGCGATTCCTGGATATTTCCGCGAGGGGCCGCGCCGCAGGCTGCCGTGAGTAAAAGACGTTAAGAAAGAGGAAACTCATGACCTCCCAGCGCAAGTCCCTCCGCGTTGTCGCCGCAGGCTCGGCCCTGAGCCTCGCCCTGGCTGGCCTGACCCCCGCCGCGGCCGGTGCCCAGGTTATCGCTCCGGCACCTGGCGCGGCTCCGGTGGCGGCCGCCCCCCAGGCCGCCGTGAACGAGGGCTACTTCACCAGCGCGGACGGCAAGAACACCCAGGTGTACTGGAAGTCCCAGACCGTGCCCAATGCCAAGGGCAACGTGGTGGTGGTGCACGGCGCGGCCGAGCACTCCGGCCGCTATGACTATGTGGCCGATCGCCTCCTGGCGGACGGCTACAACGTCTACCGCCTGGATCACCGGGGCCACGGCAAGACCGCCGAGGCCGATAATTCCGTGGTGCGCGGGCACATTGATGACTTCCACTACCTGGTGGATGACGTGAACATTCTGACGCAGAAGGCCAAGGCGGAGAACCCGAACGTCAAGACCTTCATGCTCGGGCACTCGATGGGCGCCCTGGCCGCGCAGTTCTACGGGATCAAGTACCCCGGCGAGGTCGCCGGCATCATCACCAATGGCGGCGGCGCCCCGATCAACCTCTCCGGGCGCAACGAGGCGGGCCCGGTGATCACCCCGCAGGAGATCACCCAGAAGCAGCGCGAGCTGGACCCCACCCTCTCCGAGCGCCTGCCGCTGACGGAGCTGACTACCTTCAACGGGCAGATCGCCCAGCAGGTGCTGCCCGGCCGCGTGGACGTGCACGTTCCCTCCGCCCCGTTCACCGATCAGATCCAGGTGCCCAACGCCTTCACGGATGGAGTGGCCTCCGATCCCGAGGTGTCGGCGCAGTATGAGACCGATCCCCTGGTGAACAAGAAGCTGAGCCTGGGCATGGTGCAGCAGATGGTGTTTGCGGGCTTCTATGACGGGGTGAACGCGGATCGCTTCACCGCCCCCACCCTCATCATGCACGGCACCAAGGACGGCCTGGTGCCCAGCTACTTCGCCCAGGACTGGTACAACGGCATTGCCTCCCAGGACAAGGAGATCGTGTACTGGGAGGGCCAGATGCACGAGGTGTTCAACGAGCCCGCCAAGGGCGAGGCGATGGACAAGGTGATCAACTGGCTTAACGCCCATAACGTCTAAAAAAGTGCCGCACATGCGGCACAAACCTCGCGCGTCGCGCGGCTGGCCTGAACTATACTCCCGTTTATGTTTCTGAAGGATATGGTTTATCGAGGCATCATCCGTGTGGCGCGCGCTGTTATTGCCGTCCAGGGCCTCCAAATGCACGTGGAGGGCCGGGATCGGATACCGCGCAAGGGCGGTGCGGTGTTGGTGATGAACCATTCCGGGTACATGGACTTTATTCTCGGCGGATACGTGCCTCACCTGCGCGGACGCCTGGTGCGGTACATGACCAAGTCCACCATCTTTGAAAAGCCGGGGGTGGGTGCCCTCATGCGGATCATGGAGCACATTCCGGTGGATCGCATCGACGGCGCGGCCTCCTTCGAGGAGGCGGTGCGCAAGGCTTCGGCGGGGCAGATCGTGGGGATCTTCCCGGAGGCCACCATCTCCCGCAGCTTTGAGATCAAGAACCTGCGCACCGGGGCGGTGCGCATCGCCCAGGAGGCCGGGGTTCCGGTGATTCCGTTGGTGTCCTTTGGCTCCCAGCGGCTGTGGACCAAGGGCGGCAAGCGCAACCTGGGGCGCAGCCGCACGCCCATTTATCTTTCCGTGCTGGAGCCCTGGGAGCCGGAGGGCTCGCCGGAGGAGAACACCGAGGTACTGCGCGGGCAGATGCAGGCGGGCCTGGAGAACCTCTGGGAGCAGTATCAGCGCGATTACGGGGAGTTTCCGGCCAACGAGTTTTGGGTTCCCGCGCGTTTTGGCGGCGGCGCCCCCTCCCCGGAGGTGACCCAGCGGGAGGATAGCGCGGTGGAAAAGGAGCGCTACCGCATCCGCAAGCTCAGCGAGGACCTCACCGGGCTGAGCGAGAAGATCAGGGAGGTCAGCCGCAACCTGGTGGCCGGGGCTTATGAGGCCTATGATTCCGCGCAGGAAAAACTCGCCCAGGATTCCGGCGGGGAGGATCGCACCGCCATGATGGTGTGGTTGAAAAACAACATGGATGAGTTGGCCGCCGAGGTCTCCCAGGGGGCCAAGGAGGGGCGCGATCGCATTGCCACCTCGATGGAGCAGGCCAAGAACAGCGCCGCCATGCTGTATTCCCAGCTGGCCAGCAGCGGGTGGGAGCGCTACGAGGGCTCGCGCCTGGACGAGGCCCTGACCCGCCTGGCCGCGCAGTCCAAGCAGATCGTGAGCAAGTTGCCGCACCGGGTGACCTCGCAATTCAGCGGGATTCCGGCGGCGATCGTGTGCAATATCGAGGGCTCCCTGCTGGGCACCGATGGGACTATCGACGAGCGCGATGCGCAGGCCCTGCGCCGCGCGGCGGGGGAGGGGGCGAGCATCGTGCTCACCACGGAGTTTGGCCCGGACGAGTGGCGGCGGGCCGCCGCCGCGCTGGATCTGCCCACCGTGGGCGTGTGTTACGACGGCGCGGTGGTGCTGGACGCCGAGGGGGAGGTGCTGAGCCAGAGCTTTTTTGATCCCGAGGGGACGCGCGCCGTGGAGAACGCGGTGGCGGAGGCGGGACAGGGTGTGTCTTTGGAGTGGCGCACCGGACTTAACGGTGAGGAATATCACAACATGGTGGGCGTGCTGAAGGTGGCGGAGGCGGATCTCAAAAAAACAGCCTCCCACCTGCGGAAAGAATTGAAAGAGGTGGCGGAAATAGTCCCCACCCTGGGCCGCGGCCTGCACCTCCTTCCGGCAGGGACAAATAAAGGTCTAGGCGTTTTTCGGGCGCTGGATTCCCTGCACATTACCCCCGCCCAAGCGGTGGCCTTTGGCGCCTCTTTCTCGGACATTCCGGTGCTCGAAGCGGTGGGCAAGGCGGTGGCGATGGCGGACGCCCCCTCTGAGGTGCTGAAAAAGGCGGCCAGCGCGACGTCGATAAGCGATGAGGCGGGCGTGGCGGAGGTACTTCATCCGCTTTTGGACGCCGTGGCCCAGGAGGCGGAGCCGGAGGCCTAACTACCCCCGAGCAAAGCGCATACTCCGCAGGTCAAAACCATAATGTGGACATTTTGGACAAGCGGTATTGCCCTGCCTTTTTGCTACTGTGAAGCCGTAAAACACGAGCGATAGCCGACCGTGAAGAGAGGGGTAGAACTACTACCAATGGCTTCCACAAGCAAGCAGACTTTTAATCCCGAATCCTACGAGAACGCCTGGCGGCGCTTTGGCGAGGAGGAGTTTGACGTCGTAATCATCGGCGGCGGCTCCGTGGGCGCGGGCGCTGCCGTCGATGCCGCCACCCGTGGTCTGAAGGTCGCCGTGGTGGAGACCCGCGACTTCGCCGCCGGTACCTCCTCCCGCTCCTCCAAGATGTTCCACGGCGGCCTGCGCTACCTGGCGATGTTCGATTTCCGCCTGGTGGCGGAGTCCCTGCGCGAGCGCGAGCTGAACATGTCCACTCTGGCCCCGCACCTGGTCAAGCCGTTGCGCTTCATCTTCCCGCTCACCCACCGCCTGTGGGAGCGCGTGATGATGTTCGGCGGCTTCACCCTGTATGACCTCATGGGCGGCGCAAAGTCCGTTCCCATGCAGAAGCACCTCACCCGCTCCAGCGTGCTCAAGCGCAATCCCGGCCTGCGCGAGGACGCCGTGGTGGGCGGCGTGCGCTACTACGACACCCAGGTGGACGATGCCCGCCACACCATGATGGTGCTGCGCACCGCCGCCGAGTACGGCGCCGTGGTGCGCACCTCCACCCAGGTCACCGGCCTGGACAAGATTAACGGCCGCGTGGTGTCCGCCCGCCTGCGCGATACCGATACCGGCGCGGAGACCACCATTCGCGGCTCCGTGTTCATCAACGCCACCGGCGTGTGGAACGACGAGATCGAGAAGATGGCGGGCACCAAGGGCAAGTTCTCCGTGCACGCCTCCAAGGGCGTACACATCGTGGTGCCCAAGAACGTGCTGGAGGCCGATTCCGCCCTGACCTTCGTCACCGAGAAGTCCGTGCTCTTTGTCATGCCCTGGGGCGATTACTGGATCATCGGCACCACGGACACGGACTGGGCCAAGACGCTGAGCAAGCCCGATCCCGCCCCTACCCGCGCGGATATTGATTACATCCTCACCGAGGTGAACAAGCGCGTGCGCCGCCAGATCACCCACTCGGACATCGTGGGCGTGTACTCCGGCCTGCGCCCCCTGCTGGAGGGCAGCTCGGACTCCACCACCAACCTCTCGCGCAATCACGCCGTGGCCCGCAGCGTGCCCGGCCTGGTCTCCGTGGCCGGTGGCAAGTACACCACCTACCGCGTGATCGGCAAGGATGCCGTGGACCTGGCGCTTCAGGACGTACACAAGCAAGTTTCCGAGTCCGTGACGGATCAAACCCCGATCCTGGGCGCGGATGGCTACCACGCCCTGGCCAATCAGGTGCCCACCCTGGCCGCGCGCCACGGGCTGAGCGAGAAGCAGATCGAGCACCTGCTGGGCCGCTACGGCTCCCTCTTCGAGGAGGTGCTGGCCCCGGCCGCCGAGGATAAGAGCCTGCTGGATACCGTGGCGGCCGCGCCGGGTTACCTCAATGCCGAGGTGCTCTACGCCGTCACCCACGAGGGCGCGCTGCACCTGGAGGATGTGCTGGGCCGCCGCCTGCGCGTGGTCATGGAGTATTCTCATCGTGGTCTTGACTCTGCCGAGGCCGTGGCTGACCTCATCGCTCCCGTGCTGGGTTGGGACGAGGACACCAAGGCGAAGGAAATCGCCACCTTCCGCGAGCGCATTGAAGCCGAGCTCGCAGCAGAGAAGGCACTCACGGATGAGGACGCAAACACGATCGTCACCGAGGCTGCCGATTCCCGACAAGCAATTGACACTTCGGTGGAGGACTGATGCTTACTGCTACTGACGCTTTCCTATGGGAGTTCCTTGGAACCACCCTGCTGTTGCTCCTGGGCAACGGCGTGTGCGCGGTGAACGCGCTGCGCACCTCCGGCGGTAAAGGCACCGGCTGGGTGCTCATCGCCTTTGGCTGGGGCATGGCGGTCTACGTGGGCGCCAGCGTGGCCGATGTCTCCGGCGGACACCTCAACCCGGCCGTCACCGTCATGCTGGCGATCAAGGGTGCGGTGTCCTGGTCGCTGGTGCCCGCATACGTGGGCGGACAACTCCTGGGAGCCATCTTCGGCGCGGTGTTGGCCTGGGCTGCGTTCAAGCAGCTTTTCGACGCCAACAACCTCGACGAACAGGGCAACGTCACCGGAGCTAACAAGAACGTGGGCAGCAGCGTGTTCTTCACCGCTCCCGCCGAGCCGAACAACGCTTGGAACACCGTCACGGAGTTCATCGCCACCTCGGTGCTGCTGATCTTCATTGCCTTCGGCCCCACCGGCGGCGAACTCGGCCCGCTGACCTACTTCGGTGTGGCCTTTGTGATCGTGGCCATCGGCATGTCCCTGGGTACCCCCACGGGTTACGCCCTGAACCCGGTGCGTGACTTCGGCCCCCGCCTGGCCTACGCCTTCCTGCTGCCGATCCCCGGCAAGGGTGACCCCAACTGGGGTTACGCCTGGGTGCCCGTGGCGGGCCCCATGCTGGCGGCCGTGGCGGTGGGTCTGCTCGCCGCGCTCTAGAGATCGCTAGAGTACGTAAGGAGAGACAGGGCGCTGCGCGAAGCGCAGTAGCAGTAACGACGGCCCCCTCGCGGGGGCTTAGTTGTATAGAACAATGCGGATAGACACAACGGAGCAAGTGAACCAAATGAGCCAGAGCAAATACGTTGCGGCCATCGACCAGGGCACGACCTCGACGCGCTGCATCATCTTCGACCACGACGGCAACCAGGTGGCCTCGGGGCAGTTCGAGCACGAGCAGATCTTCCCCCAAAAGGGCTGGGTGGAGCACGATCCCATCGAGATCTGGGACAACACCCGCCGCGCCGTGGGCAGCGCGCTCGCGGACAGTGACGTGGCCAGCCACGACATCACCGCCGTGGGCATCACCAACCAGCGCGAGACCACCATCGTCTGGGACAAAAACACCGGCGAGCCGGTGTACAACGCGATCGTGTGGCAGGACACCCGTACCAGCGACCTCTGCGTGGAACTCTCCGGCGAGGAGGGCCCCGATCGCTGGCGCAAGACCACCGGCCTGCGCATCAACTCCTACCCCTCCGGGCCCAAGATCAAGTGGATCCTGGACAACGTGGAGGGGGCGCGCGAGCGCGCCGAGGCCGGCGACCTCCTCTTTGGCACCATCGACACCTGGCTGCTGTGGAACCTCACCGGCGGCGCCGAGGGCGATGAGGGCGAGCCCGCCGTCCACGCCACCGACGTCACCAACGCCTCGCGCACCCTCCTGATGGACCTGGAGACCCTGCAATGGGACCCCGAGCTGTGCAAGGCCATGGACATTCCCATGTCCATGCTCCCGGAAATCCGCCCCTCCCTGGGCGACTTCCGCAAGGTCCGCGCCCGCGGCTCCCTGCCCGGCGTGCCGATCCGCGCCGTCCTGGGCGACCAGCAGGCCGCCATGTTCGGCCAGGGCTGCTTCCGCCCCGGCGACGCCAAGAACACCTACGGCACCGGCCTATTCCTGCTCCTCAACACCGGCACCACGCCCAAGTGGAGCGATAACGGCCTGATCACCACCGTGTGTTTCCAAATCGAGGGCGAGCGCCCCGTCTACGCCCTGGAGGGTTCCGTTTCCATGGGCGGCTCCCTGGTGCAGTGGCTGCGCGATAACCTCCAGATCATCCCTAACTCCGGGCAGATCGAAAACCTCGCCCGCGAGGTGCCCGATAACGGTGGCGTGTACATCGTCCCCGCCTTCTCCGGGCTCTTTGCCCCGCACTGGCGGCCCGACGCCCGCGGCGTCATCGTAGGCCTGACCCGCTTTGCCAACCGCAAGCACCTGGCCCGCGCCGTGCTGGAGGCCACCGCCTACCAGACCCGCGAGGTGGCCGACGCGATGGTGGCCGACTCCGGCGTGGAGATCACCGACCTGCGCGTGGACGGTGGCATGACCATGAACGAACTGCTCATGCAGTTCCAGGCGGACATCCTGGGCACCAACGTGGTGCGGCCCAAGAATATCGAGACCACCGCCACCGGCGCGGCCCTGGCCGCCGGCATCTCCGTGGGGTACTGGGACAGCCTGGACGTGCTGCGTCAGGATAAGGACGCCACCACCGTGTGGAAGCCCGCGATGGACCAAGAGCAGGTGGACGCCCTGTATGGGGAGTGGCAGCGTGCCGTGAAGCGCTCCCTGAACTGGGAGTATGACGCGGACTAGGTCCTACTCTATGAGGGTGTGCCGCCGGGGTTGGGGTGCCCCGGTGGCACGTTTTCATATGGGGATGTGGGTAAGAAAATGAGGCCTATGCGCGAGGAGTCCGCGCATAGGGCTCATTCTATTTGGCTTCCTTTTTCTTTGAGAAGAAAATGGCTGTCAGCCAGATTGCTCCAAGCGCTAGGGCTATGATCGAGTAACCAATACCCTTATCCATGAATTGCTGTGAGGCGGTATCCCAATAAGGGGTATCGGCAAAGGCTGGGGCGATGAGGAAGCAGTATGCGAGGACTCCGGCGATGACGGATAGTACGGCAGTTGCTGCGGTTTTGGGATCTTTAAATTTGCTGTCCATTTTTAGCTCCTTGCGGCAAATAGAATTTCATCTTCAACCCCGGCAGGATCGAGCCTGACTGTTCCACCTGGGGGCACTAGGTACATCGTTTTCCGGTGATTGCTTTACCATAGGAATCCCGGAACCCGGTGGTCTCCTTGGTGGGGTGAGTAGTATGGGTTTTGCTGTCTGTGTTCTGGGGGATTGCGGTTTTATCTTCATTTACCGCTGCTGTTGTGGCAGTGGTGAGGGGCTCGGAATGTGCGGCCGGAGAGGCGAGTGAAATGAGGAACGTCGCGGCTATGCCGGATGCAATCTGGGTGAATTTCTTGCTCATCGTCCTTTTCCTTACAGGTTAGGTAATCGCCAAACGGGTGAAGGATCTTTGGCGATATTTATATTCTTCCATGAAATAAATCACCGTGCAACTGTTTGGGTCAGATGGGGTGTCCTGCGTTGCTTCGTCCTCCCAATGAGGTCAGGGGTCTGTTCTGGGGAGCTACGCATGAGATGAGGGATTGCTAATCGGGAGAACGAAGGCTCGAGTGGGGCATGTACGGTGAAGCGAATCGTTATCGGAACTGCGCCCTGGCGCAGGGGCTACTGTAGGGATAGATCTTATTCCGAGATCGGGAAGTGACCGCCGATCACCAGACTGGACATTCTCTCTGGGCAGTACAACTGGGGTTGTGGATCGCTAGGCAAGCTGCCGGGGATTGGGCTGTACGGGGATATGAGCGAGGAGGATGTCACGTGTGGTGGCCACTGGCGTGGTTTCCCCGGGCAGGATAGGGAGGGGATCAAAACCGTGTAATACGGCCTCGGGGAGATTGGGCCGTTGTGGAGAAAGCCACGCAACCACGCGGTGTGAATCAGCGTCCAGGAAAGCGGGTGCGTGTTTTGCCGCCTTTACGGTCTGATCTAATACATACCTAGATACAACATCAGCATCGGTGAGGGGGAGGATCTCTGGCAGAATTACAGAGACACCTACCACTCTGGTGCCCTCAAAGGTATCCACGCACCGCATTGTGTACTTATGGACGCGCTGGTGTTGATCAAGATACTCCCCACTATGTCTTGCTCCCGTTTGCGCTGTGCGGATTTGTTGAGCTACACGCAGAATATCTGCTGGTCGGGAAAAACGGGATAGCCAGTCTGTCAGCGTTTCTCCTGGTGAAAAAGGAGTTTTGGTTTTAACAACGGCGGAGGGAACGATCCGATCGGAAAGGTCCCACTCCCATGCCTCTGTTTCTGGTTCTCTGGGGAGGCTATATGTGGGATCACCTATCCACATCAGTACCCCGTGGACGTGGCGTGTAACTCCTAATACTGGAAAGGCTACGGCTAGACGTGGTCCGGCAAGATCTACAAGCACCTGAGATTGTTTGAGGTTATTCAGGACGGTCTCTAAGAGTCGAAGGACGGTGGTGCGCACTGATCCTCGGAATTCATTGGAGAGTGGACGCCATTGTTTTGACCGAGCGCCGATACGCAGGACGGAGGGGGAATCACCTACCGTGTCTACAAGGAACCAACTCTCAGTCATGTGCCTTTTCCTCGTCATCGCAGGTCAGTGAGAAGTAACTACGCAAGCAGGATAACATAGTTTTCTCTTCTTTCGCTCTGCCTGCCCATGCAATATAACCATCGGGACGAACGACAATGACTTCCGGGAAGTCATTGTGTAGTTCCTTGCTGAGGGGTATGGGATTAGTGAACTTAGGAATTGTGATATTTTCGAGGACTTTTTTCGTTGAAAGAAGTAAAAATTTACCATCACCGAGCAGTTTGCTAATAGTAGTAATCTCCTCATCTACCACGATTTCTAAATCGGGCATGAACGTTCCATCAAGATACGGATATTCCTCCAATCCCACGCTGTATTGAGCAGACACCCCATTGATACGGTCGGCTAGCCAATCGTGTGATTCCTGGTGGCAGAGCATCTCCGCCATGGTGTGACGGATTGTGTCGTAGATAGGGGCAGGGTTCATCATGAGGGATTGCAGGCGAGTATTATTAATCAGCCATTGGCCTGCTGATTCCCGTTCGCTTCCGTAAGTATCGAGCAATTGTTCCTCGGCCGCCCCACAGAGGACTGCACTGATTTTCCATCCCAGGTTCACCGCATCAATGATTCCGGTATTGAGGCCTTGGCCTCCGAGAGGGTAATGGATGTGTGCGGCATCCCCGGCGAGGAAGAGGCGGCGATCTCGATAGTTTCGGGCTATGCGACTATAATCGCTAAACCGATTCAAGTAATGAGGAGAAACGAGTTCTACGGGGTTGCCGACGACGCGTTCAACGGCGGAAGAAAACTCTTCGGGGGTAACCGGAGTCTTACGATCGGAGACTGGGCCATCGAATTCAAAAACAATCAGTCGGCTCTCCCCGTAGGGGTTATGGTTCAGTAGAGTCCACCCTCGAGGAGTGTGCGACCAGCCGTTAGGAATCTGATTTGGGTGGGGGAGGGAGACTAAACCGAGCATGGCCCGCATGGTGGGAGCATATTCTTGAATATCAAAATCTCCTGATTGCCGTACTATGCTCCGTCCACCGTCAGCGCCAATGACGTAGTCTGCGGTGAAAGAGCACTCATTCCCTTCAGCGTCAAAAGACTGGATAGAAGCCTCCGTCTCTGTTTGTGAAACGGCAGTCACACAATGCCCTCGCAAAATTTGCGCACCGCAGCTTTCCGCATGGCGGCTAATTGCTCGTTCGAGATCCGCTTGTGCGATTCCAAGCATGACTGGGCCATCAATTGTGCGTGTGCGGAGACTGAGCCAGGGGTAGCCCGCGAACTGAAAAGGTTCGACTGTGTTAGCTAAGTGATCGGTAGTGCGACGCGGAGAAGCGACGATGCCCCGACGGATCAGAGTAGAGATAGCACGCGCATGATAGGTGCCTGCTTTCGGGTATTCACTGATCGTGTGACGTTTTTCCAGCACCACAGCGGAAATATCGTGAAGTGCTAACTCATTGGAGACCAACATTCCTACGGGGCCACCACCGACGATAACTACGTCATAGTGTTTTTTCATGATCTTCTGACCCTTTCTAGCCAAGGAAAACGGGAAGATGGGAAGGTCTGCGCAAACCTATTCCTCTATCCCAGGGTATATCCGAGGGGGCAAGAGAAAGTTGGATATTAGGAAAACGTTCCACAATAGTTTCAATTATCGTAATGAGCTCGATTTGCGCTAGAGCGGAACCCATGCAGCGGTGCATGCCGTAACCGTATTGTAGGTGCTTTTTCCCGGGACGGAAAGGATTGATCTCTAGTGGTTTCTCGAAT
Source organism: Corynebacterium sp. 21KM1197 (assembly GCF_033783015.1). Taxonomy (NCBI): domain Bacteria; kingdom Bacillati; phylum Actinomycetota; class Actinomycetes; order Mycobacteriales; family Corynebacteriaceae; genus Corynebacterium; species Corynebacterium sp. 21KM1197. The sequence goes on along the minus strand of NZ_CP123907.1, from coordinate 2,252,958 downwards.
ACCTTGGGGTCTCGATTGGCCGCATTGATGTGCGGATAAACGATTGTGCCCACCGATAATTCTTTATCGCCAATAGGGAGGGGTTGTGTGAGTTTTCGAGGGAAGGAGCCGGGAGTGCCTAGCGGCATAAGGCGCAAGATCTCCTCAACGAAACCCTCTACTGGTATTTTTCCTGAGACAATTCCGCTGTAGAATTTGGGAAAAGCTAAAGCTGCATAGACGATTTTTGAAAGCATGGTGCTTACGCTATTATCACCGCCGAGGACGATTCCCATGACTGTTCCAGCTATGAGGGTCTCGGAGAGATCATGGAATTCTGGTTGGGTGGAACGCTTTCTATAGACATCGACCAAGCCTCCGGGAGTAGAATACTCTTCTCCTGCCACCAGCCGTTGAACCCAGCCGTATAGCTCCGTCCAGGATTCTTCAATTATCTCAATATTGTCACGGGGCGCCATCTGTATTATCCGCCCTAGGTTATTCATCCATGTGGCGAGATCTGTGCTTACTCCAAGTATAGTGCAGACTACCTGTGCAGGAACGATACGAAATACGTCTGTAACAAGATCTGGTTGGGAAGATTCTTGTAGAGTATCGAGGCATTGATGGGTTAAGTCGATGATCGTGGGAACGAGAGCACTGATAGCGCGAGCGCTAAACTCGTGAGAAACGAATCTACGAACCTGGCCATGGACAGGAGCATCGAGATTAATGAGGACCTCTGGCGCCCAGTTGGTCGGCATGAATGAGGGACCGCCCTCTACGTTGCAGAGGGACCGGCTGGCGGTGCGGTCGAGCATGAGGGCTTTAACCTGATCGTAATCGGTAAGGCTGATTGCCTCGTGGCCGCTGGGGAGTTGAATCCGGGTTAGGCCATCTTGTCCCTTCCACTCGCGAATATAGGGGGCGGGCGTATCTAGATTTGGAATATCTGTAACAAGGGGATTCATGTTTATCCTTCCGTAGCTTTAGCTTCAGTATTTCGATTACTTAGCAATGCGGCAACTGCGATGGATAGCATAAGACTTATTGCTGCAAGTGTCCATAGGATTGGGGTTAGTCCTTGACTAAAGGCTGCTTGTAGGGAATTTATCGCAATATCGGGAGTATGTATGCCTCCGATTTCTCCACTGACTACTTTATTAATGATTTCTTTTTTATCTGCCTCCGGGATATTATCGGGGAGTATTTTCTTGACACCTGTTCCGACGCTGGTGCTCAAGATTCCTGCGAATACTGCAACTACTATCGCCTCACTCCCCAATCGAACAGTGGAAACGAGGCCCGATACCATTCCAGATTTTTCTTCGGGAACTGATCCAATGGCTTGACCATTAACTAGTCCGACTCCTAGTCCAAACCCAAGCCCAATTATGAGGAATGGGATGACAAGAGAGGGAATATTTGGGGTTGTGTCCTGGAGTGTGAGGAGGGCTGCGCCGAGCGCAAAGAATACAATACTGCTGGATAGAATAATCTTAGCAGAAACTCCTTTGTTGTAGAGTTTTCCGGCGATAAGGGGGCCGATAACTACTGGAATAGTCATGATAAGCATGGCGATTCCTAGTTTCTGCGAAGATAATCCCCAGACGGTAGTGAGAAAAGTGGGATAGTAGGTGAGTAAGGTTACAAATCCTATTGCGCCTGCAACTGGTACGGAAAGAAGGCCCACCAGGCGGGGAGATTTGAGCAAGCTCAAATCGAGAAGGGGGTTAGCTGCTTTTTTCTCTATTAGAATGAAAGCGGCAAATAAGGCTATGCCTAGGCAGATGAGGGTGACCGTGCCAGGGGAAGCCCACCCCCAAGTATTGCTTTGGGCTATGCCGGTAATAATTAGGCTCAATGAGGCGGCAAAAGTGACAGCACCTGGATAGTCTACCTTACTTTGACTGGTGGTGGAAGTATCTCTTATATTTGAGGCTAATGCAAGGATGATTGAGATGCCTATAGCCACTGTGCTGAACCAAAATATCCCCTTCCATCCTGTTACTGCAATTGCCAGTGAGGAGACGGTGGGGCCGAGACCAAGTCCGACGCCAGCCGCGGTGCCGAATAAAGCGAATGCACGGGCAGAGGCCGCTCCTGAAAAGGTGACGGCAAGCAATGCTCCCGAACAGGCGAATATGATTGCAGCACCAATTCCTGCGATACCACGAGCTATATCAAGAACTATAAGATTTGGCGCTAGGGCGCTAAGTATGCTGGAAAGTCCAAATATGAGAGACCCTAGGAGCAATCCACGCTTTCGTCCCAAGTGGTCGGATATGGATCCGGCAACCAGGCTGAATACCGCAAAAGTCAAATTAAACCCATTGACAACCCATTGCAACTGGGCCGGATGAGATCCCAGGTCGGAGGCGATATAGGGTAACGCTACTCCGGTTCCCGATACTCCCATTGGTACGATCACTACGGCAAGAAGGATGGCGGCGAGGAGGACATTAGGTTTCCCCTGAGTGCTTTTAGTCATGGCTATCATCCTTCACTTCTTGGCGCAGTAGGCCAATGATGTCTTGTATTACCTGTTTATTGCTTGAGAATTGAACTGGAGACCACCCGCAAGATTCTGCGGATAGACAGTTCTCCATAAGGTCGTCAATCAGGATGCACTGATTAGGGTCGGAAGAGATCTTTTCGGCTGCGAGGTGGAAGATGCCCGGATCCGGCTTCCGTACTCCCACGGCATAAGAATCGATGATTGCGTCTACATGATCATCGAGGCAAACCATCGAACGCCAGTAAGGTTCCCACTCTCTTACATTATTAGTGAGTATACCTACCCTGTATCCGCTAGCCTTTAGCTTCAGTAGAAGTTCTTTCATTGAGCCGTTTACCTCATGGCCGGAGAACCATTGTCGCCCAAAGTCTAGGTCGGATTTAGACGTATCTATCTTTCTCTTATTGAGCCAAGAGTGAATTCGTATCATCCACTCCTCTTCTGTGAGTAGTGCAAGTTCAATTGGGGCTAGCGTAGGAATCTCCATCTCTTTTGCTACGCTGTACATAGCATTTGCTAATTCTTCCTTTTTAATTCCCGTTTTTTCTTCATAGGACTGAAATAGAACTTCAAGAGGGGGAGAGAGGACTCCGCCGAAGTCGAAGAAGATAGTGCTATAGCGGGAATGTTTTCCATGCTTGGGTATGATGATTTCCATAGTTATTCCTCACTTCCAAGTATTGGTTGTTTTGTGAAGTTGGCTTCCCCGCGTGCGATAGTTTCATCTTCCTGGACAAGATCAATTGACACGGTGAAGCCTACGGCGGTGGACTCTTTTTCTCTGACGATGGCCTTGGTGTGTAGATCGAGTTCTCCGAAACGAAGGAACTCGATGGCAAGAGATTGAAGAAGGAGCCGGCGTGCGCTCAGTGCGTATTTTTCATGTGCAAAGAGTATTCCTGCTTGGCGTAATGCTTCAAAGAGGACAGCTCCAGGGATATGATCAAGCGGATGATCGAATAGGCTGGGGTGGTGCTGATCGACGAGAATATCGACTTGAAATTTTTCTTCTCGATCGCAATATCCTCCTAGGACAATATTGCGATCAATTCTTCTGCCAAGTACTTCTGGAATATGTGCTCCTGGTAGAGCGTGCGAGCTTCGGCTTGGGTCGGGATATGCGTTGGGTGAATATACTGGAAGATCTATCCGTTCCCTACCTTTATTTCTGATGCGCGTCCATACGTTTTTGGGCATCCACTGAATGATCATCTTCATGGTAGCGGCGGTGCGGCCATGAAGAATGCAGGTCATGTCTAGGGTTATGCCGATTGTCTCATCACCTCGTTTTTTCTCGTCGGTAATGGTGGCACTTATCTCTCCATTGCCGGGAGAGACTCTGATCTGTGTAGCCTCATGGGAACTTACGTGAAGTTCCCCATAGTTAAAGATGAAAGCTTGATTGAGATCTACATTGAGATGGGTATGGGTGATGAGGATGGATGTTTGGCGAAAAGTCTCCAGCAATAGGAGTGGATCATAGTGATCTTCAGCAAGGCCAATGTGATCGCTGTAGTAGCTGTGAGACTTTGGGAGATGAATCCCTACTCGGAAATGGGGGAACCGATCGCAGATGATGTCGGTTAAGTACACCTCCGAGAGTGCGTCGCGATGGACTTTTTCTCGGGGGACGAGAGTGGAGTGGGAAAGCGGAGATGTCGTTGTACTACTCATGGTGACCCCTTGATGTGCCTCTTGTTGCATGGAATCGGTGCCGTTACATAGCACGATTTTCGTTCGGTGCAATCGGATGAGGCTTGGGCTTGTTGGCAAGGGGCCTACGGAGCGACTCTCAGTCCAATGCCCACATGATGAGTGGGATCTTCGAGTTGTGCAAGTTGAGGCAGCGTGGATGGGGAGGGTGTGGTCAAGCATCTTCAAGAAAATGTGCAGGTCAGGTGGCCAGCCCAATCTTTTCAGTGGTGTATTTCACACTTTGGTCTGGATCTATGGTTCTATTGCTGGCATGTGTAAGCGGGATGATTCGTCAAGGTTGCGTCAGCGCTCGTTGATTCTTGGATCGGTTTCGGGTGTGGAGGGCTATGAGTGGGTGACATATCTTGCTTTACTTCCGTACTTATCAGGAGGCTTATGGGGTGAGATAGAAAATTCTGAAGGGATGGGATTATTAATCTTTGCAATAGGGTTCTTATCGCGTCCGGTGGGTGGATATTTCTTTGGAAAGATGTCGGATATCTATGGATATCTCCGTGCCATGAAATTGGGGATGTTGGTGGTCGTCCTATCGGTATCGTTTATGGCGGTAGTTCCTTCGGGATCGGGGCAGGCTTGGTTGGCGTTTTATCTAATGTTGCTGTGGCGTATTTTGTTGGGATTTGCGCATGGCGGGGTGAGTGCTGCGGTTAATGTGGCGAGTTTTGACTTGACCGAGAGGCGGGGAGGAGGAGTTTCTTCTTCACTTGTTTACTCCATGGCTGCTGCGGGGAAATGTGTTTCTTTGCTTGTGATATTATTATTTGATCTTTTATTGGAAGATGGCGGGATGTATGTGTGGGGCTGGCGTATTCCGCTTGCGTTGGGGGCCGTTGCGGGATTGGTGATACTTATTTTCTTATGGTGTATGGATGATTCCGCGGGTAGATCGGCGCCCTTGGTAGAGAGTAAAATTTCGAGCAGGTTGAGTTTTGCTAAGTTTTCGGCGATATTTTTCATGTCGTCAGGGACTGTGGTTTGCTATAATTTATGGGTATCTACCGTGGTTGTTGTTGGGGTAGAGTACTTTGGAATTTCAGAGCGTAAAATGTTGATTATATCGTTTCTTCAAACGTTAGTATTCTCGATATTTGTTTTTGTGGCGGGGCTTTTCTGGGATGGCAAGAACCCTCTGCGGCGATATAAAAATTATCTCGTCATTCTCTGTGGTATCAGTCCGATAATATTACTGTTCAACTTTCCTGGACTGTACCCGTCTAACGTTTTTATATTGGAGCAATCTTCCTGTCGATAATTCCACTTTCTTTTGTCTGTTCAGCAATATCTGTGGCGGTAGTGCAGGTTATGGCAGGGTCGGCAAAAGGGGTTGGTAGTGGAGTTCCGTATTCTGTAGCAGTGGCGGGGCTGGGCGGGACGGCGCCGATGATTCGTCACGCATTGGAAGATCATTATGCCGTGTTCTCTGCATATGTTTTATCTTGTGTCCTGGTTGCTCTTTGCGCTACTGCTATCGCGGAGCGGTTGTTCGGGAATGATACTGTCACCCCGCTACAATCAACCCCGTGACTACCGCGCCTCCTCAGCTCATCGTCAGCGATATTGATGGAACCCTCATCACCTCCGCGGAGCGGGTGCCGGAGCGGCTGCGGGCGGTACTGCGGAGGGCCGTCGATAAGCAATGCGCGGTGGCGCTGGCCACGGGGAGGCCGCACCGCTGGATTTTTCCGGTGCTGGAGCAGCTGCCGGTCCGCCCGGTGTGTGCCACGGCGAATGGCGCGGTGCTTTACGATCCCGCCACGGACACTATCCTGCGGGCGCACGAGCTTGCCCCGGGCACCATGCGGGACGTGGTGGCGCGGGCGCGGGAGGCGCTGCTGCGGGCGGGTGTGGAATATCCGCAGGTGAGCGTGGCCGTGGAGCGGTGCGGTGCCTCCGCTTTTGATCCGGAGGAGGAACTCTTTGTGGTCAGCCCGCAGTACGTGCACACCTGGGAGGCGCAGGGCTTCTCCGTGCGGGAGGAGGCGGAGGTGCTGGCGGAGCCCGCCGTGAAGTTGCTGCTGCGCAACGAGTACATGACCTCCGCGCAGATGTATGAGGCGATCGCCCCGGCCTTGGATCCACGGGCGGCGCACCTGACGTATTCCATGCCGGAGGGAATGTTGGAGGTGGCGGCCCCGGGGGTGACCAAGGGGCTCGCCGTGGCGGATCTGGCGCGCAGGTACGGGGTGGATCGGGAGCGCGTGGTGTGTTTTGGTGACATGCCCAATGACATTGAGATGTTGCGTTGGGCTGGGATAGGCGTGGCGATGGGTAACGCGGCCTCGGTGGTGAAGGAGGCGGCGGATCTGGTGACGGGCACCAACGACGAGTGCGGCGTGGCACAGGTGTTGGAGGGGTGGTTTTAGGGGGTAGGTGAGGATTGCCTTAGAACTCGCCGTGCCGTACCTTTTGTGAAAGTAATTCATCTCACATGTGCCCTTTTGGGCGGAGGACGATGGGGGTTCTCATGAGACGCTTCCCCTCCGGGGCGAGCGGGCTGGGCTACCTGGCCCGCCCGCCCCGTTTTGTCTCGGTGACGCTTTTCCTTGCTCTCCTTATTCTTGGATTGGTCAGCGCGGGGTTGGGAACGATGTATGCCACATACTCCGGTATCGGGGAGCGGGACGCTGCCCGCACGCCCGTTCTCGCCGCTGATGCCCCCGATGCCTCCGACGCTGCCGAGGGGGAGTCGGCCGCTTTCCTCTACCGCGAGGTGCATGACTCGATGGTGGATACCCCACTGGACGCCACCTTGATATATCTGTGGCCCCTGGCGGAGGGAGCGCCCCTCCCGCCGGGCGTGACGCAGTGGCCCGCTCCGGGCGAGGCGGTGCTTTCTCCGGCGTTGCGGGAGTTGGCGGCCGAGGAGGGATTGGATTCCCGGTATGGCCAGGTGGTGGGCACCATTGGGAGGGAGGGCCTAGCCACCGAGAACGAGGCCCTGGCCTACGTGGTGCCCCGCGCCATGCCGGAAGAGGTGCGGGAGAACTTCATGACCGCCGGGGTGGGGTACGGGGCCGAGGGCTACGGCACTGCGGCTCACGGAGCCGAGGGGCACGGTGCCGAGGGCGTGGGGACGGGTGAGGTCATAGAGATGGCTCCCCTTCCCCTGGCCACCGCCGCGTATGCCCTGACGGTGGGGGTGGCCGCCGCGATCCTGGGAGCCATTGCCGTGGCACAGGGTCGCGAGGGGAGGCAGCGGCAGAACATGCTGCTCTTTACCCTGGGATATTCCTGGCGGGAGCGCCTGCGGTGGATGGCGGCGCAGGTGTGGTGGCCCCTGCTAGGCGCGATAGCGTTTTCCGGCGTGGCCGTGGCCCTCACCGCGATATGGGGCCTGCGCCTGCCGGGCATGGGCACGGGCGCGTGGGTCGTGGATATTCGGGCGGGTCTGCCGGTGATCCTGGGGGCCATGCTCTGCTCCTGGTTGGTATTCCTTATTTATTATCTCCGTTCCTCCCTGGTGGTGCCCAAGAACCTCGCGGCCAATCGGCCGCGCGTCCGGGAACGGGAGTTCAGCCCCCGCCGGGCGCTGGCGTGCTTCCTGGCGGCCCCGGTGGCCGTCGGCGTGCTGGTGGCGGTGCAGCGCACGGGCTCGCAACTGCTCTTCTTCGTGTACCTCGCCGCGCTCCTGGTGGTGGTGTTTACCCTCTTTGCCCTGGTGGGATACCTCATGCTGCGGGTTTCCGTTGTGGTGCGGGAGCGGGGAGAGCGTCGGCGCAGCCCGGCGGTGATCGTGGGGGCGGCGGGTATCGTGCACGGGATTCGTCCTGTGGCGGTGCTGGGTGTGAGCGTGGCGGCTTGCCTGCTCGTGGGCACGCAGGTGCAGGGTTTCCTGGTCTCCTGGGCGGAGAGTTCCCGCGAGGCGCGGGCGGCCCACGAGGAGTTCCGCGATTCCGTGGTGGAGATCGCTCCCCAGATGGGCTTTTACCAGGGCTCGGAGGCGCTGCTCCCGGAACTTTCCCGGCAGGCCCCCGGTGCCACCATCGTGCTCACCCAGACCGTCTGCGGGGAGTCCGGGTGTGTGCCGCGCTACGCGACGTTGGGGCATGACGACGCCCCGATAGGCGAGGCGTACCGCCACTACCTCTTCGGGGGACGGGAGGCGCAGCGGGTGCCTCTCGATGAGGTGCTGGCGGGCGGCATTGAACAAGACCTGGGCGAGGTGATGATCTCCGTGGTGTACCCGGAAGGACAGTCCGCCGATCTCCGGGGAATCAAGGAGGCCGTGGCTGGAAACACCGTGCCCATGTGGCGCACCTGGAGCCCCGCCACCTCGGATTATTACGGTGCGAGCATGGGCGCGCGGCAGGCGGCCTGGGTGGGGTACTTTTCCCTCGTGGCGCTGGCGATCATGCTCTGCGGCATCTTCATCGTGCTTCTGGCGGATGTTTCCGCCACCATGCGGCGCATGGGGCCGCTGGTGGTGCTCTCGGATTCCGGGCGCGTGCTCCGGGGAGTGGCGTTAGTACGCCTGGGTGTGCCGGTGCTCCTAGGCTTTGTGGTGGGTGGCGGCATGGCGCTCATGCTTTCCTCCGCCCTGGCGCTTTCCTTTGGTTCCTCCGCGTCCTATGCTCTGCCCTTCCTCCTGCTGTGCGCGGCAGCGGTGGGAATGGGGCTGGCGGTAGCCACCGCCGTGTCCTTCTTCCGCGCACGAATGATGATGAACGAGTGGAAGGTGGGAACATGGACGTCCTAAAAATCTCCGGGTTGCGTGCCGACGTCCCGGGGCGCACCCTTTTCACGGGGTTAGACGTGGAAGTCCGGGCCGGTGAGGCGTTGGCCGTGGTGGGCCCCTCGGGAGTGGGCAAGTCCACGCTGCTCAATCAGGTGTTGGGCCTGGCTCCCGCCCCGGTGGGGGAGATCGAGGTGGCGGGTAGGCGCATGAATGGTGTATCCCGGGCCCAGGCCGCCGCCGTGCGACGAGAAAACATCGGCGTGATCTTTCAGGATGGGGAATTGATCCCCGAACTCTCGGCGCGGGATAACGTGGCGGTGGCCCAGATGATGATGGACCGCTCTGGTGGTGGGGAAGAACGCGCCGGGAATCTCCTGGATATGTTGGGCGTGTCCCCGAATACCCTGGCCAGGGATCTTTCCGGCGGTGAACGGCAGCGCGCGGCCATTGCTCGCGCCCTGGTGACGGACCCCGCCATGATCCTCGCGGACGAACCCACGGGAGCGCTGGATACCCTCACCCGTGACGAGGTAGCCGATCAACTTTTCTCCCTGGTGCATGAGCAGGGCAAGGCGATGCTGGTGGTCACGCACGATGAGACTATCGCGCGCCGGGCGGATCGGGTGGTGAACCTGGCGGATTACGCGCTGGGGCGGCTCCGGTGAGTGGTCGGAGAGGATTACTGTTGTGTAGATAATCTCTTCGTGTGGTAGTGTTAATCCTTAAATTCTGCTATGGGGGTGGAGCATAAAGAAGGGGGTATGGGGTAATGCAGATACTTGACTCGGCTCTATGTCATGGGATTCGACCTGCTGAGATACGGCACGCTTTTGCGCTGCCGGTGTATAGTGAACGGGTGCGGGATGGCCCTCCCAAGTATCTTGTTATCGGTTTCGATTCGGCTCAGTGTCTGCTGGAGATAATTTATGTAATCAGTGCTCGCGGTGCCGTAATTGTTATTCATGCAATGAAGTTGCATAAGAAGTACCATTTTTTGTTGAGGGGCTGAAAAGGTATGTTTACGGAAAATGGCGTAAAAATAGTCGATCATATTGATGGGATGACCTCCGTTGAAGTAGCACGGTTGGTGGCGGAGGCTGAGGCAGGTTATCCGATTGAAGCTTTGGGGAACGGGGAGCGGGGTTCAGCGGCTGTTTTGCTTGATCTTCCTGAGGATATACGGGGAGAGGTTATCCGTGTGTGTTTGGATAGTGGTGCCACCCCGCAGGAGGTGGTCACGCAGATACTTACGGAGCATTTCTTTAAAGCGGCGTGATTTATTTGCGAAAACTTGGTACTAACGGGCCCCTTATGTAGTACATTGCTAGTATTTAAGTTTAGTAGGGGCTTAAAAGCTGCCGAAAAGTACTGATACCTTGGGGGTTGAATCCAGGCCGGAGCATAATAACCACGTCGGTGCTCGGGCACTGCGGGCGATTCCCCGAAGATGGTCTTGCCTGGCGCTGTGATTTTTCCTCGCCACTGTGTTACTGGTGGGGTTCCCACTGCTCACCAAGCGAAAGGAAAGGACCTTTCCCTGCCACTGTGTGACGCATGGGGTGAACAGAAAGAACCCAAGGGGGCGGAAAACGGCAGTGGGCCCATCACCGGATTTGATCTCACCGCGAGCACACCTGGGTACGTGATACTCGAACTTTTCTCCACCACTGTGTGACTGGTGGGGTTCTACTGCGTCGCAGTAGCCCCCTGATATTCCGTCGGAGTCGCCCCGGTCACCCCATCCACTCCGGCCCCAATACCAGCCCCGGCACCGGATTCCTGGGCGGGAGCAGAGGGGGCGGCCGTGGGCTCCGAGGCAATAGCACCCGCGCCAGCCGCAGCGGTTTCAGGGGCATCAATTGCACCTGCATCCACACCGGCCTGCTCCGAGAACACGGGGGAGGAAGTCGCGGGGGCAGAGGTTGCAGCCGCAGTCTCGGAGGGGATCACCGAGTCGGTGGGCACCGCACTCGTCGTCTCTACCTCGGAAGTTTCCACCTCCGAGGTCTCTGACGTTTCAGTCTCGGCCAGCGCGTCCGCCAGGGAGTCATAGGTTTCCTTGGCGATGGCCCGGATGGTGTCCATCTGGGCGTATCCGGCGTCGCCGGGGCAGGTGGTTAGGCCCACGTCGCGGTGGGCGAAGATATTGGGCAGGGTGACCTCGGTGCCGTAGGCGTACTTGGTAAAGGAGGTTCCCTCGGAGTAATGCAGGTCCTCCCCCGTGGGGTCGAATCCCGCCAGGGCGGCGCGCCACCCGGCCAGGCGGCCCACGGCGTCGAGAGTTTCCTGCGGCGGGGTGATGGATTCGTAGTTGCCCATCATGGAAATGCCCCAGGTGTTCTGGTTGAAGCCGCCCGCGTGCGCGCCCTGCACGGCCTGGTTGAGTCCGCCGTAGCGGCCCTCGTAGATGGTGCCGTACTTATCCACCAGGGCGTTGTATCCGATGTCGCACCAACCGAGGGTCTGGGCGTGGTACTGGTAAATGCTGCGCACCACGCCGGGGGCCTGGGCCTGGGAATAGTTATTGGAACCGGCGGTGTGGTGAATGGTTAGGGCGGAAACTTGATCGTCCACGGTGGCGTCCTGGCAGCGGATGGATTCATCGGCTCCCCAACCGGCGCGGGAGACCACCTCGGGCATGCCGTAACTCTCGGACTCGGCAGCCAGCGCGATCCCGCCGCCCTGGGCGTTGCCGTCGATGAACACGGCCTGGAGGTCGGCGGCGTCGGCAACCTCGGCCACGGGTTTGATGTCGCCATAGTTGGTGGGCAGCGGCGCGCCGGTGGGTTCCGGGGTGGCGCTTGCCGACGCCTCGGGGGCCGGGGTTTCGGCAGGGGCAACCTCAACCGGGGCAACCTCGGCCGGTGCGGCCTCAACGGGCGCGGGCGCGGGTGCCTCCTCCGCCGGAGCTGGTGCCCCCACCACGTCCACGCCCGCCACGGAGACCTGCACTCGGTTGGTGGGCTCCACGTAGATCAGTTCGGTGCCGGTGGTTCCGGTGGGTGCGGTCTCGTCGAGGGGCTCGGCGTTGTACCAGGGGCCCCAGGAGCCGTCGGCGGCCTGGGCGCGCACAAAGGCGGCGATGTCGCGCTGGCCGTTCCAGGTCAGGGCGAACATGGAGAATGGCTCCTCGCGGCTGAACTCCTTGACGGTGCGGGCGGCCTCGCCCTCGCCCTGGGTGGCGATGGCGGGGTCATTGACCACCACGTTGGTGCCCTCGGCAAAGGAGACGGAGGATTCCGAGGCGGCCACGGGCGCGGCCCCGGTGACGTCGGTGGGGATGATGCCGGTGCCGATCCCGAGCGCGGCGGTGACCACGAGCGAGGTGCTCAGGATCACCGCGAGGGTGGAGGTGCGTCGGGGCGCGATCAGGTGTCGGCGTTGCTGCACGGTGGCGTTCTCCTCGGCGTGTTCTCGGTGCATGGGGTGTGCCATGAGGGATAGATGTTGATTATCGTAGACAATTGAGGTTAGAGACGCCAGTGTTTCAATGGAGGCTGAATATAATCAGCGTGGTTGCTGTGAATCGCCCACGGGCTGTACAACCGGAACCCCGCGCGCCCTCCGCCCGGCAGGGGCGGCGTCGATTAGCCTGGCACCTATGACACAGACCTATGACCTCATCGTGGTGGGCTCCGGCCTGTTCGGCCTCACCGTGGCCGAGCGCGCGGCGAGCCAACTGGGCAAGCGGGTGCTCATCGTGGAACGCCGCGCGCACATCGGCGGCAATGCTTATTCCGAGGCGGAGCCGGAGACGGGCATTGAGATCCACAAGTACGGCGCACACCTCTTCCACACCTCTAATAAGCGCGTGTGGGAATACGTCAATCAATTCACCGAGTTCACCGATTATCAGCACCGCGTGTTTGCCATGCACGGCGGCACCGCCTATCAATTCCCGATGGGCCTGGGTCTGATTAATCAGTTCTTTGGTCGCTATTACTCCCCGGAAGAGGCGCGCGCGCTCATCGCGGAACAGACGGACGGCCTGAATCCCGCCGAGGCCGCCAACCTGGAGGAAAAGGCGATCTCGCTCATCGGCCGCCCTCTGTACGAGGCCTTTATCCGCGATTACACCGCCAAGCAGTGGCAGACGGATCCCAAGGAACTCCCCGCCGGAAACATCACCCGCCTGCCGGTGCGCTACACCTTTGATAACCGTTACTTCACGGACACCTACGAGGGCCTGCCCGTGGACGGCTACACCGCCTGGCTGGAGCGCATGGCCGAGCACGAGCTCATCGACGTCTCCCTGAACACCGACTGGTTCGAGGCGCGCGAGGAACTGCGCGCCGCCTCCCCCGACGCCCCCGTGGTGTACACCGGCCCCCTGGACAGGTACTTCGACTACGCCGAGGGCAAACTGGGCTGGCGCACCCTGGACTTTGAGGCCTCCGTGGAGCCGGTGGGCGATTACCAGGGCACCCCGGTGATGAACTACAACGACGCCGACGTCCCCTGGACCCGTATCCACGAGTTCCGCCACTTCCACCCCGAGCGCGCCGACCGCTACCCCAAGGACAAGACCGTCATCATGAAGGAGTACTCGCGCTTTGCGGAGGAGGGCGACGAGCCCTACTACCCCATCAACACCCCGGAGGATCGCGCCACCCTGGAAGCTTATCGACGCCGCGCCGCCGCCGAGTCCCGCGAGAACAAGGTGCTCTTTGGTGGCCGCCTGGGCACCTATCAGTACCTGGACATGCACATGGCCATCGGTGCGGCGCTCTCCCTCTTTGATAACCACCTCGCGCCGTTCTTTGAGAACGGGGAGCCGCTGGAGCAGCCCAGGGGGCACTGAGGGAACCTCATTCTTTGAGCAGGAAGGGCTCGCTAGGCGAAAAGCGCTAGCGGGCCTTTCCTGGTTCCGTTCAGCCTTGTTGTTTCTGCTCCGCTAACTCGTTTTCCAGATCCATGAGGGCAAAGACGGCCCGGCGCTTTTCCTTCTTGAGTTCCTCCCGGAAAACCAGGACATCGCTAGAGAAGAGCCTGTGATGGCTCCCCACCATGTGCGCGGAGATTCTGCCGTTGCGGACGTGCTTCATCAGCGTGGGGCGGGTGATACCGAGCATAGCGGCGGCGGTAGTGGTGGTGACCTCTTCGGGCAAGGTGGAGATAGAGATGGGGGCGCTCTCTTTGATGGCGTGGAGCGCCCGAACGATCACGTGGTTGACTTCCGAGGGGAGGCTCTTTCCCTCGGGGGTTCGGAGATCGGAGGTGTCTTTGCCCAGCGCGGTGATGTACTGCGCCGCAGAGCGCTGTTCCTCGGGGGTCAGCAGAACGGTGTGCTTATTGACGGTGATGCTCATGTGGAGTCTCCCCTGGGCTAAAGGACTGGGATGATCGTCAGAGTAATGCTTTGCGCTTGTATCTGGAAGGCAGCGTTCGCCGATTGTTAACCTTGCGTTCACTTAGCGGCCGGTACGTCGACCTTGCCGGTCTCGTCGGGAGGTGCTGCCGCTCTGGGTGCCTGCGTTGTCGATGGGGTCAGGCTGTGACATAAATCTCTATCTTTCCGGACTCTGTAACGATTATCCGCGCTCACCTGCACATTTGCAGATTGCACTGCGTCACAACCCCCACTCTCCTGGGCGGAAAAAACCGTTTGAACCTCCCATCATTTGAAATGCCTTGCGTTGTTCGCTTGGTGACGCTAAGGTTAACAATCAGTTAACAAACGAAGTCTCCGACGTGAACCTGAAGGAAAGGATCGTGAGCACCATGACCAAGATTGATCGCCTCTGGAGCGTGCGGATGGACCTTCACGCCCGATTTGGCGCTGACCTCTCCATTGGCCTGATTGACGCCGTCCTCGATGGCGTGGCCCGCCGCTGGGAGTCCAGCCCCGCCCTCTTCCGCACTGTGCTGATCGAGCGCGAGGCAGTGGAGGAGTTGGAGCACCGCCTGCACGGCGGCATGACGAGTTCCCTCGCAGCCTAAAGTGGCTTCTCGGAAGCCCCAGAAAATACAGCCACGGCCCCGCCCCGCTCTCACCAGCAGGGTTGGGGCCGTTGCTGCGTCGTGGCTGCGTCGGGGGAGTATGGGTTAGCGCGCCGGGCGCGGTAACCAATTAGTCTGGAGGGGCGATAATAGCGGAGGAAAGAACGTCCTTAAAGGGAAGGCGAGCATCAACATCGTGAGCAAGACCTCTACGACCACAGCGGAGACCCCCACAGTCAAGGCGGTGGAACAACTCCAGCGCCTGCTCATGCCCAAGCGGGGCGAGCCTGCGGACGTGCGCAGCCTGTATTACATGGAAACGCACCAGACCCAGGAGCGGATCACCTGCCCGGATCGCCTCAGCGTGAACATTCCGGCGGGCGCGGAGGTGAGCTTTGAGACGTACTTCAATGCCTTCCCCGCGAGTTATTGGCGGCGGTGGTCGCAGCTGGACTCCGTGGTGCTGCGCGTGGAGGTACAGGGTTCCGCCCGCATTGATGTGTACCGCTCCCGCTTCGATGGGGGACGCATCGCGGTGGATTCCGCCGAGGTCACTGGCGACGCCGCCGAGTTCGAGCTTTCCCTGGCCCCCTTCGAGGACGGCGGCTGGTACTGGTTTGACGTGACGGCGGAGTCCCCGGTGACGCTTACCGGTGGCGGCTGGTTCGCCTCGCAGGCCCCCGGCCCGCAGACCATGCCGGACGGTACCCAGGTGGGGCCCTTTGAGAAGTCCGTGACGGTGGGTATTCCCACCTTTAATCGCCCCAAGGACGCGGTGGCGGCCTTGGAGGCCCTGGCCTCGGACCCGGAGGTGGACGCGGTTATCAACGCGGTGCTCATGCCGGATCAGGGCACCCAGCACCCGGCGGATGAGCCCGGTTATGCGGCCGTGACCGAGCACTTTGGGGAGCGCTTTTTTGAGTTCCGCCAGGGCAACCTGGGTGGCTCGGGCGGGTATTCCCGCATTATGTATGAGGCGCTGGGGGAGAATACCCCGTCTACTCCTTATATCCTCTACATGGACGATGACATCGCCATCGAGCCGGACGCGATCCTGCGCGCGGTGCAGGTGGCCCGGTACGCCCGCCAGCCGATCTTTGTGGGCGGGCAGATGCTTAACCTCTTGCAGCGCTCCGAGCTGCGCACGATGGGCGAGGTGGTGAACCACGCGGACTTCATGTGGTCGCCCGCCCCGAACGTGCACTATGACCACGACTTCTCCCAGCACCCCATGAATGACCTGGGCAAGCACGGCGATCCCCTGGGCACCGTGACCTCCCGTGATATTCACCGCCGCATCGACGTGGACTATAACGGCTGGTGGATGTGCCTGTTCCCCACGGTAGTGGCGGAGCAGATGGGCCTGCCGCTGCCGTTGTTTATCAAGTGGGACGATACGGAGTACTCCCTGCGCGCCAAGGACGCCGGTTTCCCCACGGCCACCTGGCCGGGCGTGGCTATTTGGCACATGTCCTGGGCGGATAAGGATGACGCGATTGATTGGCAGGCGTATTTCCACCTGCGCAATCGCTTGATCGTGGCGGCCATGTACCACCGGGGTGACGTCAAGGGCATTATCAAGTCCCTGCGCAAGTCCACCTTTAAGCACGCGATGTGCCTGGAGTATTCCACGATGGCCATTCAGATCGAGGCTCTCAAGGACTTCCTGGCCGGGCCGGATCACCTCTTTGAGATCCTGGAGAGTTCCCTGCCCCGGATCAACGCCCTGCGCAAGCAATACCCGGACGCGCAGGTGGTGCCCTCGGCGGCGTCGCTACCCAGCCCCTCCGGCTTGCCCGGCGGGGTGCCCATTCATGACATCGGCGGCAGGCTCGCCCCGGTGAAGAAGTTGCGGTGGCTGGCCAAGAGCCTGGTTCATTCCGCGCGCCCGGCGCAGGAACAGCACCACGAGGTGCCGCAGGCACACCTCAGCAAGCACGAGGCGCGGTGGTTCTCTTTGTCCCGCCTGGATAGCGCGACGGTGACCACCGCGGACGGCAAGGGCGTGACCTTCCGCAAGCGCGACCGGGAGCAGGCCAAGGCGCTGCTGCAAGAGACGCTGCGCTTGCACAAGGAACTGGCCGCACGCTTCGAGGGGCTGCGCGGGGAATACCGCGCGGCCATGCCCCGGCTGACCAGCCGCAAGGAGTGGGGGGAGATCTTCGGTGCATAAGGGTTTTTCTGAGGCGGACATTCTGGTGGCGGTGCAAAAGGTCGCCGCCGATCGCCCCGGCGTGCTTCCCGCTGCGCGGGGCCTGAGCGCCTTTGGCGAGCACGCCCTGGGCTGGATGGGCATTGCTGCGGCGGGGGCGGGCGTGGACGCGCCGCGACGCCGCGAGTGGCTGCGGGTGGGGGCGGCGGCGGTGGCGAGCCATGCGGCGTCGATAGCCATTAAGCGGGTGGTGCGCCGCAAGCGTCCGCACGATCCCCGGATTCGGGTGGGCGTGTCCACCCCCTCCAAGCTGAGCTTTCCCTCCTCGCATGCCACGTCCACGGCGGCCACGGCGGTGGCGGTGGCGGAACTGACGGGAAGCCGCGCGCCCCTGGCCATTGTGCCGGTGATGATGGCCTCGCGTATGGTGCTGGGAGTTCATTACCCCACTGATGTGGTGGCGGGTACCGCGCTGGGCGCGGTGATAGGCAAAGCCATGATGAGGGAAAAGGGAAAGGCATAGCGCGTGACGGAGCAGACGACGGGCATTTTTAGCTCGGAACCGCACACCGAGGGCATCGACGACACGAAGAAGCGCAAGCCGCCAAAGAACCTGATCGACGGCATGATCAAGGCGCTGCGCCCCAAGCAGTGGGTGAAAAACGTGCTGGTGGTGGCGGCCCCCGCCGCCGCCGGTGCGGACGCGCTGCTCAATCAGCGCACGCTTATCGACGTCGCCCTGGCCTTTGTGGTCTTTTGCCTCGCGGCCTCCTCCATCTACCTGATCAACGACGCCCGCGATGTGGAAGCGGATCGCCAGCACCCCACCAAGCGCTTCCGGCCGATTGCCGCCGGGGTGCTGCCGGTGGGCATGGCCTATGCGATGGCCGTGGTGTTGATCCTGGGGTCACTGGGTATTTCCCTGTTGGCCTCCTCCGGCTACGGCTTAGCGATCGTGGCGGCGGTGTACATTGCCCTGCAATTGGGCTACTGCTTTGGGTGGAAGCACCAGCCGGTGATTGATATTGCGCTGGTGTCCTCCGGGTTCATGCTCCGCGCGATGGCCGGTGGTGTGGCGGCCGGGATCGACCTCTCGCAGTGGTTCCTGCTGGTGGCGGCCTTTGGCTCCCTGTTTATGGCGGCGGGTAAGCGCTATTCCGAGCTGCTGCTCGCGGAGCGCACGGGGGCGAAGATCCGCAAGTCGCTGCGCGGTTATACCCCCACCTACCTGCGCTTTGTGTGGACGCTGGCGGCCACCGCCGTGGTGATGAGTTATGCGCTGTGGGGCTTTGACATGTCCAATACCGTGGACGCTTCCTCCGGCGTGTGGTACCAGGTTTCCATGGTGCCCTTCACCATTGCGGTTCTGCGCTATGCTGCCGACGTGGATCGCGGCGATGGCGGTGCCCCGGACGAGCTGGCGCTTTCCGATCGCGTATTGCAGGCCCTGGCGGGGCTGTGGATCCTGTGCATCGTGCTGGCGGTGTACGTCATGCCCGCGCTGGTATAGCCCGTGATAAGAGCCGCATAAAGCGCTGTGGCCTCGGTTGTTTCCCGGTGTGTAACGGTTCTGTGATGATGGATGATGAGAGTAAAAGAATGAACCCGCTGGGGAACTTTGACGTGAGAGAGGTATGTCCATGAAGTCTGGCTTGCGCTTTGCACCGCGCGCCGTGATGGCCGTGGTGGCCGCCATGCTGACCGCCCTGGGCGTGATGACCGTGGGGGCGGAGCAGGCTCATGCCGCCAACCGCGATGGTCTGCGTCCCGACGCCACCGGCACCTGTGAGTGGGATCCCCACGGCTACTGGGTGCAGCGCTGCGATGTGTGGTCGCCCTCGATGGGGCGCAACATCGCGGTGCAGATTCAGCCCGCCGGGCGCGGCGGTAACGCTGGCCTGTACTTCCTGGACGGCCTGCGTGCCACCGAGGAAACCAACGGCTGGATGGGCGTGCCCAACGCCCCGGCGGTATTTGAGAATGACAACGTCACCCTGGTGATGCCGGTGGGCGGCCCCGGTTCTTTCTACGCGGACTGGAACGCCCCGGCTCAGTACGATGCCAATGATCCCGTGAATTACCAGTGGGAGACCTTCCTTTCCCAGGAACTCCCTCCGTACCTGCAACAGCACTTTGGGGTATCCCCCTCCAATAACTCCGTTCTGGGTATCTCGATGGGGGCCACCGGGGCCATGACTCTGGCGGCCAATCACCCCAACCAGTTCCGCCAGGTGTTCTCCCTGTCTGGTTACCTCACCAACACCCTGCCCGGCGCACAGAGCCTCATGCGCGTGGCGATGATGCAGGTGGGGCTGAATATCAATGACATGTACGGTTCGGTGATCAGCCCCCGACGTTTTGCCAACGATCCCTTCTTCAACATGGAGGGTCTGCGGGGCACGGACGTGTACGTCTCGGCGGCCTCGGGATTAGCGGCTCCGGTGGATTACCAACTCCCGCCGCAGGACATCGCGGCGGGCTCCCCGTTGGAAACGCTTTCCCGTGCCTCCAGTCAGATGTGGACGAGCAAGGCGCGAGTGACGGGCATCAATGTCACCGAGAATTACCCCGCGGTGGGTCTGCACAACTGGAACCTGTGGGTGGATCAGCTCAATAACCACGTGCGCCCGCGCGTGCTGGAGGTCATGGGCGCGGCGTAGAGTCCGTGGGCTTTGGCCTAGAAAGAATGGCAACGCCGGGCGTGGCGCGCCCGGCGTTGTGTGTAGGTCGGTTAGGATCAAAATGTTATCCATGTGGCTTATGTGATTGCTGTTAATATTGTGGTAAGAAGTATGGCAGTGACCATGCCTGGTGCCTCGATCCGGGCTGGGGCATGTGCGGCCATGTGCGGCCGCATGGCTGCGAATAAATAAAAAGACGTGAGGAAGCAAAATGCGCAGTGCACACGCCGGGATCAGGCCCCGGATGGAAAAGGTGATGGCCGCCGTGCTGGTGGCCGTGATTGCCGCCGTGGGAATGATGGTGGCCGGGCCCCAGACCCGAGCCCACGCCGATAACCGGGACTGGTTGCGTCCCGATTCCACCGAGACTTGCGAATGGGACCCCGCTCTGTACTGGATTCAGCGCTGCGATGTGTGGTCCCCCTCCATGAACCAGCACATTCCGGTGCAGATCCGTCCGGCCTCCCGGGGCGGCAACGGCGGCCTGTACCTGCTCGGCGGCCTGACCGTGGAGGACCCGAACAGCTGGGTGCGGGACTCCAACGTGTACAAGCTCTTTGAAAACGATAACGTCACCCTGGTCATGCCCACGGGCGGGCGCGGCTCCTTCTATGCGGACTGGGAGGCCCCGGCCAGCGTGCTGCCGGTTCCGGCGGCCCCGATGATTAACCCGGATTACCGCTACGAGACCTTCCTCACCCAGGAACTGCCCGCTTACCTGGAGGCGAACTTTGGTGTGGCGCGCAATAACAATTCCGTGGCGGGCGTGTCCATGGGCGCCACCGGTGCGATGAACCTGGCCGCCAAGCATCCGGATCAGTTCAAGCAGGTGCTCTCTCTGTCCGGCTACCTCACCCTGACGGTACCGGGCGCGTACTCGGTGATGGGCCTCATGCTCCTGGGCGTGGGCGGCTTTAATATCAATAATCTCTACGGCTCCCTGATGAGCCCCAAGCGTGTGGAGAACGATCCCTTCATGAACATGGGTGGCCTGCGCAACTCCGATGTTCTGGTGCTGGCTGGTAGCGGCCTGCCGCGCGAGGACGATCTGAAGGACCCGTGGAGCCTGGTGGTGGGCGGCGGCCTGGAGCAGGTATCCCGCCTGTCCACGCAGATGTGGAGCGGCAAGGCGCGCCTGGAGGGGGCCGTGGACACGGAGGTGTACCCGCCGCTGGGTCTGCATAACTGGCCGCTGTGGAATGACGTGATGGCGCAGAACCGCGAGCGCATTTTGCAGGCGCTGGGGGCCTAATGGGGCACCGCGTTACAGGGTATTAAGGAGAGCCGCAGGGAAACCTGCGGCTCTTTTGCGTGCGGGG
This sequence comes from Corynebacterium sp. 21KM1197, assembly GCF_033783015.1. Classification (NCBI taxonomy): domain Bacteria; kingdom Bacillati; phylum Actinomycetota; class Actinomycetes; order Mycobacteriales; family Corynebacteriaceae; genus Corynebacterium; species Corynebacterium sp. 21KM1197. The sequence goes on along the minus strand of NZ_CP123907.1, from coordinate 2,231,978 downwards.
GCAGCGCTGTGGGGAGCGGGGGTGCGGTACCGCTGGGGGTACCGGGGCGTCGAAAAGCCGGTGAAATCCTGCCGGAACGTGCCGTTACCGCGTGTCTCCACCGTAAACTCTCAAGTTAAACTTAAACTTGACTAGACTGTGTGCAGACAGAAGCAATGTGCAGAGAGAGCAACGGAAGAGGGGAACTTCTGCTGCTCGGCGGAAACGATTGAGAAGTAAAGGACAAGGAACACATGCGCGACACCGCATTCCATGCGCCGCAGCGGCGCTCCTTCAGGATTGCTGCCACGGCGATCCCCACCGTCGTAGCGCTCGCCCTCGGCGGGATCACCCAGGCGAGCGCTCTCCCGAGCCTCCCCATCAGCCTCTCGGATTACATCAAGCCGGGAGACTCCCAGCAGCCCGCCCCCACCCGCACCGATGTGCCCCAGATTCAGGGCCTGCCGGAGGGCGTGAGCGTGGATCGCGTGGAGTGGCTGAGCAGCCGTCGCGTGGCGGTGTACATCAATTCCCCCTCCATGCCGCAGAGCCCGGTGCAGGTGCAGATCCTGCTGGCACGCGACTGGCACTCGCAGCCGGATCGCACCTTCCCCGAGGTGTGGGCGCTCGATGGTATGCGCGCCCGCGACGATGAAAACGGCTGGACCAGCGCCACCAACCTGGAGCAGTTCTACTCCGATAAGAACGTTAATGTGATCCTGCCCGTGGGCGGGGAGTCCTCCTTCTACTCCGATTGGTTGGAGGAGGATAACGGCCGCCACTACAAGTGGGAGAGCTTCCTGATCAAGGAACTGATCCCGGTGCTGGATAAGGGCTTCCGCTCCAATGGCGATCGCGCCATCACGGGCATCTCCATGGGTGCCACCGGTGCGGTGAACCTGGCCGCGCACAACCCGGGCCTGTTTAACTTCGTGGGTTCCTTCTCCGGCTACCTGGACACCACCACGCCGGGCATGCCCGCGGCGATCAACGCGGCGATGTCGGACGCCGGGGGGTATAGCGCCACCAAGATGTGGGGCCCCTATGGCTCGGAGGAGTGGAAGAACCACGATCCCAAGCGCGGCCTGGAGGCCCTCAAGGGCACGCCGGTGTACGTGTCCGCCGGGTCTGGGCGCGAGGAAAACGGCAAGGTGACGGTGCCGGAGCCCGCCGCGCGCATGACGGGCATGGGCCTAGAGGCCGTGTCCCGCATGACCACCCAGACCTTTGTGAACCACGCCAAGAAGGCCGGCGTGGACGTGACCGCGCGCTTCCGCGACGCGGGCATTCACTCCTGGTACTACTGGCAGTTCGAGATGACCCAGGCCTGGCCGATGATCGCGGACTCCCTGGGTGTGCAGGATGGGGATCGCGGCGCGGAGTGCGCACCCATTGGCGCGATCGCGGAGGCCACCGAGGCCGGGAACATCGGTTCCTGCGTGAACAACGAGTATGACGTGGCCGGTGGCGCGGGCAAGGCCCAGGACTTCCAGGGCGGCACGGCATACTGGTCCGAGGCCACGGGCGCGCACGTGCTCTTTGGTCGGATCAATGCCCGGTACGCGGAGTTGGGCGGCCCCGCCTCCTGGCTGGGCTTCCCGCGCTCCACCGAACTGACCTCCTCGGACGGCAAGGGCAAGTACGTGCTCTTTGAGCACGGTTCGATCTACTGGTCCGAGGAGACGGGGGCCTTCCCCGTCAGTTCCACCATGATGGACGCCTGGGCTGGGGCGAACTACGAAAACGGCGAGCTGGGCTACCCGGTATCGGACGCCGTGGCCTCCGGCGATTCCCGGGTGCAGCAGTTCCAGAACGGCGTGATAGTGAGCAGCGGCGAGGGCGAGGAGGCCAAGGCCTTCCGCCTGAGCGGTGCCATCGGCCAGAAGTACGCGGAACTGGGCGCGGCCACCTCCTGGCTGGGCATGCCCACCTCCAACGTGATCCGCATTCCGGGCGGTACGCTCCAGCAGTTTGAAAAGGGCAATATCTACCACTCCGAGGCCTCCGGGGCGCACGCGATCCGCTACGGCGCGATCTTTGACGCCTGGGGCGAGGACAAGTGGGAGCAGGGTGCCTTTGGCTGGCCCACCGCCGATCAGGCGGAGATTCCCGCCGGTGGGGAATACGTGGAGTTCCAGCACGGCAAGATCAGCCAGATCAACGGCCAGATCAAGAAGGAGCACGCCTAATGCGTCGGATAGCGCTGGGTGGCATGGCGATCCTCGTGGCGGCGGGCGTGGCGGCCTGCGGCGGCACCACGGTGGAGGGTGGCGATGGCACCGAGAACACGGTGGCTCCGCTGACCCGCAGCCAGGGGGCCTCGGCCTCGGCGGAGAAGTCCGGCGAGAAAACCGAGAGCACGAGGGCGGCGTCGGAAAGCGCCGCCGAGCCCGCCCGCACGGTGTCCGAGCAGGATTCCGGTGCCCGGGAGATCGAATCCCTGCCGGAGCCGCAGGGCGCGACCACCCCGGAGGAGCAGGGTTACCTGGATCTGGTGGCCGATGGGGGCGTGGATACCCAGAAGGTTTCCGATCAGCTCATCGCGGCGGCGCAGTCCGTGTGTACCGCGGCGGCGGAGGGCACCGAGGGGGATGCTACGGCGCAGGCCATCGGCGGGCAGCTGGTGGAGCAGGGCTTTACCGAGCTGGACGCGCAGAAGGCGGCTGAGTTGATCGAGAACTCGGCGCGGGAGGCGTACTGCTAAGGGCGTGCGTTTAGCGCGCCCGGTATATCCGGTGAGTCCAGCGTGCCCGATGTGCCCAGTGCGTTCCACGCGCTCAGCGCTCTGAGCGCCGAGGCGGTGCCGCCGAAGCCGCTACGATGAGGAGAATGCGAAAGGTTCTCACGATTCTCGCGGTGCTGGCCGTGGTGGTGGCCATTGGCGTGGGCGTGGTGCAGTGGCAGCAGCGCCCCAATGACCCCGAGGCGCCGGTGCCCGCCGAGCAGGAGGCACCCCCGCAGGCCGCGCCGGAGCAGCCGGACTGGTGCCCCGAGGTGGAGGTAATCGCCGCGCCGGGCACCTGGGAATCCGGGGCGGAGGATGATCCCATTCATCCGCACGTGAACCCCCTTTCCTTCCTGCTCACCGTGACCACCCCCTTACAGGAGCGCTACCCGCAGGATCGGGTGAAGGTGTGGACCCTGCCCTACACCGCGCAGTTCCGCAACATCAATGCGCCCGGGGAGATGACCTACGACGACTCCCGCACCCAGGGCACCGACCGCGTGCGCGCGGAGATGGTGGAGACGCACCGGCAGTGCCCCGGCACGGACTTCGTGCTCACCGGCTTTTCCCAGGGCGCGGTGCTCCTGGGGGACCTTGCGGAGGAACTGGGTGGCCCGGAGCCGGTGGTTCCGCCCGAGCGCGTGCGCGGCATGGCGCTGGTGGCCGATGGTCGCCGCGTGCCGGAGCAGGGGGTGCCCGTGGGTAATCCGGTGTCCGGGGTGGGGGCCGAGGTGGCGTTGCAGCCGCTCAACGCCGTGGTGCAGCCGATCGTGCCCGGTGCCACCATGCGCGGCCCCCGCAGCGGCTTCGGGGCGCTCAATGACAAGGTGTATCAGGTGTGCGCCCCGGACGATCACATTTGCGACGCCCCCAGGGACGTGGGCAACGCGCTTGGCCGCGCGCGGGACATGATCGCCGCCAGCGGCGTACACGCGCAGTACGGCACGAACCCCAGCGTATTCCCCGGCACCACCACCAACCAATGGCTGGTGGAGTGGGCCAGTGGGCTTATCGACGCCCCGCCCGCCCCGGCGTAGCGTTCGCCCAGGCTCGAGGTAGTATTTCCGGCAAAATTACCGAGTGGGGTAGATTGCTTAATAGTACTAATATCCCCGCCGCGCGTATCCAGTTTTAAGGAGAACCGATGAATCTTCAGTCCGCCCTGGCCTCGTTCTTCAACGAGAAGGGGGAGATCGCCATTGATCCCCGCCTCACCCTCCCCGGCCTGTCCGAACTGCTCTACCAGAAGGAACTTGCCGCCGGTGGTGGCGAGCGTCCGGCCCTGCGCTACTGGGATTACCAGGGCACCGGCGGGGCGGTGGACTACACGCGCTCCCAGATCAACACCAGGATCAAGGCCGTGGCCGCTCGCTTGCAGCAGGTGGGCCAGCCCGGCCAGCGCGTGGCCATTCTCATGGGCAATACCCCGGAGTACCTCTTCGGCTTCCTTGGCGCCCTGTATGCGGGCATGACCCCCGTGCCGCTGTACGATCCCCGCGAGCCCGGCCACGATGCCCACCTGCGGGCCGTGTTCCACGATTCCAACCCGCGCTTGGTACTCACCAATAAACTCTCCGCGCAGGCCGTGCGCGCCTACTTCTCCGATCTCCCCGGCGGCGAGCGCCCCCGCATTATCGCTATCGACGCCCTCCCGGACGCCGTGGCGGCCTCTTGGACCAACCCCCTGGAAAAGCCGGAGGCACAGGCCTACCTCGCGGAGCGGGGTGTGACCGCGCCGCTGGATCTCCCGGCCTTCTTGCAGTACACCTCGGGTTCCACGCGCACCCCGGCGGGCGTGATGCTCACCCACCGCTCGGTGATCACCAACACCCTCCAGATCTTTGCCGCTGGACGCCTGCGCACCCCCATGCGCCTGATTCTGTGGATTCCGCTCCACCACGATATGGGCATCATCCTGGGCATGTTCGCGCTCATCTTGGGCTTTGAGGCGGAGATAATGGCCCCGCGCGACTTCGTGCAGCAGCCCTCCCGCTGGATCGAGCAGATGAGCAAGCGCGACCAGGACGATGACCTCGCGGTGTACACGGTGGTGCCCAACTTTGCCCTCGATCTCGCGGTGCGCTACGGCAACCCCGGAGAAAACACCGACCTCTCCCTCGTGGATGGCCTGGTGCTGGGCTCCGAGCCGATCACGGAGCGCTCGGTGACCGCGTTCTACGAGAAGTTTAAGGATTATGGCTTGCAGCGCTCCAGCCTGCGCCCCACCTACGGCTTGGCGGAGGCCTCCCTGCTGGTGAGCACCCCGCAGACCGAGGAGCGCCCCGTGATCGCCTACTTTGACCGCGAGGCGCTCTCCGAGGGTCGGGCGCAGAAGGTGGAGAAGGGCCACCCGGCGGCCGTGCCGCTGATCTCCAACGGGCAGTCGGTGGCACCCCAGCGCTTGGCGGTGGTGAACCCGGAGACTCGCCAGGAGGTACCGGACGGCACCATCGGGGAACTGTGGAACCACGGCGAGCACATGGCCGCGGGCTATTTGAACCGCCCGGAGGAAACCGCTGAGACCTTTGCTAACACCCTGGCCGGGCGCTTGGCGGAGGGCTCCCGCGCGGCGGGCGCGCCGGACGAGGGCTGGCTGGCCACCGGCGACCTGGGCGCGATCATTGATGACGAGGTGTTCATCACCGGGCGTCTCAAGGATCTCATCGTGATCGCCGGGCGCAACCACTACCCCCAGGACATCGAGTTCACCGTGGGACAGGCCACGGAGCAGGTGGAGCCCACCGCGATCGCCGCCTTCTCCATCCCGGGCGAGGACGTGGAGCACCTGGTGATCCTCGCGGAGCGCGTCGAGGGGGCCGCCGAGGACGGCGACGCGGAGGCGATTCAGGCGATCCGCACGGCGGTGAGTGCGGCTCACGGCGTGACGCCCAAGGACGTGCAGATCTTGGCCGCGGGCAGCATCGCCAGGACGTCGAGCGCCAAGATCGCGCGCCGGGTGGCCCGGAAGCACTACCTGGGCTGACCGGCAGGAACCTTTGTCTACGGCGGTCGCATTGTGGGGTGCCGGAGGGTACCCTACATGGACGGCGATAGTAACCATTATCTTCAACGAATGATCTTTGTAGGGAGACTCCTCGCATGGCAGATAGCCCCAGCGCACCCACCACGATGACCGCCGCGCAATTGCGCCAATGGCTGCGCGAATGGGTGGCGGGGGTGACGGAGGTCCCGGTCAGCGAGGTCACCGATGATCGTCCCCTGGAGAACCTGGGCCTATCCTCCCGCGACGCGGTGCTGCTCTCCGGGGAATTAGAAAATCTCCTGGGCCGCAAGCTCGACGCCACCGTGGTGTACGAGCACCCCACCATCGGGGAATTGGCCACGCACCTGCTCAGCGGCGGGGTATCCGGCGGGGCTAGCGGTGCCGTGCGCGGTGCGGTTGCCGGTACCCCGGCGGCTCCCCGGGTGAGCGCCGCGCCCGAGGATCACGACATCGCCGTGGTGGGCATGGCGGCGCGATTCCCCGGCGCACACAACATCGAGGAGATGTGGAACATGCTGGTGGAGGGCCGATCCGGCACCACCAGCCAGCCCCCGGAGGGGCGCTGGGCGGAGTACCAGGGCGATCCGGTGAGCCGCACCAAGATGGCCGAGCAGAACCTCGCCGGCGGCTACCTGGACGATATTGCCTCCTTTGATGCGGAGTTCTTTGGCCTCTCCCCCCTGGAGGCCGCCAATATCGACCCGCAGCAGCGGATCATGCTGGAACTCTCCTGGGAGGCCCTGGAGCACGCCCACCTGCCCGCCAATGAGCTGCGCGGCACTCCCGTGGGCGTGTTCTACGGCTCCACCAATAACGATTACGGCATGTTGATCGCCTCCGATCCGCAGTCCGCGCACCCCTACGCGCTCACCGGAACCTCCAGCGCGGTGATCCCCAACCGCGTCTCCTATGCCTTTGACTTCCGGGGCCCCTCGGTGGCGGTGGATACCGCGTGCTCCTCCTCGCTGGTGGCGATCCACCAGGCGATCCGCGCCCTGCGCGCCGGGGACACCTCCGTGGCCCTGGCCGGTGGCGTGAACATCATGTCCGCGCCGCTGGCCTCCACCTCCTTTGGGGAACTGGGGGTGATCAGCCCCAGCGGGAATATCCACGCCTTCTCCGAGGACGCCGATGGCTTTGTGCGCGCCGACGGCGCCGGGGTGTTTGTGCTCAAGCGGGTGGCGGACGCGGTGGCCAATGGGGACACCATTCTGGCCGTGCTGCGCGGCTCCGCCATCAACTCGGACGGCCACTCCAACGGCCTCACCGCTCCCAACCCGGAGGCCCAGGCGGACGTGCTGCGCCGCGCCTACGCGGACGCCGGGATCGACCCCCGCGAGGTGGACTACGTGGAGGCCCACGGCACCGGCACGGTGCTGGGCGATCCTATCGAGGCCACCGCCCTGGGCGAGGTGCTGGGCGCGGGCCGCGAGGCCACCCGTCCCACGCTGCTGGGGTCGGCCAAGACGAACTTTGGCCACACCGAGTCTGCCGCCGGTTCCGCCGGGTTGGCCAAGGTGATCCTGGGTATGCGCCATGAGGTATTGCCACCCTCCCTGCACTACGCGGGTCCCAATCCCTACATCGACTTTGATTCCGAGCGCCTAGAGGTGGTGGAGGATCCCCGCGAGTGGCCGGAGTACTCCGGGCGCAAGATCGCGGGCGTGTCCGGCTTTGGCTTCGGCGGCACCAATGCGCACGTGGTGGTCAGCGACTTCGACCCCGCCGATTACCCCACCCTGGAACCTCGGGTGGAGGCGCTTCTGGACGATCCCGAGGACGCCACGGCGCTGCTCCCCGTCTCCGGGCACCTGCCCTCGCGGCGTCGGGAGCAGGCGGCGGCGCTGGTGGAATACCTGGAGGGTGCGGGGCTCGATGACCTTAAGGCCCTGGAACGCACCCTGGCCGGGCGCAACCACGGGCGCTCGCGAGCCGTGGTGCAGGCCACCACCGTGGAGGAGGCAATCACGCGCCTGCGTCGGGTGGCCGAGGGCAAAAAGTCCGCCGGGATCGCCGTGGCGGACGCCCCCGCCGCCACCGGGCCGGTGTTTGTGTACTCCGGCTTTGGCTCCCAGCACCGCAAGATGGCCAAGGATCTGGTGGCTATCTCCCCGGCGTTCAAGGAGCGCCTGGAGGAGCTGGATTCCCTGGTGCAGTACGAGTCCGGCTGGTCCATGCTGGCCCTGATCCTGGACGATGAACAGACCTATAACACGGAAACCGCGCAGGTGACCATCACCGCCATTCAGATCGCCCTGACCGATCTGCTGGCGGATCTGGGCGTGCGCCCCGCGGGCGTGATGGGAATGTCCATGGGTGAGATCGCGGCGGCCTATGCCTCCGGTGGGCTGCGCGCCGAGGAGGCCCTGCGCATCGCCTGCCACCGCTCCCGCCTGATGGGCGAGGGGGAGAACTCCCTGTCCGAGGACGAACTGGGCGCGATGGCCGTGGTGGAACTCTCCACCGAGGCCCTGGAGCAGATAGCCGCCGAGGACGAGCGCTTTGCCAGTATCGAACCCGCCGTGTACACCGCGCCGGGCATGACCACCGTGGGCGGCCCGCGCTCGGACGTGAGCGCCCTGGTGGAAAAACTGGAGGCCGAGGGCAAGTTTGCGCGGCTCCTCAACGTCAAGGGGGCCGGGCACACCAGCGCGCTCGACCCGATTCTGGGCGAACTCGCCGCCGAGATCGAGGGCCTGCGCCCGCGTCCCCTGCACACCCCGCTGTTTAGTTCCGTGGATCGCGGCCGGGTGTACCAGCCGGGGGAGATGGTGCACGATGCCGATTACTTCCTGCGCTGCACCCGTCATGCCGTGTGGTTCCAGGATTCCACCGAGGCCGCCTTTGCGGCGGGACACACCACCCTGGTGGAGATCGCCCCGAACCCGGTGGCCCTCATGGGCATGATGAGCACCGCCTTTGCCGCCGGGAAGCCGGACGCGCAGTTGCTCTTTGCTCTCAAGCGCAAGGTGCCCGCCGCGTCCTCCCTGCGCGATCTGCTGGCCACCCTGTATGTTTCCGGCGCTCCCGTGGACTTCCGCAAGGTGCGCGGCCTGGGGGCCACGCTTGCCAGCGCCCCCGGAACCCAATGGAAGAAGCAGCCGTACTGGACCTCCGCGCGTCCCTCCGGCGGGGCCAGCGGCCTGCCGGGGGCCAGGGTCACGCTTCCCGACGGCCGCGTGGCCTTTGGCACCGAGGCCGCCCGTGTTCCCTCTGGGCTGAGCCTGGTGGAGGCCGCTGTGGCGGAGATCGACCCCCAGGCCAAACTGGTGGCCAAGCAGGAGCACGCTGCCCTGCCCGCCAGCGGGGAGGTAACCACCGTGGTCACCCGCCACCTGGGCGGACTCTTGGTGGCGGTGTACGCCGCGCAGACCGGCTCCCAGGTACTCGCGGAGGGCTTCGCGGCCGGGATTCCGGGTGTGGCTCCCGGTGCCTCCGATAGTCCCAGCGCCCTCGCCACCCCGGCGGCTCCGGCTCCCGCCGCGCCCAAGGCCACCGGCATTCCCGGTGCCGGGGGAGAGATCGAAGTGGAGACGCGCCACTGGGACCCGGACTCCGGGGAGACGGTGGAGGAGCGCCTGCGTTCGATCGTCTCCGAGTCCATGGGCTATGACGCGGAGGACCTGCCCCTGGAACTCCCGCTGATCGATCTGGGCTTGGATTCCCTGATGGGCATGAGGATCAAGAACCGCATTGAAAACGACTTCCAGATCCCGCCCCTCCAGGTGCAGGCCCTGCGCGATGGTTCCGTGGCCGACGTGATCTCCCTGGTGGAGCAGGCCGTGGCGGGCAAGGCCGCCGCCGAGGAACCTGCCGCGCCGGAAAAGCCTGCGGTGACGGAGAAGCCTGCGGTGGCCGAGGGGGCGTCGGAAAGCCAGGGCGTGGGTGTGGCCCCGCGCGATGCCTCCGAGCGCCTGGTGTTTGCCACTTGGGCGGGGCTGAGCGGTGCGGCGGCCGCGGGCGTGACCAGCCAACTTCCGGAGGTTTCCGCCGAGGTGGCCGAGGCGATCGCTCAGCGCCTCAGCGAGCGCGCGGGCGTGGAGATCACGGCGGAGCAGGTGGCGCAGGCGCGCACCCTGGAACCGCTGGCGGATCTGGTGCGCGAGGGCCTGGAAACCGAGGTGGAGGGCAATATCCGGGTTCTGCGCGCCCGCGCGGAGGGCTCCACGGCCCCCTCGGTGTTCCTCTTCCACCCGGCCGGTGGCTCCTCCGTGGTGTACCAGCCGCTCATGCGTCGCCTGCCGGAGAGCGTGCCGGTGTACGGAGTGGAGCGCCGTGAGGGCCCCCTGGCGGAGCGCGCGGCGGCCTACCTGGAGGAGATCAAGGAACTCGCGGAGGGCCGCCCGGTGATTCTGGGCGGGTGGAGCTTTGGCGGCGCGCTGGCCTACGAGGTGGCGCACCAACTCCGCGCGGCGGGCGAGGTGGAGGTGGCCACCATCGCGCTGCTGGATACGGTGCAGCCCGCCGAGCCGATCCCGGACACCCTGGAAGAAACCAAGGCCCGCTGGGAGCGGTACTCCGCCTTTGCCAAAAAGACCTACGGCCTGGACTTCCCCGTGCCCTATGAACTGCTGGAATCCGCCGGTGAGGAGGCCATGCTGAGCATGCTCACGGAGTTCCTGAGCACTACCGACGCCTCCGAGCACGGCCTGGCCGCCGGGGTGCTGGAGCACCAGCGTGCCAGTTTTGTGGATAACCGGATTCTGGATCGCCTGGACATGCGGCGCTGGGCGGACGTGGCGGTGCCGGTGCTGCTTTTCCGCGCAGAGCGCATGCACGAGGGCGCCATTGAACTGGAGCCGGCCTATGCCAAGATCGCGCCGGATGGCGGTTGGGCGGCCATCGTGAAGGACCTGGAGATCGTGCAGTTGCGCGGCGATCACCTCGCCGTGGTGGACGAGCCGGAGATCGCCACGGTGGGGGCGCATCTGACCCGCCGCATCGAGAGCCTGGAAGGGAATAAGAACTAGTGGCCACCACTGCGGAAAAACTCGCAGACCTGCAAGAACGCCTGGATAAGGCGCAGGACCCCGGCAGCGAGCGCGCCCGCGCCAAGCGCGACGAGGCCGGGCGCACCACGCCCCGACAGCGCATCGCTGCCCTGCTGGATGAGGGCTCCTTTGTGGAGATCGGCGCGCTGGGCAAGACCCCCGGCGACCCGGACGCCATCTACTCCGACGGCGTGGTCACCGGCTACGGCCGCATCGACGGCCGCCCCGTGGTGGTCTACGCGCACGATAAGACCGTGTACGGCGGCTCCGTGGGCGTGACCTTTGGCCGCAAGGTGGTGGAGGTGATGGACATGGCCATCAAGATCGGCTGCCCGGTGATCGGTATTCAGGATTCCGGCGGCGCGCGCATTCAGGACGCCGTGACCTCCCTGGCCATGTACTCGGAGATCGCTCGCCGCCAAATGCCGCTCTCCGGGCGCAGCCCGCAGATCTCCATCATGCTCGGTAAGTCCGCTGGCGGTGCCGTGTACGCGCCCGTGACCACGGACTTTGTGATCGCCGTGGACGGGGAGACGGAGATGTACGTGACCGGCCCGGCGGTGATCCGCGAGGTCACCGGCGAGGACATCAGTTCCGCCGAACTGGGCGGCGCGCGCCAGCAGGAGGCCAACGGCAACATCTCCGCCGTGGTCAACAGCGAGGACGAGGCCTTTGACCTGGTGCGCGACCTCCTGGAACACCTGCCTTCCAGCTGCTTTGACCCCGCCCCCGTGGTGGCGGCCCCCACCGATGAGGAGGTGGCCGAGACCCGCTCCCTGGATACCTTCATGCCCGATGACACCAACGCAGGGTATGACATGATGGATCTGCTCTCCCAGCTGGGCGATGACGAGGATCTCATCGAGATTCAGGAGAACTTTGCCCCCAACCTCATCTGCGCCTTCGGCCGTATCGACGGCCGCACCGTGGGCTTCGTGGCCAACCAGCCCATGCACTACGCGGGCTGCATCGACGCCGACGCCGCCGATAAGGGCGCGCGCTTTATCCGTACCTGCGATGCCTACAACATTCCGGTGATCTTTGTGGTGGATACGCCGGGGTACCTGCCCGGCGTGGCGCAGGAAAAGGAGGGCCTGATCCACCGCGGGGCCAAGTTGGCCTTTGCCGTGGTAGAGGCCACCGTGCCCAAGGTGGCGCTCATCGTGCGCAAGGCCTACGGCGGAGCTTACGCCGTGATGGGGTCCAAGAACCTCTCCGGTGACATCAACCTGGCCTGGCCCACCGCGCAGATCGCCGTGATGGGCGCGGCGGCGGCCGTGGTGATGATCCAGGGCAAGCAACTCGCCGCCGCTCCCCCGGAGCAGCGCGATCAGATGAAGAAGCTCTTTATGGACTTCTACGATCAGAACATGACCTCCCCCTACGTGGCGGCCGAGCGCGGCTTCCTCGACGCGATGATCCAGCCCCGCGATACCCGCCTGGAACTGCGCCGCGCCCTGCGGCAGTTGGCGGACAAGCGGACGAGCGATCTACCCAAGAAGCACCCGATCGCGCCGATGTAGTTTCGATGCAGTGTGGGCCGTCACAGGCGGCCTGGGTGGCGTTATGCCTGCATAAAGGGTAAGGTCTGATGAGGTATCGCCCCGCCACATCATGCTGCGGGGCTTGTATTTTTAACTCGAGCAAGAGATAAGAAGAGGAAACCTCCATGCTCTTTACCATTCTGAAGGGGCTGGCCCTGGCCACCGGGCTGTTCTCCCTGGGCAGCACGCCCTTTATCACCGAGGGTTCCGCTGCGGCTCCCGTGTCCCCCGTGGCGGAGACCGTGGCCGCCAGCGCAGCCGAGCAGGACGCTGCGCAGGATTCTGAGCAGACTCCCGCCGACCGCGAGGCCGCCGCCGAGGCTGCCGTGCAGGCCATCGAGGACGAGGCCGGGCACGATCTGGTGAACATCGAGTTCGACGGTGATTCCGTGGTGCTGCGCCAGCTGGACACCTTTGACCAGCAGAACGATCAGGAAGCCTTCACCAAGATCACCGACGCACTGAGCGCCCTGGGCTACACCCAGATCTCCGCCGTGGCCGCCCCCGTGGTGTTTGAGCAGGAGGAGTTCCAGCTCACCGAGGAGGAGCGCCAGAAGGTCGCGGAGCAGACCGTGCAGGCCATCGAGGACGAGGCCGGGCATGATCTGGTGAACATCGATTTCAACGATGATTTTGTGGTGCTGCGCCCGGTGGAATCCTTTGATGAGGTAAACGATCAGGATTACTTCAGCGAGATCATGGAGTCCCTGCGAGCCCTGGGCTATGAGAACGTTGCCGCCGTGGGCAAGCCGCTGTACATCGAGCAGCCGGAGTTTCCGGAGCTTGACCCGAGCATCCTGGAGGCTGAGGAGAACGTAGACGTAGAGGCCCTGGTTCTCCCCGAGGTCGATCCGGCGTTCAGCCACGTGATCCGCGCCTAAGAGGGCGGATACCGCATAAGGCCAGGGAGCTGTCCCTGGCCTTTGTGCTTATCTGCGCCTTGTGCCTATTAGCCCAGATCCGCGATGATCCGCAGCGCGAGATCGCGGGAGGACTGCGGGTTCTGCCCGGAGTAGAGGTTCCTATCCACCACCACGTGCGAGCGCAGGGGGAACCCGGCGCTGTATTCCACCCCGGCCTTTTTCATCTCATCTTCCAGCAGCCACTTCGCTTTCCACGCGAAGGGGTTGAGGTGTTCCTCCCTATTGGAGAGCCCGGTCATGCGCCGCCCGTCAAAGGCATTGCTGGTGCTGCTGGTGCCGTTGGTATTGCCGCCGGACTCCGTGGTGGCCGCGAGGATGGCGGCGGGTGCGTGGCAGAGCAGGGCCAGGGGAGCGCCCGCCTCAAGCCGCTGGCGCAGCAGCGCGCCGGAGGTGGCGTCGAAAGCCAGGTCCTCCATCGGGCCATGCCCGCCGGGGTAAAACACCAGGTCATACTCCTCGGCCTTGATCTCCTCCAGCGCGGCCGGGTGGGCGAGCAGATCCGCGATGGAGTCGAGGTAGGCGCGGATCTTCCTGCGCTGCGAGGGTAGGCCGCCGGAGATGCCCATGCTGAGTTCGTCGAGGGTGGGGGCCACTCCGCCGGGCGTGGCGATGGTGACCTCCCAGCCCGCCTTGGTGAATAGTTCGTGCGGCACGGCCAGTTCCTCGCCCCAGAAGCCGGTGGGGTGTTCGCTGCCGTCCTTGAGCGTCCATACCCGCGCGGCGGTGACCACCATGAGCACCTTGCGCGGGGTGGCGGAACCCTCGGTGAGGCGTCGGTTCAGCCAGGAGGCGTATCGACGTCCCGCGCGCTTATTCTGCACCTGCTCCGCCACCATCGCCACGCGGGGGTCGATTCCCAGTTTGGGTTCCTTGCCCTGCGCGATCCGCGTCATCTGCCAGCGCACCCAGGCCATCGAGGCGAGGGAGGCGATGCCCTTGTTCTTGATCCGGGTGCGGGGGATCTCCGGGGCCTCGTCCTGCCCGGCCTCCCATCGCCGGGGCAGGTGGGGATCGGCGGCCAGGGCGGTGCCGATGCCCACGAGCGCGGCCCCGGAGTCCAGCACCTCCTCGGCCACGCTGGGGCGCACGATCCCGCCGGTGACCATGAGGGGAATGGGGGAATTGGCAAGGAGATTGCGCGCCATGTCCAGGAAGTAGGCCTCGCGGGCGTGGGTGCGGGAATCGGCGGCGCGCCCGGTCATGGCGGGGCTTTCATAGGAACCACCGGAGAGTTCCACCAGGTCCACGCCGAGCGGTGCGAGCATGGCGATGACCGCGCGGGCATCATCAATCTCAAAGCCGCCGCGCTGGAAGTCCGCGGAATTGAGCTTGACGGTGACGGCAAAGTCCGGTGCCACGGCGGCGCGGATACCGCGCACGATCTCCAGGAGAAGCCGGGCGCGATTCTCCAGGCTGCCGCCCCAGCGGTCGGTGCGGGTATTGGCCAGCGGGGAGAGGAACTGGGAGAGCAGGTAGCCGTGCGCGGCGTGGATCTCCACGCCGTCGAAGCCGGCCTCCTCGGCGCGGCGGGCGGTGGTGATGAAGCGCGCGATGGTGGCCTGGACCTGTTCCTCGTTCATGGGGGTGGGCGTGGGGAAGATCATGTTCTTGGGGCCCACCTCCACGGCCTTGGCACTGGGTGCCCAGGCCACGCCCGGTTGATCGGCCCTGACCTGGCGGCCGGGGTGGCTGATCTGCATCCAGATCTTCGCGCCGCCCTCGTGCGTGGCCCGGGCCCACTGGCGGAAGGGCTCTAGGGGCTGGCGCTCATCGAGCACCACGTCCCGCGTGCCGGTGACGGCGGCGTCATGCACCATGACGTTGCCGGTGATGAGGGTGCCCGCCCCGCCGCGCGCCCAGGTTCGATAGAGGCGGGCAAGGTTCTTGTCGGGCATGAGGGAGGCGGTGGCCAGGGATTCCTCCATGGCGGCCTTGACGATGCGGTTGGGCACGGTGGCCCCGCCGGGGAGGCGGAACGGGGTAAAGAGATTGCTCATGGCTGCTTCCGTGGATTAAAGTTTACGTCGTACACATCAGAGAATAGATGAGGATGTTTACAATGGCAACATTGGAGCGGAAGGACTACCACCACGGAGACTTGCGCCGCGCCCTGATCGCCAGCGCGCGGGAGATCCTGGCCACCGGTGAGGGCTTTTCCCTGCGCGCGGTGGCTAAACGCGCGGGCGTGAGCCCCACCGCCACCTACCGGCACTTTGAGGACCGCAAGGCCCTCGAATCCGCCGTGGCGGGGCAGGGATACCGGGAACTGCACGGGTACTTAGAAGAGGCCGTTGGTGAGGTGAACGGCCTGGGAGACGCCTGGAAGGTGGCCGTGGCCTATGCCCAGTGGGCGCTGGATAACCCGGCGATCTTCTCCCTGATGTTCACCACCGACTGCGATCCCCAGGACACCGAGCGCACCCGCGCCGTGGCGGAACTCAAGGGCTTTTTAACGCAGGAGATGGTGGCCCTGGCCCCCGAGCGAGCCACGGAGGACTTCATCATCGCCACCTGGGCCTTTGTCCACGGGATCACCCTCCTGCACGCGGAGGGGAAACTTTCCACCGAGGCGCCACGGGAGATGGAGGAGCGCATCCGACGCTCCTGGGGCGCGTTGATGGGGTGACTAGGAGCGGGAACGCCGCCCCGCAATTCCCCGCCACGCCGCCATGAGAATCCCGGAGGTCACGGTGGCCACGATGATAAACGACCAGTGCGGCACCGCGCCGTGGCGCAGCCCCCAGATGCTCAGGCCCACGATCACCGCGCAGGGCCAGGCCACGATCATACTGCCCCAGAGGGAGCCGCGCCGGGCCAGAGCCAGGCCGCCCCAGGCCAGCGCCACGCCCAGCAGGAAGGGCCACAGGGTGCCCAACCATCCGCCCACCGTCAGCGGCATGTCCTCGCTGCGGTGAGCCATGCGGGCGAGGAGGGCAAAGAGCGCGATGGCGAGGGCGTCGTAAGCAAACCAGCGGGTCATGTGAGTTTCTCCTTGTCTTGTGCGCGAATAACCCAGAACCACAAAAACACCACCCAGCCTACGGCGGCCAGCAGCACGAAGGTAAGCATGCGGAACACGATGGCCGCCGCCACGGCCAGGGACATAGGGATCTGCCCCAGAGCCACCAGCGTGGAGGTGAGCATCACGTCCACCGGTCCCAGGCCGCCGGGGGTGATCTGCGCCTGGCCGATGAGCTTGGCGGCCAGGAAGGAGAGCGCCACCCCGGCGACGTCGGGATCGCCCCCCACGGCCACCACGCAGGCCCAGAGGCACACGATCTCCGCCACCCACTTCAGGGTGGACCACAGCAGCGCCAGCCCCAGGCGGGGCAGCGGAATATCCACGGCGCGCAGTTGCGTGCGCAGCCCGGAGAGTTTATCCGTCCAGCGATCCTCCGGGGCGTTCGTGCGGCGGTTGTACCAGCGCAGCGCGGCGGTGAGTTTATTCTCCACGGTGGCGGGGTTGCGGGCGGCCCAACTCACCGCGCACAGCACCGCCACCAGGCCCACTATCGACGCCACCAGGGTCACCGGGTGCACCGAGGCACCGAGGAAGAACACCGCGATGAGCCCGAGCAGCGCCATTCCGGCGGCGGCCAGCAGCCCGGAGACCACCATGTACCAACTGGCCACCACCGCGCTGGCTCCCCAGGCCATTTGCTCGCGGAAGATCATCGCGGCGGCCACCGCCGGGCCGCCGGGCAGGGTGGCCGACCACGAGTTGGCCGCCAGGCCCAGGGCGTTGGCGCGGCCTCGCCCGCAGCGCACGCCGGTGGAGTGCAGGAGGCTCACCATCATCTCCGCCTGGAAGATCATGGTGATGGCGGTAAAGAGCACGGCCACCGCGATGTAGCGGTTATCGGCCTCCTTGAGTGCCGCCCAGCCCTCGTGGAGGAAGTGGGCGTTATCCCGCAGCGCGTAGACCAGGGCGGCGAGCACCAGGACCACCAGGCCATAGCGCACCCACGGGCTGCGCAGCCACCGCCACACCGTTACTTCTCCAACCTTTGAATCAGATCCTTAAAGGGCACCAGACCCTCGTCCTGGGTGGTGGTGCGCCCACCACGGGCGGCCTCGGATTCCTCGATCACCACGGCCTCGTCCACGCTCACGGCGGCGGGCGGCGGGGTGTGTGCCGCTGCGGGCGTGGCCTCGGGAACCTCGGAACCGTGCCCCAGCCGGGCGTAGGCGCGGCGCAGCCATGCGGGCCCCCACCAGTTATCCTCGCGCAGCAGGTGCATGACGGCGGGGACGAGCAGCATGCGGATCACGGTGGCGTCGAGAAGCAGGGCCGCGATCATACCAAAGGCGATGTACTTCATCATCACGATCTCGGAGAAGCCAAAGGCCCCGGCCACCACGATCATGATGAGCGCGGCGGCGGTGATGATCCCGCCGGTGTGCGCGGTGCCGTACTTGATGGCGGTATCGGTGCTGGCCCCGCGGTCGCGCGCCTCCACCATGCGGGAGACTAGAAAGACCTCGTAATCCGTGGAAAGCCCGTACACGATCGCCACGATGAGCACCAGCACGGGGCTCATCAGGGGGCCTGCGGTGAAGTTCAGCAGGCCGGAGCCCACCCCGTCCACGAACATCAGGGTGAGGATGCCCAGGGTGGAACCCAGGCCCAGCACCGTCATGATGATGGCCTTGGCGGGCAGAATCAGTGAGCCAAATACCAGCGCCATGAGGAGGAACGTGGCCAGCACGATGTACAGCGCCATCCAGGGCAGGGTCTCTAGCAGCGCCTCGATGGATTCCACCTCCATCGCGGGGGTTCCGGCGATGTACACGGTGACGCCCTCGGGGGTGTCGATAGCCCTCAGCTGTTCTATCACGCGCTGGTTATCGGCGCGGTCCACAATGCCTGCCGTGAGCACGGTGGTGCCGTCCTGGCTGGGGTGTGCGGGGCGGAAGCGCCCGGTGAGGCCCTCGACCTCGTTGGCCTGGCGATACACGCTGCTCAACTGTTGATTATCGGCCCCGGTGACCACCAGTTTGATCGGCTCGGTGCGGAAGTCCGGGAAGGCCTCGTTGAAGGAGGCCTGGGCCTGGCGCGTCTCATTGGTGGGCGGCAGGTACGTCTCATTGATGCCGCCGAAGGTGATGCCGGCCAGGGGGATCGCCAGGGCCAGCAGGCCACCGGCGATCACCACCGTCACGGCCTTGGCGTGGCGCATGGCCCAGGCGGGGATCCGCCACCACAGCGTCTCCTCCAGGCGCTTGCCGCGCCGGGAGGTGCGCCGCACCGTCCAGCGGTCGATATTGGTACCCAGCATGCCAAAGAGCGCGGGCAGCACCGTCACGGAGAGCAGTGCCGCCAGAGCCACGGCGGAAATGGCGCCGTAGGCCACGGACTTGAGGAATGCCTGGGGGAAGATCATCAGGCCGGACAGCGCCACCGCCACCATCGCGGCGGAAAAGACCACCGTTTTACCGGCGG
The DNA here is from genome assembly GCF_033783015.1 of Corynebacterium sp. 21KM1197. Classification (NCBI taxonomy): domain Bacteria; kingdom Bacillati; phylum Actinomycetota; class Actinomycetes; order Mycobacteriales; family Corynebacteriaceae; genus Corynebacterium; species Corynebacterium sp. 21KM1197. Next base: position 2,213,369 of record NZ_CP123907.1, on the reverse strand, counting down.
TGGCGGTGGTGGTGGCCACGGCCTGCGGAATGGGGGTGCCCTTATCCATCTCTTCGCGGAAGCGCGAGACCATGAACAACCCATAATCAATGGCCAGGCCCAGGCCCAGCAGGGTGACCACGGACTGCGCAAATACATTGACCTGTGCGCTGCCCGCCAGGATGGAGAGAATACCCAGGGAACCCAGAATGGAGAGCACGCCCACGATCAGCGGCATGGTGGCCGCCACCACGGAGCCAAAGACCACCAGCAGCAGCACCGCCACCACGGGCAGGGCCACCAGTTCCGCGCGGGAAATGTCCCCGGCCATGCCCTCGTCCAGGGAATCGGCCACGGCGGTGGCCCCGGCCACCTGGAGGGTCACGCCCTCGGGTAGGTTTTGGCCGCGCAGGGAGTCCTCGATGGCGCGGTAGTCCTTGAGCGTTTGTTCCCCGTCACCGGCCAGGCCGATGGCGGCAAAGGCCCGGGTGCCATCGGCGGTGATGAGTTCCGGGGCGCGCTCGGAAAAGTAGCTGGTGATGTGGCTGATTTCGCCCGAGTGCTGCTCTTTGAGCGCGGCGAGTTCCGCGTTAATCGCCTGGGAGATGGTGGGATCGTTGAGGCTGCGCGGGGCCTCCACGGTATAAAGGGCGATCACGTCTCCGCTGCGGTCGCGCCCAAAGGTCTCCTGCTCGATCTGCGCGCCCAGGGTGGAATCCGCGCCGGGATCCTCCCAGCCCTCCTGGCTGAGGCGATCCCCCAGGCGCAGGCCGAAGATCCCGTAGAGGGCGAGGATAAAGAGCACCACCAGCGCCGGAATCAGGCGGCGGTGGCGGTAGGAGAACTGACCCCAGCGCAAAAACACAGGCGGTTATCCTTCCTGTTCGGTCGGCACGGTCTGTGCAGCCTGAGCGGCCTGCCCGGCGTCGGTGGCGGTGGTGCTTGGCGCGGCGTCGGCATCGTCCACCCGCTCCCACAGGAACTCCGTGATGGAGTGCTCCATGCGCAGACCCCGCCCCTCGAACTTGGTGCGCACCTGGCGGTCGGTGAGCACGGGGCACTCCGCCCAGGGCCAACCGCGATAGCGCAGCAGCGGCTCCACGTCCACCAGTTCGCTGATCCACTCGGCGTAGTCCGCGTGATCGGTGGCCACGTGCAGCACGCCGCCGGGCTTGAGGCGGGTGGCAATCAGGTGCAGCGGGCCGGATTGGATAATGCGGCGCTTGTGGTGCCGGGCCTTGGGCCAGGGGTCGGGGAAGAAGATCCGCACCCCGTCCAGGGAACCGGGGGCGATCATGCGGTTGAGTACCTCCACGCCGTCGCCACGCACCATGCGGATATTTTCGATCCCCTCGCGCAGCGCCGCCCCCATCATCTTGGCCAGGCCGGGCTTGTACAGTTCCACGGCGATGATATTGGTATCGGCCTCCAGTGGAGCCATCGCCACCGTGGAGGTGCCGGTGCCGGAGCCGATCTCCACGATGGTGGGGTGGCCGCTGCGGCCAAACCAGTCCGCTACATCAATCCGCTCATCGCTCATCACGCGGCCCAGGCGGGGCCAATGCTCCTCCCACGCCGCCTGTTGGTTAGCGGTGAGGGTGCCGCGCCGGAAGGACACGGTGCCCAGGCGCGGGTAATCCAGCCCGTCATCGAACTCGGATTGCAGGGGGCGGCCGTGGGGGAGATCGCCGAGGCCGGGGGCTGGGTGCATGGCAGATTCGTTCATCTCCTACAGCATATCTGGGCACCGTGGCGCTTATCGACGTCCCTGCGGCTCCACCTTGGTTGTTATAACCACTGCGGGCGCGTGCCCGGTGGCTGGCGGGTGCCGGGTGATCCTGCGCGGCGTGCGGCGGCGCGATGTGGGGAGATAGACGTGTGGAATGGCTAACATTTGCTGGTTGCGAGCGTGTCCGGCGAGGGGGATTACTGGCTTGGTGATAGGTACCTGGCGGAGGGGGTGGGGGAGTGCGATCGGGGAAGAAGTGCAACGTGGGACGGGAATGTGGGGCGCAGAGGGCTATTTTTAGCGGCGAGGAAAGTGGGAGGAGCACCCCCACATGGGGGTGTGGGGGAAACGTGCGGCTGTGCGCATGCAATGAGACGTGCCAGGTAGACGGGTGCTCCGGTAAGATGTTATGACCACTTGGGTGGCTGTGCGGGGCAAGGAAGTGTTTTTCCGATGGGCACATGGATACGCTGGAGAGGCATCGCAGAGAAAGCGACCGAAGATCAGGAGTAGGTTATGACCGCTGCCATCAAGGGTCTGCAAGGCCCAGCGCCCACGAAGAATCAGGAACTGCTGAAGTGGATCTCCGAGGCTGTGGAACTCTTCCAGCCCGAGAACGTGGTGTTTGCGGACGGGACGCAGGAGGAATGGGAGCGGCTGACCTCAGAGCTGGTGGAAGCCGGAACCCTCATTCGCCTGAACGAGGAAAAGCGCCCCAATAGTTTCCTCGCCCGCTCCAACCCCTCGGACGTGGCCCGAGTGGAATCCCGCACCTTCATCTGCTCCGCCACCGAGGACGGTGCGGGCCCCACCAATAACTGGGCCCCGCCGGAGGAAATGAAGGCGGAAATGCGCGAGCACTTCGCCGGTGCCATGCGCGGGCGCACCATGTACGTGGTGCCCTTCTGCATGGGGCCGATCAGCGACCCCGAGCCCAAGCTCGGCGTGCAACTCACCGACTCCGCCTACGTGGTGCTCTCCATGCGGATCATGACGCGCATGGGGCAGGAGGCCCTGGACAAGATCGGTGAGCACGGCGATTTCGTGCACTGCCTGCACTCCGTGGGCGCGCCCCTGGCCCCCGGCGAGGAGGACGTGGCCTGGCCGTGCAATGAGACCAAGTACATCACCCAGTTCCCCGAGACCAAGGAGATCTGGTCCTACGGCTCCGGGTACGGCGGCAACGCCATTTTGGCCAAGAAGTGCTACGCCCTGCGCATCGCTTCCGTGATGGGCAAGGAGGAGGGCTGGATGGCTGAGCACATGCTGATCCTCAAGCTCACCTCCCCGGAGAATAAGACGTACCACGTGGCGGCGGCCTTCCCGTCCGCCTGCGGCAAGACCAACCTCGCCATGATTACTCCCACCATTCCGGGCTGGAAGGCCGAGGTGGTGGGCGATGACATCGCCTGGCTGAAGTTCGGGGAGGACGGTCACCTCCACGCCATCAACCCGGAAAACGGCTTCTTTGGCGTGGCTCCCGGCACCAACTACTCCTCCAACCCCATCGCCATGAAGACGATGGAGCCCGGCAACACGCTGTTCACCAATGTGGCGCTTACCGACGACGGCGACGTGTGGTGGGAGGACATGGGCGAGGCCCCCGAGCACCTCATCGACTGGCTGGGCAACGACTGGACCCCGGAGTCCGAGGGCCTGGCCGCCCACCCCAATTCCCGGTACTGCGTGCCGATTTCCCAGTGCCCGGTCTCCGCGCCGGAGTTCGATGATTGGCGCGGCGTGAAGATTGACGCGATTCTCTTCGGCGGCCGCCGCCCGGACACCGTGCCGCTGGTCACCCAGTCCTACGACTGGGAGCATGGCACCATGATCGGCGCCCTGCTGGCCTCCGGCCAGACCGCCGCCGCCGCCGAGGCCACCGTGGGCGCGCTGCGCCACGACCCGATGGCCATGCTGCCCTTCATCGGCTACAACGTGGGCGATTACCTCAACCACTGGATCGAGATGGGCCGCAAGGGCGGCGATAAGATGCCACCGATCTTCCTGGTCAATTGGTTCCGGCGCGGCGAGGACAAGCGCTTCCTGTGGCCCGGCTTCGGAGAGAACTCCCGCGTGCTGGCCTGGATCGTGGACCGCATCGAGGGGCGCGTGGGTGCGGAGGAAACCGTGGTGGGCCACACCGCCCGCGCGGAGGACATCAACCTCGACGGCCTGGACACCCCCATCGAGGACGTGCGAGAGGCACTCAGCGCCCCCGCCGAGCAGTGGGCCGGTGACCTAGAGGATAACGCCGCGTACCTGAAATTCCTGGGTGAGCGCGTGCCCGAGCAGGTGTGGGAGCAGTTCCGCGCCTTGCAGAAGCGCGTGGAAGAGGCCTCGGCCTAATCTGCCCTGACACATAAGCAGCCGCCCCGCCGGTTTCCCGGCGAGGGCGGCTGTGTGGGTTAAAAGGTCACGATCTCCGGTTCGGAATCGCACGGATCGGGCTGGGTAGGCGTGGTGGGGGAGTAACCGTCTCCCCCGTCGCCACCATTGCCGTAGAGGGAGTCACCACCATTGCCTCCCGATTGATTGGGGAGCGTGGCGTCCGCGCCATCGCCGCCGTCCTCGCCGGGAGCGGTGGCGTCATGGCTGTCCGGTGCTCGGGGCGGGGTGTTGATGGGCGGGGCCACGGAGGTGCTCGGGGCCGGGGCGTTGGTTTCCGGGGCGGGGGAGTTCGGCTCGCTGCTGCACCCGGCGAGGGGGATCAGGGTCAGTCCCGTCACGAGTGCGGCGGACATCTTCAGTGGGTTCATCATGACCTTCCTTGGGGGTCGGTTATGTGTTCCCTATCATACCGAAGCTGCGCTATCCCCTCACCTGCTCCGCGCTAACCACACCCACCGGCACCCGCACCATCTCATCGGGGCCCACGTTATAGGAGCGCGAGACCAGGGCGGAGACGGCATAATCGCCCGTGGGCAGCGGCGTAAGCCAGGGATCGGCAAGGGCCACCTCTACCAGGGTGAACTTGGCGGTGGTGATTACCGTGCCCTTGTACTTGCGCACCCCATTTTCTGGAGCGGCGGACTCCGCAGCGGTATCGCGGCTAAAGGCCACGCGCTCGCCGTCCAGCACGGTGGCCCCGTCCTTGGCCTTGACCGCCCCACCGGTGACCCCGGCGAAGCGGAAGGCTGCGGGGGCGTCGATAAGCAGGTCCTGCGTGGGCGCGGGTGGAGTGAGCGGGCCGGGCTCGGGGGAGTAATTGAGCGGAATGTAGAACTCCTCGGCGGCGTTGAGGGAACCGGCACCGGGGTAGACGTACACGCCCCAGCGATCGCCGGTGGTCTGATCCGGCGGGTCCACCACCAGGCGTGCGGTAAACGAGCCGTCCGGGTTCATGGGTTGGGCCTGGCGGGCGATGGAACGGCGCATTTCTACCACGCCGCTGGGGATAGATTCCAGGGTGCCCTCCGGCATGACCCAGGCCATGCGATCGTGTGGGTGGGTGCGGGCGGCGCTATCCGCGCCCTCGCTGGGCTTCCAGTGATCGGGGAAGGCGCCGTAGAGCACAAAGAGCCCGTTGGGGGTGCCGGGTGGCACGGGGAAGGGGAAGCCACCCCGATTGGCCTGCGGGGAAAACCCGCTGCCGTGAACGAGCAGCACGTCCCCGCGATGAACGGTGGTATCCGGGGTGACGGGCGTGCCGTCCGCCAGGGTGACGTACACGCTGGGATTCTCCTGAATCTGCGGGAAGATGGGCAGATCATCGGGAATGGTGGGGGTGGCGGCCAGGGCGGGAACGGGGCTGAGCAGCAGCGCGGCGGTAATGGCGGCGGGCAAGGAGTGGGTTCTCATATTTCCCAGGATAATCCAAGGAAAGGGCACCCTAACCTTTATTGGTCTGTGTTGTGCCTCACTGCCTCTTGCTGCGGCGTGCCCAGGGCGATCCGGTGCAACAGGGTGCGCTGCTTATCGCTGAAGTTATCGTCGGAAAGCACCAGTAGTTGCGCGCGGCCGTCGCTGAGCCTCGGTGCCCAGGCCAACGCTTCGATGTTATCCGGGTGCTCCGGCAGCGCGGAGAAGTCAAACACCAGTTCCTTACGCACGGGTATCTCCGCGCCGGTTAGTTGCTCCTGACCCAACACATTCGTGGCGCCATCGAGGGTCACCCGATAGATCTCGCCGCGATTGCCCTCCCCGGCCACATACCCGCGCTCGATCACATAAAAACTGCCGTCGTCCCCCGCGATGATCTCGGAAATACCACGATCCCTCGCGCCGGGATACAGCGCGCCCACCTCCAGGGCGTACTCGGCCAACGGCTCGCCCGTGCTCACGGAATACTGCGTGAGCCGCACCCTCATGCCCTGCTCGGCGGTATTCATGGGGCCGTCCTGCACCAGCGCGCCCTCGTTGGCCGTCATCACCACGTCCTCGGACACCAGTGCCAGGCCCTCGTTGGCCTTATTGTGCCGGATTCCCGCCGTGCCCTCCGGGTTGGGCGCGTGATACGCGGGCACCTTGAGGCGCGAGAGTTCCCGGCCGGAGGCATCGCTAATTATCACCGCGGGCGGGCGGAAATCGCCGTCCTTGGCCCAGCCCTCCGAGGTCCACGCCAGGTTCCCGCTGGGCAAAAGCCGCACCGATTCCGGGTCCACCGCTCGCGGGGCATAGGGCTGACCTGCGGTATCGCGGAGGGTGATGGTGTCGGCGAGGGCGGGTTCTGTGCTATCGGAGCTATGGGGTTCCGTGGGGATGGCGAGGTGGTATGCGCGGGAGGGGCCGTGCTCGGCGGAATCGTCGGAGAGCGCGAGATATTCTGCGGTGTTGTTTGCTGTGTTTTCCGGGGTGCCCGGGAGGCGCTCTAGGCCGGAAATACCGCCAAAGGAAGGTGCCTCTCCCCGCTTATCGACGCCCTGCTTATTGGCTTCCTGCTCGTTGGTTCCCGGAGTAGCGGCAATTCGAGACAGATCGGTGGTACCGAGGTATTCGCTGGGGAATGGGGGTGCCGTGTTTGTTGTGGTTGCCGTGTTTGCTGTAGCGATGGCGGCAGTGGCAGAGACGGTGGTGGCCACGGTGGTGAGGGAGGCGGTGGCGAGGAGTGCGCTAAGCGAGCGGACGCGATGAGGCAACATGGTGCGCAGGATAGGGCGGGCGAGCGACGGGGAGGTGACGGGCATGTGGCCGGGAGGTGGCGTGGGGGTAAAAACTAGGTGAACTCCGGGCTCCACATACACACCAGATACACACCACACTGATAATTTCCCGCCCATTTTTATAAGTGTGGTGTGTATGTGGTGCACATGTGGAACCCGTGGATTATGAATGTGGAGCAAAAACCCTGCTCAGGGGGCTGGGGTGGCAAAGCCACATTGAGAGTGTGGATCGTGAAAATTATAAGTGTGGCTTGTAATCTATGAGTGTGCAGTGGACTGAACGGGACGTCCTCGCTGTGGTCGAGGACATGCGCCGCTATGGGAATGACACGTCTCTGGTGGAGGTCAAACGTGCCGCCGGGGGACTCCCGGGGCTGGCTGAGACGATGTGCGCCTTTGCCAATATGCCCCAGGGCGGCACGGTGATCCTGGGTATTGATGAGGCCAGGAACTTTGCGGTGGTGGGTGTTGATGAGCCGGGAGTGCTTGTCCAGGGGCTGATTGACCAGGCGAGAAGCCTGGTGCAGCCGACTCCACAGATTGAGGCGTATCCCCTAGAAGTAAGTGGTGCGGTGTTGGTAGTGGCGGAAGTTCAGGCGCTTGCCCCCACGCAGAAACCCGCGCGCACGCATGGCGTGCCTTATTTACGTCAGGGCGATGGGGATTATGAAATGAAACCCAACGATATTCATATGCTCAATGTGGCTGCTCTGAATCAAACGGAGAGGCAGGTGTATGATTCTGCCCCGGCCCCAGGGGCTGCTGTGAGCGATTTGAATGAGAGTCTAGTGAAAAATTACGTTCACGTGGCCCGCGCCTCTAGCCGCAGGCTGGCGAGTATGGAGGAAGATCAATTACTCCGGGTGACCAGCGTGCTCAACGGAGAGGGCGTTCCCACGATAGCGGGGCTTTATGCGCTCGGTGAGTATCCACAGGGTGCTTTACCCGCATTGGGTGTGACGGCGGCCGTGCGTATGCCGAGGGAAAGCGGGGAGCGAAGCCGCAATCTCCACCATTTTGATGGTTCGGTCGCCGTGATGTTGGAGGAGATCATGCAGTGGGTGGAAAGCAATATTTCCACCGTGCAGGTCTACCGAGACGATGGGCATCTGATTCACCGTCCGGAGTTTCCGTTGAGTGCTATTCGGGAGATTGTGGCGAATGCTTTGATCCATAGGGATATGGGGCCAGACACCCTGGGCGTGGGGAAGCGAGTGGAAATACGGATAACCTCCTATGGCTTTATCGTGGAAAGCCCGGGAGGATTGCGTGGAATATCGCAAGGGCAGTTGCACGGTCCGGAATTGGCTAAGGCAGCGGTGAACCAACGCCTGTATGAGATAGCTAAGCGCCTGCGTACTGGAGAGGGAACCCCCGTTATTGAGGGGGAAGGGGGTGGCATGAGAGAAGTGTTCGCGGCGATGGAGGAATGGGGATTGCCGGAACCGAAGCTCTTTGATAATGGTACGGTTTTCCGCGTGGTGCTCCGCCGTGTTGTTAAGGCCGGTTCTCTCCCCAAAGCGGAGGCCGCACCCCGTTTGCGGTACGACGAGGAGCAACTGAAGTCGGTGAGCCGCAATGCGCCGAGTATCGTGCGATCCCTGATGGGCGGCAGGCAATTGAGCGTTGCCGAGATCTCCCAGGAGACGGGATTGTCCTCGACGCAGGTGCGTTATGCCATGACGGCCCTTATGCGGGAGAACGTGGTGCGCATGGTGGGAAGCCAGGGGGATCGCCGTACCTGGTATCGCCTCGTGGATTAATCACAACCATCGTTTTTCCCGGGCAAGGAGGTATGCCTCGAACCTATTGGTGGCTCCGACCTTGCTCATTGCGGAACTGAGGTAATTCCGGGTGGTGCCGGGGGCGAGATGAACTCGGGTGGCGATCTCCTCTACGCTGCTTCCCGCCCCGGCGGCGAGCAGCACCTCTGCTTCTCGTGGAGTGAGTGGGGAGGCCTCAATGGTCATGGCCCAGGCCGCGAGTTCGGAATCGATATAGCGCTCTCCCCGATGTACCGCGTGAATAGCGTGGGCGAACTGCTGAGAGGTGGCGGTTTTAGGCAGGTAACCCTGTATTCCCTGGCTCATTGCCTGGCGCAGATGATGGGGATGAGCATGGCTGGTGACGATGAGAACTGCCGCGCGTGGCGATAGGGAGCGCAGCGTCTGGGCTGTTTCTAAGCCGTTGAGTCCGGGCATTTGTTGATCGAGCACGCTGACATGAGGCAATGGTTTTCCCATCGTGCTCTGCTTGCGCCACCACTCCAGATAGTGCTCGCCGGAGTTACTGGTGGTGAGGATCTCAATATTCTCTTCGAGGCTGAGCAGGGTGGCTAGGGAACTCGCTACCAGGGATTCATCGTCGATGATGGCCACGCGGATCATTGCTTCTCCCCGGTAAAGATGAGTTTCACGTGGAACTCCCCTTTCTGTTTGGTCACGTGTAGCGATGTCCCATTATTCTTGGCTGCGCGTCGGCGTAATGCCTCCAGGCCGCTGAGCTGCAGCGAGGGAGAAGAATCGCCCACACCATCATTGCGTATGGTGATGCCTGCCGGGCTGAGAGAAAGCCATGCGGTGGTGGCGCGTGCGTGTTTGAGGATATTCGTGGTGGTTTCTCGAACAAACCAGGCGGATATGTCCTGGTTTTCTAAAGGAATATCTTGTGGCGTACCGGCGGTGTGCAGGGTAATTCTTGAGGAATGAAGCAGGGCTTGGGTGCTGCGTATTTCCGCCGCTAAATCAATATCACTATAGCCATGTACCACGCTGCGTACCTCGGCGGCAGCGCGTCGGGTGATCTGCTGGATCTCGGTAATCTCTGGAAGAAGCCGGGGATCGTTTCTAAGAGCCAAGTTCTTGACAAGTTCCGTCTTGATGCTGATGGCGGCTAAGCGTTGGCCCAGGGTATCGTGTATTTCCTGAGAAAAGCGGAGGCGTTCCTCGGAGAGGATCAAGTGACGCTGTAAATCGGCGACGCGTTCGGCCTCGGTCATGAGTCGAATGGACCACCGGACGCTTAACGTGGTTCCGGTTCCTATCAACAAGAGAATGGTAGAAATTCCCATGTGAATCCAGGGAAAGTGATCTTCCGGTGGGGAGGGGTTAAGGCTCCACGCTATAGCGTTTGCCAGGGCCAACAGTCCGGTGTATAGCCACGGGTGTCGGAGGAACGGGAAATAGCCATAGGCGAGGAGAATGGCTGCGGATAGAGAAAGCGTGGCGGTGCCGTGGTAATCCTTGGCGCTGAACAAGATGGTCGTCACGATCCAGGTAGAGAACGTGAGTGTTAATCCCGCGGTGAATATCTCCTGGTGGTATCTGGTATTCGCCGCGCCAAGTTGAGGTGATTTGTGTAGGAAGGTGGAGGAGATCAGTACGCACAGAATTATCCAAAGGATAAAAGAAATACGGTGCGTTCCTTGCGGCGTCAGATTGACCATGAAGAACACGGGGAGGGTGGCTAAAGCCTGGCAGGATACCCGCATGTAGAACGCAAACTTCTTTGAGGCGGGGAGGGAGCGCCACCTCTCCGTGGGTAGAAGCACCATGAGTTACCTATCGTTGTTCCATTTCATGAATCTGATCCCTCCCCAGCAGCACAGTAGAACCCAGGCGATGAGTAGCAGGAGGGTACGGAGGAGATCATCCGAACCGATTAAACTGATGGTAGATTCGCTCCACCCCAGATGGATGAGGTCTGAGATTGCGGCAAAGGGACTATAGCCAATGACCTCGGCTATGGTATCGGGAAACGCAAGACGGGTGGGTGCGGGGGAAAGCATAATCACAATCACTATAGGCATGGAGGTGATTTGAGCACCCTCCGCGTTAGGAGTGATGGTGCTGGTGAGGAGGGCAAGTCCCCAGGAGAGGGGAATGCCAAGGATAAGAGCGATACCAAGGGGAGCGGGGTTATCCGGCAGAGGAGAGCCAAGGAGGAAGAGGGCCGCCGCGCTGAGCCCCACGACGGCGAGCGAAGAAAAAACGGCAGGAACAGCCAGGGAGATGAGAATATCGGGGTCGGTTAGCTCCCCTACCCGCAATCGCTTGAGCACCTTCTCATCTCTGCGGGCGGTGATGATGGAAAGAATGGGGTAATAAGTGCTAAAAAGTAGTACGAACTGAATGAGGTAATCCACGGAAACTGCTGCTCCGGTGGCAGCGTGATCCGGGTAAGCCCGGTTAATCATCAAAGCGAGAGCCATCGGGAGGATCATCATGGTGATCAGGGTGCGGTTGCGCAGAAACTGCCGAAACTCCGCCTGGCCCAGGCTGCGTATCCGGGAGAAGTGAGTGCTTTTCATGGTGTGTCCTTATATCGCAGGAGCGGATTGGGTAAGGGAGAGGAAAACCGTTTCCAGCGAGGCCGGTTGCGCGCTGAAGTTGCTCAGGCGAATGCCCTGGCTCTGTGCCCAATTTAAGGCGGCGTGGGTATCGCGCGGGAGGTCTCGGGTGAGCACGGTGTGTTCGGCACCATCGCGGATACAGGAGCCGGTGAAAATATCCGGAGCGGGTTGCGGGGAATGAAAGCGCAGGAGGGAATCCTCCTGAGCCACGAGGTCTTGCACTGTGCCTTCGCGGACAATCTTTGATCGGTGCATGATCGCTATGCGGTCACACAGATACTCCGCTTCCTCCAGGTAATGCGTGGTGAGGATCATGGTGACCCCGCGCTTTTTCAATTCCAGCAGGAGTTGCCAGGTGCGGGAGCGGCTTTCCGGATCAAGGCCGGTGGTGGGTTCATCGAGAAAGACCACGCTGGGGTTACCCGCTAGGGCACAGCCGAGGTCTAAGCGCCGTTGCTCGCCACCGGAAAGGGCGCTGACCTTTACTTCCATGCGGTGTGACAGTTCCACCGCTGCCGCCACCTCGTCCACCGGCAACGGGTGAGATAGCGTGCCACCCCACATCGCTAGGGTTTCCCGCACGGTGAGCTGAGGTGGCAATCCCCCGGATTGGAGCATGATCCCGATGTGGGGACGCAGTTGTGTGCGTTCTTGATAAGGGTCAAGGCCGTGAATGCGCACGCTGCCTGCGGAGGGGCGGGCCAGTCCCTCTATGACCTCCAGGGTGGAGGTTTTCCCGGCCCCGTTGGTACCCAGCAATCCGAATATCTCTCCCCGCTGAACCCGGAAAGCGGAATCTGCCACGGCGGTATAAGAGGAACCTTTCCGGGAATCTGCATACACGCGCTTGAGTCCTTGCACGTCAATGATGGTGTGAGACATATTCTCATGTTGCTGCCTCCACTCCACCCCCACCAGGCCCAAAAATCACGAAAACCGCATGACATCTGTCATGCGGTCGCTTAAAAATAGCGCGGGAGAAAACCTATTTCTTTGCGGTGAAGCTCCAGGCGGTGCCCTGGGCGTCGGTAAGCGTGAGGGTATCCCCCGCCACGCTCACGGTGTGCTCGCCGTGGAGAATGTCGGTGAGGTCGTAGCCATCGCCGCAGAAACGCATGGTGGAGAAGAGGCCGTCCACGGTGAGGGTGTCACCGTCGATGGTGGCGTTGCCGCCAAAGGGGTTGCAGCCATCGTTGCCGTTGATGGTGCCGTTATCGTTGATGGTGAAGAACGAGCCGTAGGTGTGGCCCCATTCGGTGCCGGTGAGCGGGGTGGTCTCGGTGGCACCGGCGGTGGCGGCCCCGGCGAGGATCAGCGCGGAGGCGGTGGCAAGAGAATAACGCAAAGACATGGTTGTGGATTATAACCTCCGCAGCACGATCACCAGATTGCTCACGCCGAACTCGCGCAGCCCCGGCACCCGCGTGAGCCACCAGGCCCAGCCGGGGTGATAGCGCGGAAAACACCTCACCACCTCGGCCTCTCCGCGCTCTGCTACCTCCCGTACCCAGCGCAGCCCGGCGGCGCAGGAGACGTTAAAAAGCGAGGTGCCAAACACATTCTTGGGCGGGTGCCCGTGCACGCGGGCATAGCGATCCCGCGCGTACTCCCCGCCCACGTAGTGCGGCCAGAGTCCGGTCTCGTGCCCACCGAAAGGTCCCAGCCACACGGTATAACTCAGCACGGTCAGCCCACCAGGAGCGGTTACCCGCAGCATTTCCTCCCCCATGCGCCACGGCTCGGGAACGTGCTCGGCCACGTTGGAGGAATACACCAGGTCAAAGGCTCCGCTGCGGAACGGCAAGTCCATGCCGGAGCCTCGCACGGAGGCCGCCACCTCGATCCCGGCTGCCGCCATTTCCCCCACGTCCGGTTCCACACTGATGTAGCGCGCGCCCCGGCGTTCAAACTCCTCGGCAAAGTAGCCGGGGCCGCCGCCGATGTCCAGGATCGTGGCCTCGCGCAACGCACTGAGAGGATTGCTGGAGGGACTATCGACGCCATCCCGTAGCCCCCCTGCGCTATCCTCGAGGCTATATCCGGCGTCCGCGCGGAGGCTATCCAGGAGTTCGGCGGTATCCCGGGCGAGGTGACCGTAGAAGCGGGCGGGGTCGCTTTGTTCGAAGCGGAAACTGCTCAATAGATCAAAGGAGCGGCGTAGGGTGGCGCGGCGTTGGGTGCGGGGGAGAGAGGCGCGGGCGGGGGACGTGCGGGGAAAGCGGAGGGCGGGCACGGGGAGAAAGGGTAGCAGGGGAAGATGGAACCGAGCGACTATTGCTTGAGTAATGCGGCTGCTGTTGGGGCACCGGACTTCGCTAGGGAATGAAGCACGTCGTTTATTGTCCGTGGAGGATTCTTGAGTGCTGCCGCCGCCTGGACGACTGCTTGGTGGACGTTGGGTTGGGATAAGGCGATCTGATAGCAAAGAAACTCATTGGCATTCTGTACGTCGATTCCGTGCTGGTGCGTTATTTCAAGGGGGAAGTCACGATTATTTTCTGTCACAATAATACGCGCGTTGCATTGGATGGCCGCCGCTAGGACGTGTCGATCGTCTGGATCCGGTAATGAAAGGCCCTCTATGAGGCCTTCGTGCTCGTTGACCAGGCAGTCCTCCACTGCTTGGCACATCAAGTATCGGGTTCTCTGTAGCTTTTCGGTGGGTATGTCCGGCCGATTCTTGTGGAGATTTCGGAACATCTCGTCGAGGATTCGATCAGACCAGCGCGCCTGGAAAGAGCCGGTAAGGGCAAGACGGATCAAGATGTCTCGGAGCGTGCCGGGGTAGAGCACGTTGGCGTCGAGAATGGCGGTGAATCTGCTCATTCGTAGAGGCCTAGTTCTTCAGATAGCTCGATCAGCTCGTTCATGGCTGTGCGTGAGACATCATCGCGTTCGTCTTTGTATTTTTGGACATCGGTGGCGTAGAGCCGACGATGGCTTCCCACACGGTGCCCTGGTAATATTCCCTGCTCGATCAATTTGACCACGTGAGGCCGGGAAACGTTGAGCAGGGTGGCGGCTTGCTGCGTGGTTAGTTCGGCGGAAGTGGGGATGATACTCACCGTTTTTCCAGCTACGGCATTGATGAGGAGTATGCGCAACGAATCGGCTACGTCGCGAGAGACTTCGATGATGTCCTCGGAGTGCTCGATGGTGATGTTCACGGTGCTATACCGCTTGGGTGCGCTGGTGAGTATGCGGTCGAGTTGACGGAGGGCGGTGGCGTTGATGTCGGTGTGGCTCGAGCGTGTCAAGTTGTTTGTGTGTGGGGCGGTTTTCTTAGAGGTATTGGTCGAAGCGGTCGGGGTAGGCCACGGCCATCTGGTTGATGGCTTGCTTCCAGCCTGAGACTTTCGCTCCTTCCACAAGCCTCCCGGCGGTAGCCGCGGCCTTTTTACCTTCCTTGGCCCTGCGAGCAGCGCGTTTGTCTTCAATATTGCAGATCATCAACCACAAGGTCTTCAACGCGGATTCGTCGTTCGTAAACTGCACGCGGTTGCGGGTGGCTTTGCGCAACTCGTTGTTAAACGACTCGATGGAATTGGTGGTGTAGATGACTTTGCGCGCTGCCGGAGGGAACTGCAAAAACGGCACGAACCTCTCCCATGCGTCCTGCCACACCTTGACTGACCTGGGATATTTCTGGCCAAGACCCGAAGAAGCAAACTCCTCGAGTGCAATGGCAGCACTGGAGCCATCAGGGGCGGTATAGACCTTCTTCAAGGCCGCTGAAACCGCCTTACGGTCCCCGTAGGCAACCCACCTGTTAGCAGCACGAATCAAGTGCACAACACAGGTTTGTACCATCGATCCCGGCCAGGATGCCTCCACAGCCTCAGGCAGGCCTTTGAGCCCGTCACAGCAGACAATGAAGACATCTTTGACCCCGCGATTAGCCAGATTCGAGCACACATGGGCCCAAAACGACGCGCCTTCTTCCCTCGCGATCCATAGCCCCAAGATGTGTTTGATGCCGTCGAGATCCACCCCAATGGCCATATACGCGGACTTGTTGACCACGCGCCCGCCCTCACGGACTTTAATGCGCAGCGCATCAAGGAAAATGACGGGGTAGAACTCATCTAACTGGCGGTTCTGCCACACCATGACCTCATCAAGGACAGCGTCAGTCACCGCAGAAATCGTCTCGTGGGAGATATCAACACGCATGGCAGTAGCCATATGGTGTTGGATATCGCGCACTGTCATGCCCCCGGCATACAAGCTCACAATCATGTCGTCAACATCGGTCAAACGCCGCGAGCCTTTCGGGACCATGGTCGGAACAAACGTCCCGGCCCGGTCCCTGGGAACCTCGACAGTTACCGGACCGTAGTGAGAATCCACGGTCTTTGGATACGCCCCGTTGCGGTGGTTGTCTGTGCCTAGTGCTGCTTTAGCGTCTCTATCCCCTGGCCGGTAGCCCAGGTGGGCATCCATCTCGGCGTTTAAACCCCTGGTAATCGAGGCTTGCAACATCCCACGCACCAAATCGTTGGCGTCGGTGGTTGAGGTGCCTAAATCATCAATGAGCTTCGCGATCTCAGGGTTTGCAAGCAGCTTTTTCTCAATCGCGTCAATCTTGGCCTTATCAGCCGGATCTCGTCGTGTCACAGTAGTCATTCTGGCTTGTCTCCTTATGCGGGATGGAATCCCACACACAAACCATCAGACACTCTCTGTGGCTCATGCAGCCAGTCTAGCAATAAACGAAATAAACAAAATAGCGGCAGGAGCACGCCAAGCACACTTAACTCTGTGCTTTCCTCTCCTATAGGCTTGAACCGCCTATGAAGATTCTCCTGCTGTGCTGGCGCGACACGGATCACCCCCAGGGTGGCGGCTCGGAGCGCTACCTCGAACACGTCGCCGCCTACCTTGCCGAGCGCGGCCATGACGTCATTTTCCGCACGGCCTCGTACACGGACGCACCCCCTCGCAGCGCCCGCGAGGGCGTGCGCTTTTCCCGCGCGGGCGGCAAATACACGGTGTATCCGCGCGCCTGGCTGGCCATGCTCGCGGGCAGGCTCGGGTGGGGGTTGCTGTGCAAGGTGGACGTGGTGGTGGATACCCAAAACGGGATTCCCTTTTTTGCGCGCCTGGTATCCGGTAGACCCACGGTGCTGCTCACGCACCACTGTCACCGGGAGCAGTGGCCGGTGGCGGGGCCGGTGATCGCGCGGCTGGGGTGGTGGCTGGAATCGGTGGCGGCCCCTCGGGTGTATCGGGGCAGCCGGTACGTTACGGTCTCCGATCCCAGCCGCGAGGAACTCGTGGAACTGGGGGTAAACGCCCAGGATATTCACCTGATTCGCAATGGCGTGGACCCCTTGCCCGATCGCCTGCCGCACCTGGACGAGGATGGTCGCCCGCACCTGGTCACGCTGTCTCGTCTCGTGCCGCACAAGCAGATCGAGCACGCGATGGACGTGGCCGCCGCCCTGCACGCCAGCCACGGGGTGATCCTGGACGTGCTGGGCAGCGGCTGGTGGAACGCGCAGTTGCGCGAGTACGCCGAGCGGCGGGGCCTGGGGGAGGCGGTGGTGTTCCACGGCCAGGTATCGGAGGATTACAAGCACGCGCAGTTGGCGCGTGCGGCCTTGCACCTCATGCCCTCGCGCAAGGAGGGGTGGGGCCTGGCGGTGATGGAGGCCGCGCAGCACGGGGTGCCCACGGTGGGGTATCGCAGCGCGGGCGGGTTGCAGGATTCCATCGACCACGCCCGCACCGGAATGTTGGTGGAAAACCCGGCGGAACTCACCGTGGTAGTGCGGGATCTGCTTGACGACGCCCCCGCGCGCCACCGCCTCGGGGAGGCCGCGCGGCGCAAGGCTACGGCTTTTTCCTGGCGGGAGGCCGGGGTGCGCTTCGAGGCGCTGTTGCAAGAGGTGGCTGCCGATGGTCAGAAAGCCACCGGCTGAGCAACAGCGCCAGGGGCACCACCGCAAACCACAGCCCCAGCAGCCCCAGGCCACGGGCGCGCGGCGGCTCCGGGGCGCTGGTCTCCACGAGCACGTCGCCGGTGCCGCCGTCCACCACCAGTCCCACGCCCAGGTTTTCTAGCTCGGGCAGGTCACCGGCCTGCCAGGCCTCCGTGGCGGCCACCCAGCGCGGGGAGGGCGGATCGACCTCCACGCCGTCCACGCTGAGGTTGCCCGGCTCCACGGCGGCCACGGCCTTCCACCAGGGATTAACCAGGGGGGTGCCGTTCACGCTCACCAGGGAACCGGAGTTTTCGCCCACCACCAGCACCTCGCGGCCCGCCGTTTGTTCCTGCACCGCGTGTAGGGCAGCGGGCGGTATGGGCAGGGCCTCCGGGGGCAGGGGGCGCAGCGCGGTGAGGGCCAGGGGGGCGTCGATAAGCTGGACGCCGCAGAGCGCGAGCGCCCCGCAACCGGGGCCGGGGCGCAGGGTGGCCGCCAGGGAGATGTAGCCGGGGATGGCGAGGAAGACGAATTTGTGGGCATCGCGCAGCAGGCCGCCGCCGGGAATCTGGCCGATGGCCATTCCCATCACCGAGGGCAGCGCCCAGGCCGCCAGGGCCAGGCTAAGGCCCGCGCCGCCGAGGATCAGCAGGCCGCGGGGGCAGCGCCGCCAGCCGGTGGCCAGCAGGAAGAACAGCGCCACCCCGGCAAGGGCCACCCCGGCCTCGCGCGCGCCGGGTACGGCGGCGGAGTTCCAGA
This sequence comes from Corynebacterium sp. 21KM1197, assembly GCF_033783015.1. Lineage (NCBI taxonomy): Bacteria > Bacillati > Actinomycetota > Actinomycetes > Mycobacteriales > Corynebacteriaceae > Corynebacterium > Corynebacterium sp. 21KM1197. Next base: position 2,195,525 of record NZ_CP123907.1, on the reverse strand, counting down.
TCCCACCCAGGCTCAGCAGGGTGCCGGGGGTACCGGCAAAGGCCTCCGCGCGCGGGGCGAAGGCAGCCACGGCGCGGGTGGAGGAGGTGGTGTCCACGCCCGCGAGCAGGCCGGGCACCCACCACGGGGCGCACAGCGCCACCCCGATCAGCCCCGTGGCCCAGCGCCGCTCCCTCGCGGTGCCCAGGGCCGTGACCAGCGCGAGTACCCCTCCGGTGGGGCTTATCGACGCCCCCCACATCGCCAACCACTGCGCGCGGGGGTGTTGGCTAAGACCCGCCCAGGCGATCAAAGGTAGCAGCCAACCGGCGACCACCAGCGACCACTGCCCCTGCAAGAGTCGTTCGATCACGGCCGGGTTGGCCACCCCCAGGGCCAGGGCCACCGCGCACCCCCAGGGCCCCGCGCCCAGGTGACGCGCCAGGAGATAACTGCCCCACGCACCCCCCACGGCCGCCGCCACCACACCTGCCCGCATGACCCAGGAGGCGGGCAACACGGTGCCGATGAGCGCCAGCACCCCGTCCTGCGGCGCGCCGCGTGCGGGGAGATCACCCCACCCCAGGGCGCCGGGGCTCAGGGCGGGGTGGTCGAGCACCATCATGTCCCGCAGCGCGGGAACACCGGGGCTCATCAGGGGAAATACCATCAACCCCACCAGGAGCGTGCCCCAGGCGCTCAGCAGCACCGCGCTTATCGTGCCGCTTGATCTTCCCTGGAGGCGTCGCTTAGCGCGCACGGCGGTACCGCACCACGAGCGCAATGGCCGCCAGGATCACCACAAAGCGCAGGGCCTTGGATACCCAGGCCACCACGGCCATGCGCTGCTGGGTATCCACCACGCGATTGGCGGCGTCGCTGCGGGCGGTGACGGTGGCCTCGTCCCAGGTGGTGTCCGCGCGATAGAGCACCCGCCCGGCCGGTTCCTCGGCGGCAGCCTGCCGGGCCTCCTCCTCGCTGGCGGCGAGCACCACCACCCGGTGCTCGCGCTTGTTCACGATCTCCCCGGAGGCCGGTTCCACCGTGAGCGTGCGGCTGGCTGCATAAAAGGGCGTGAGCGTGGTGGTGTCCGTGGCTCGCAGCCCCAGGGTGGCGAGTTCCTCGGGGGAATAAAAGGCGTGGGCCGGGCCGGATACCGGCTCCGCGTGCGCCAGGGTGGGGGAATCCGGGCCCAGGGGAACGGGGGATACGCCCTGCTGGAAGAGGAAGTAGTGCTGCGTCTTATCCACGTAATCAATGGGGGCGGAGCGCAGGCTCCAGGAATCAAAGTAGGGGTAGGACTTCTGCTCCGTGGTGGAGGGGAACCGATATTGCAGCCCCTCGCGGGTGAACTCCCCGGTCTCGCCGCCGGTGAGCGCGCCCGCCACCGTGCCCTCCATGCGCAGGGCGCCGTTATCCTCTAGCACCGGAAAGGAGGAGTGGCGGGTCACCCGCACGGAGTCCTCCCACCGCGCCTCCCCAAGGGAGGTACGCGCCTGGAGCAGCGCCTCCTTTTTATCCTCCGTAGGCAGCACGCCGATCTCCGTGGTTTCCGTGAGCTGCGCGGTGGTGCGATAGCAGCGTAGTTCCTGGCAATCGCCGGGGCCTCGGCGCTGCCACGCCTGAACATCGAGCAGGTGCGCGGTGGTGGGGTTGGTGCTCACGGAGGTGGTGGTGTTCACGTCGAGCTTCTTCATGGAACTGAGGATGGCGCGCGGGATCACGTCACCGCTGAGGGTGAGCAGGGCAGCCGCGACTACCAGGGCGATCAACCACCTGCGGGTACCAGTCACGATGATCCTTCCACTAGGGTGGGAGCGGTGACGACGCCGCCGAAAGCCAGGGCAGCCGGGGAGGCCGAGGCCCGACGGGTATCGCAATCATCCTACGCAACCGGCTTTGTTCCCTCCCTGGAGGGGCTGCGTGCCGTGGCGGCCTATGGCGTGGTGCTCACCCACGTGGCCTTTCAAACGGGCCTCGATCCCGCCACCACCCTGGGGGCCATCGCGGCGCGCTTTGACTTCTTCGTGGCCGTGTTCTTTGCGCTTTCCGCCTTTGTGCTGTGGCGGCGGCACCGCACGGACCAGCGCTTTGGCACCTATTACCTTCACCGCTTCGCCCGCATCATGCCCGCCTATGCCGTCTGCGTGGCGGCGGTGTTGCTCTTTCTCCCCGAGGCCTTTGGTACCCGCCCCGCTGCGGCGCTCGCGCAATTTACCCTCACTCAGATCTACATTCCGCAGGGGTTGGTGGGGGGCCTCACCCACATGTGGTCGCTGTGCATTGAGGTTGCCTTTTACCTGCTTCTGCCTCTGCTGGCGCTCACGGTGGGCAGTCTTGCCTCCCGCAGGGCCCGCGTGGCGTTCATCGCGGCGGGGGCTCTGTTGAGCCTGGGGTGGGCGTGGCTGCCGGTGGTGGCGGCCACCCCGGCCAATGGTTGGCCCAACATGCAGATCTGGCCCCCGGCCTACGTCAGCTGGTTTGCGGTGGGGCTGCTTGCCGCAGAAATCGAGCCCCTGGCGCGCCGCCCCCACCGACTAGGCAGCGAGTCTTGGCCGCTCAGGTTGCTGCGCCAGCGGTGGTTATGGTGCTCCCTGGCCCTGGGGATCGCCTGGGCGGCGGGCCAGGAGTGGTTTGGCCCTCTGGGGCTCACCCACCCCAACCCCGCGCAGTTCACCCTGCGTATCCTCGCCGGGGCCGCCTTTGCCCTGGCGGTGGTGTGGCCCTACGCTTTGGCCCCCAGCCCCCGCGATCTGCTGGCCCGTCCCACCGCCCGCACGCTGGGGCGCTGGTCCTATTCGGTATTCCTCTGGCACGTGGCGGTGCTGGCCGTGGTGTTCCCGCTGCTGGGTATTCCGCTATTTAGCGGCCACCCGGCGCACATCGTGGTGGTGACCCTAACGGTGTTGGTGCTCAGCACGGCGGTGGCGGCGGCGAGCTATGAGCTGGTGGAAAGGCCCGCGAGCCGCGCGATCACGCGGTGGTGGCGCGCACGCCACCCCCAGGGCCGCGAGTACGCACAGCCCTAAGAAGAGGGAATCGCCCGCATAAGAAGCGCTCGGCCAGGGGGCGCGCGCCAGCCACGCCCCCGCGATGCTCATGGTGGCGGCGATCAACCACCCCGCGCGCCAGGTGCTCCACCGCAGCACCAGCCAGGAGGCCGCCACCACGCCCAGCCCGGGGAGCCCACCCACCAGGGTGGCCACAGCCGCGCAGGGCAGCCACAGCCCCGCGCCCTGAGAATCCCGCTGCCAGGTCAGCACCGGGGGCCCGCCGCGCCGCACCAGGAGCAGCGTGGAACCCAGCACGGTCAGTGCCGCGAGCACCAATCCCCCGGCCAGCCCCCAGCGGTAGGGACGCTCCCCGGCAAAACTCATCTGGATCTTGCCGCCCACCCCGGCGGGCAGCACAAAGGCCTGCACCCCGGCCTCCACCGCGCGGGGGCTCAGCGAGGTACCGCCCACGCTGGCGCGCAGGCCGGGATTGGCGGCGCGGTTGGTCACCAGCAGGCGTTTCTCCTCAACCGGGGCCACGGAACCGTGGACGTCCTGGCTGGTGGGGGAGGGGAGATCCCCGGCGCTCAACCGCACCCATATCTGGGAGGTGCGCAGGCGGTGTGCGCCCGCCTTGAGGTCGATGACCTCGCCGGGGTGATACTCGGTGGCGTCGATAAGCACGGGCTGCTCCGTGGGGGCCTCCAGGCGCACGCGCATGTCCCGGGGCGCGGTGAACTCGCGGATCAGCACGCCGGTATCCACCAGGAGCCGCTGGAACACAAACTGCTGCACGTCTGGGGAGGTATCCGGCACGGTGACCACGCGCTCCACCGGCTGCTCGGGGGTTTCCACCTCCGCTATCCCCGTGGGGGTATCCAGCGTGAGGCGCAAGTGTTCCACGGGGGTATCCCAGCGCAGCGTCACGGGAGTGCGGGCCGGGGCCTCTATCTCCTGGGAGTTCACGGAGAGGGTGGCGTCCTCCGTGGTGGTGATGGTGGCCTCCGTGATCGGGCGCTCCGGGGTGATCTCTAACCACTGGCCGCGCGCCGGGCCGGGGGCCGGGTGCCAGGCGGTGTCCTTATTGCCGTCCACGGCAGCGGTGATGGAGCGCGTCGGGTCAGCGCCGCCGAAGCTGGAGGCGTCGGCGGCTGAGGAGGAAGCCCGCACTCGCCCGCCGTGCTCGGTCACGGAGGTCAGCGGCCCGGCGCTGGGATAATCGGGCAGCCGATTGTGCACGTCCGCACCCTCCTCCGGGCTGGCCAGGGGTGCGGACTGCGCCCCGTGGAGGGTGCCGTAATTGCGGGCGATCAGAGCGGGGGTATCGGTGACCACCTGGGCGTGCTCCGGCACCAGTTCATAGGAGGCGGCGGTGCCCAGGGAATCCAGCAGCGCCAGGGATTCCCCACCCCCGGCCACCCGCACGGGCTCGCCGGATACCACGCGCATATCCGGCTGCTCGGGTAGCAGCACCACCTCGATCTCCCCGAATCGGTGTACCTCGCCTAGGTCCTCCGGCACGGTGATCTCGGTGCTATGCGCGCTGGTGTCGAGGTCGTGGCGTACCAACAGCGCGCCGATCCCCATGCGGTGCAGGGCGGCGCGGGCGGCCAGGGGATCATCGTGCAGCACCGCGAGCAGGCCGTCCAGGCCGCGAATCGCCTCGGGATCGACCAGCGGAATCGCGTCGCGCACCGCCCAGGGCACGGTGAGCAGCGGCTGCGCGGGCTCGTCGCGCGTCCAGCCCCACTCCTGCCGGGCAAAGGAGGCCTCCGGGAGGATCAATGTGCGGGTCTGCGCGGCGTGGGCGTTCACAAACTCCGCAGCCTCGCGCCACTCCCGTGGTACCTCGGTAAACGTCCCCTGCGGCAGCAGGCGTGCGCTCCACGCCGGGGCCATGCTTATCGACGCCACCAGCGCCACCAGCACCAGGGCCCCGCTGCGGCGGGTGACCAGGGGCCCCAGCGCGGCCAGGCCCACTACCAGCGGCAACCGCACCAGGGGATCGAACTTGTGCAGGTTGCGCAGCGCGGCACCAATGCCATCGAGAAAACCGTGATACTGACCGGCCAGGGGGGCGGCCACCTGCCAGCCCGCGCCCATGATGGCCACGCCGCACAACAACATGCCCAGCCACAAGCCCCGGTGCGGGGTGCGGCTTAAGCCGATGAGCCCCAGCGCCGCCACCGCCAGGGTGGCCAGCACAAAGATCGGCTCGGTGACCAGGAGACTTCCTGCCACGCGCTCCGAACTGGCAAAGGGCGCCCAACTGGTGGTGCCGCGCAGAATCTCCGCCGGATTGAGCCAGCGGGTGGTCACAAACGCGGACTCGATGAACTCCGTAAACGGCGGGGCATACCGCCCCAACACCACCAGGGGAACGATCCACCACAGGCTCACCAGGGCGCAGCCCACCAGCCACCACGCCAAGACCCGGCCCGCGCGCGGCTCGCGGCGCAGGCACCGCCAGGCCAGAATCAACCCGGCGGGCAGGCAGGCGGCCAGGGTGGCGGTGGCATTGACCGCGCCCATCGCTGCCACCGGAATCACCCCGGCGGCCACCGCGCGCCGATCGAGCACCCCCACAAAGGCCGCCGCCACCCACGGGGCCAGCATCACCGGCCAGGTCTCCGAGGAAATGGCCGTGAGCGTGCTCAATGCCCGAGGGCTGAGCGCAAAAAGCAGCGCCGCGCCCCACCGGCTCCACGGCGTGCCCAGGCCGAGCCTGCGCAGCAGCACCAGGGCGCCGGAAAACCCCACCCCCAGGACGATCAACCACCAACACCGCTGCGCCAACCAATCCGGCAGCGGCTCCGCCAGCGCAAAGAACAACCCCTGGGGAAAGAGATAGCCGTAGGCCTGATTCTGGAGCTGGCCCAGGGGAAAAATATCCGTGTAGGCGTGCAGGGCCCCACGCAAAAAGCCCCACGGGTTTGCCGTGAGGTCATGCTTGGTATCGGCCGCCACCCGGGCCCACGGCTGGATGAATACCACCGTGGCTAGTAGGCACCAACCCCAGGCGTGGCTCCAGGTTTGGGGCGTGCGGCGGGCGCGTACCCGGTCCAGGCCCTGATTCGGGCTAGGTGCGAGAGCCATACTCCGGGCCGCCGAGGAGGGAATCTTCCGCGCTGGGCGCGCCGCCGGCGGGAACCGCGTTTTGCTGGCTCAGGGAGGAAATACCAAGAATGGTGATCACTCCCAGGGCAATGCCCACCACCACGCTGGCCACGGCGGGGCCCAGGGTGCGCCGGGGGAGGGAATCGGTTGGTTGTGCCATGAGGACACAGCCTAGCAGGTGGGGGTGCGTTTCACTTGCGCCACATAGTGGTGGGAAAGAGTGCGAGCGGTGTGCTCTGTGACTGGTGGGAGTCACTCCTGTCACACAGTGGTAGGGAAAGGTCCCTACCTGGGGCTTGGTGGCTGGGGAGAATCACATGCGCCACACAGTGGCAAGGAAAAGTCCGCTAGGAATGGCCTCATGGACAATGATGACGACAACACAGCGGTAAATAGGTTGGAGCAGTTCCGCTGGGAGTACGATCCCGAAGCGGACGCCGCCTCCCTCACCCTCACTCCTCCCACGGCCTCGCAGGTGTTCTCAGAAACCCAGATCTGGGGCATCACCGCCGATTCGTTGGCGGGGGAGATAGTCGTAGATATAGACGCCGAGGGCCGGGTGATCGGCATTGAGTTCTTGGGGGCCTCCGCGATTCTTCCGCCCGGCCTCCTGCGCTAAGCGGCCTCAGCGGCCTCAGCGCTTTTGTCCACACCCTGCCTCATAGCGGCCGCAGCGGACCTTTGAGAGCCGGGGTACGGCCCAGAATGAGTATCCGATAACGTGGGTGGGCAGAACACGTTGAGGAGAAGAATGCGTTTATTCAGGAATGGCTCGGTGGCCGTGGCGCTGAGTGCCGCCATGTTGGTGGGGTGCGTGAGCGCGGAGGAAACTCCCACGCCCCCATCTGTACCGAGCACACCCTCCTCCGTGCCCGCCGCAACCACCACGACCACCACCCCCGACCCGGTGACGGAGGCGTCGATAAGCATGACGCCGGAGGAACGCCGTACCCTGGCGGCCTCGCTGATGGTGGTGGGGGTGAAGGATTATGATGACGCGCTGGCCAAGTTGCAGCAGGGCGTGGGCGGCATTTTCATCACTAGCTGGGCCGATCCGGGGATTCTGACGGAACCGGGCCGGGACATCGCGGCGCTGCGGGAGGCCGTGGGGCGCGATTTCAGCGTGTCCATTGATTTTGAGGGTGGCCGCGTGCAGCGTCATTCCTCGGTGCTGGGGGATTTTCCCTCCCCACGCGAGATGGCCGATACCCTCAGCCCGCAGGAGACCGAGGCCCTGGCGCATCGCCTGGGCCAGAGCCTGCGCGAGCACGGCATCACCATTGACTTTGCCCCGGTGTTGGACGTGGATAGCGCACACCTGGAGGTGATCGGTGATCGCTCCTTTGCCACGGAGCCGCAGCGCGCCGCCGAGTATGCGGCCGCCTTTGCACGCGGCCTGCATGCCGCGGGAGTGAAGCCGGTGTTTAAGCACTTCCCCGGGCACGGTGCGGCCAGCGGCGATACGCACAAGGGGGCGGCGGTGACCCCGCCGATCGAAGAACTGGGCAACCTCGATCTCAGCGCCTATGGCCCGGCGCTCTCGAGCTCCGAGGGGGCCGGGGTGATGGTGGGGCACCTGGTGGTGCCGGGCCTGAGCGCGGGCGATACCCCGGCGAGCATTGATCCCAACGTGTATGAGTTGCTGCGCAGTGGCGCGTACCCCCACGGCACCCCCTTTGGGGGCACCATTTATACCGATGACCTCTCCGGAATGAAGGCCATTACGGATCGCATGTCTACTGCCGACGCCGTGGTGGCGGCCATCGTGGCCGGGGCGGATCGCGCGTTGTGGTCCTCGGGAGAGGCCGTGGAGGAGGCCATAGATAAGGTGGCGGCCGCCGTGGAGGATGGTCGGTTGTCGGAGGATCGCCTGCGGGCCTCGGCGGCCGTCCCTCAGTCCTGATTCTCTCCCGCTCCCAGCGGGAGCGTCGTCGCCCCGCGAGGTCGCAGAAAGCAGCCTGAGAAAAATGTGATTTTCCGTGGCCGGGTGGTTACGCTAAACACCGTGAATGAGTCTACTGACCAGCGTGGTAGTCGGCGCGGCCTGAAGATCACCCTCTGGGTGATTCTGGGACTACTGGCCTTGACGATCCTGGCCTATGCGGCAGACGTGGTGATGTCCAAGAACACCGTGCCCAGGGGCGCTGCCGTGGGGGGAGTGCAGATCGGCGGGCTGGCCAAGAAGGACGCCGCCGCCAAGCTCGACGCGGAGCTGGGGCAGGTGTCCGTGAAGCCCGTGGCGGTGCGTGCGGGCGAGTTGAACACGCAATTCATTCCCGCCGATTCCGGCGTGAGCCCGGACTGGGCGGCCACGGTGGACGCCGCCGGGGCGCAATCGCTCAACCCCATCACCCGAGTGCGGGGGTTCTTCGATTCCTATGAGGTGGACATCGTGAGCCGCGCGGAGGATTCCGTCTTCACCTCCACCCTGGAGCGCGTGCGCAATGATCTTTCCCGCGATCCGCGCAACGGCGCGGTGCGCATTGAGGCGGGAAAGGTGGTGGCCGAGCCCGCCATCAATGGTCAGAAGATCAACCGGGAGGAGTTGCGCGAGCGCGTGACCTCCGAGTGGCTCAACCCCAAGGGCATTGAGATAGATACCACGGTGGTGGAGCCGGATATTCGGGACGATGCCGTGCGCGCCGCCGCCGAGGGCGACGCCGCCCGGGCAGTCTCCGCACCCGTGGTGGCCCAGGGGCGCGACGGGATCAAGGGAGTAATTCCCGTGGAGCGCATGGGCGAGGTGGTGACCTTTGCCCCCGATCAGGGCGCGCTGCGCACCGACGTCAATCTGGAGGCCGCCCAGGCCATGCTGGCCCAGGGCCTGGCGAGCACGGAGCGCACGCGCAGCAACGCGCAGATCTCCTTCAGCGGTGGTTCCAAGCAGGTGACCCCGCACGTGGACGGCGTGACCATCGACTGGGAAAAGAGTGCCCATCAGTTGCGAGAGCGCATCGTGGGCACCCAGCCGCGCCAATTCGACGCGGTGTACATCGACGAGCCCGCCACCTTCACCACCGCTCAGGCCGAGGCCGCCACCTTTGATGACGTGGTGGGCGAGTTCAGCACGGGCGGGTACTCCGACGCCTCCGGCAAGAACATCGCGCTGGTGGCCCAGGCCGTCAATGGCGCGCTCATTCCTCCGGGAGAGACCTTCTCCCTCAACGGTTATACCGGCCCCAGGGGCAAGGCCCAGGGCTACGTGGAAAGCGGCATTATCCTCAATGGCCACGCCGATGAGGCCGTGGGCGGCGGCATCTCGCAGTTTGCCACCACCCTGTACAACGCCGCGTACTTTGCGGGCATGACGGACGTGGCTCACACCCCGCACAGTTATTACATCTCCCGGTACCCCGCCGGACGCGAGGCCACGGTGTACGAGGGGGCGATTGACCTGCAATTCCGCAACGATTCCGATCACCCCGTGCGCATTGATACCTCCGTGGGCGGCGGCAACGTCACCGTGAAGCTCATGGGAGTCAAGACCGTGAACGTGGAATCCGTCAATGGCGGCCGTTGGGCCCAGACCTCCCCGCAGACGCTCAACCTCTCCGGGGATAAGTGTTCCCCCTCGGGCGGCGCACCGGGCTTTACCACCTCGGATACCCGCATCATCAAGAGCCTCTCCGGCGCGGAGATCAGCCGGGAGGAAACCACCACGGTCTATGACCCGCAGCCCATCGTCAAGTGCAGTTAGTCCTGCGGCTCCTGGGGTTGCGGCGGCACTGTTAGGATTTGCCCCATGAGCGAGCACTATAACCTCTATGAGTCTCTGGGGCTGAGCCGGGAAAGCAGCAGCGAGGAGATCGCCGCCGAGCTTGATTCCCGGCTCTCTGCCTACCTGGAGCGAGGCGGGGCGGAAAACGACCCCGAGTACGACGAGGCCGCCACTGCCCGCGAGATCCTGGGCGACAGCACCAAGAGGGGGCTATACGATGCCCGCCTGGACGACTCCCAGGGGCAAACCATCACGATCACCGCCCTGCGCAAACTCGCGGGCACGACCGCGCCGGTGCGCCGCGTGCAGTACCGCTACGAGCCGGTGGGAACGCTGCCGACAACCCTCGTGGGCACCTTCAAGGAAGCCCCGGCGCTGGTGAGCGGCGCGGCCCTGCTGGCCCTGGGTGGGGCGCTGATCTCCCTGCTGGCGATGGTGTTCCTCTACCTGGCCGCGCAGCGGGAGATTCGCAGCATGGACGCCCTGAATCAGATGTATGGCATGGGCATGGGGGCGCAGGTGATGACGGCCGGAGTGGTGGCCTCCCTGGCGATCGTGGCCTTTTCCGCCGCGCTGTACTGCCTGCACGGTTTGACCGTGGCGGCCGTGGTGTTGCGCGGCTCGAATCCAGTGGCGCACGCGGCGGTGGTGGCGGCCACGGCGGTATTCCTGGTGCTCTCCGCGTGGGTGTGGATCATGCCGCTGGGCTTCTCCTTTGCGGGGCTGATCTACGTTCCCTATCTGGTGGGGCTGCTGGTGTTCCTGCTGTTGCCGGGCACCCGGGCCTGGGCTGCGGGGCAGCGGCGCGTGCGCGAGGTGGTGTGAGGGGGCTTTGGACGAATTGGCCATAGCTCACGGCTTGTTTGGCTGTTGAGCAAGGATGGCCAGGGTGCGTGAATGGGAGCCGATCCAATCTGCGGCGGCGGGATCAATGCTGCGAGCAAGGGCATCAATTGAGGTGAGGTAACCACATAATCGTTTCATCTCTTGTTGAGAGGATTCGGTGGAGCCGATGAGTGGTTCTTGATGGGAGGCTTGGTTGCGCACGAATCGCATGAGTTCAACGTTTGCCTCGAACTGGTCTCGTCTGTGGCCAGGGTAGTGGGGCATGCCTCCGTTGGCTGGTTTGATGAGGCCTTCCAAATCGTGGCTTCAAGACGAGGGGTTAAAAGGAATCGCCAATTATCCAGTGAGAGGCCAGCCACGATCTGGTCTTCATACGGGGTGTGGCCGCTGCGTTCCAGACGCTCTATGGTCCGGCGAGCATTGACGCGGAAGCCTCCTAGTCGAGGGTAGATGTCTGCTTCCCACCATCGCCTCATTCCTGAATCTATGGAAAGTCGAGAGTCAATGAAGTTACGGAGAAGCACCTCAATGTGTCCAATGTCTTCGAGGAAAGTTTTGGATACCCGGCTGTTCCATACGTACCGATCGATGGCGTTGTCATCGCGGTAGCGGCTCATGCGGGCTGGTGAGAACCAGTGTTCAAGATCGCTGTGGGAAACGGATGCCTCATGGTATTCTGAACCCCGATAGGCCCCGGGAAGGTCAATGTCGCGAAAGATCGGTATACCCCCGGGGTCAGTGCATGCTTCCATTTTGTGATCCCCCATTGTGCTTCCGCTTGTATCTTGATGCCCCGAGAGAATGTTGATGGGGCTTTCTTAAGGCTAGTGCACCGCGCAGTGATAGGGGGAGATTGATCCACCGTTGTTAATTTTGCGGAAAGGGACTCACGCCCCCGCGTGAGTCCTTGAATGGAGCCGATGACGGGAATCGAACCCGCGTATTCAGCTTGGGAAGCTGACATTCTACCATTGAATTACATCGGCATTGCTTTCTGTAACAACCCGCGGCTCCCACCGCGCAATCGAAAGCGCTGCGCAATACTCTACACCATCGCGGCGATCCTCGGGAAACGCGCTGGTGGCTTCGCGGTACACTCGGGATCGTGCTGCTATCAGATCGTGACATCCGCCGTGCCATCGACGAGGGCGACCTGGGCATTGAGCCCTATGACGCCGCCCTGGTGCAACCCTCCAGCGTGGATGTGCGTCTGGACAAGTTCTTCCGCGTATTCAATAACTCCAAGTACACGCACATTGATCCCAAGCAGGAGATGGAGGATCTGACTAGTTGCGTGGAGGTGGACGAGGGCTTTGTGCTCCACCCCGGCGAGTTCGTGCTGGGGGCCACCCTGGAAAAGTTCACCCTGCCCACGCATCTGGCGGGCCGCCTGGAGGGCAAGTCCTCCCTGGGGCGGCTGGGTCTGCTCACCCATTCCACGGCGGGGTTCATCGACCCCGGCTTTTCCGGGCATATCACCCTGGAACTCTCCAACGTGGCTAACCTGCCCATCGTGCTTTATCCGGGTATGAAGGTGGGCCAACTCGCGCTCTTTGCCATGTCCTCTCCGGCCGAGGTTCCCTATGGCGCGTCCAGCCTGGGGTCGAAGTACCAGGGTCAGCGCGGCCCCACTCCCTCCAAGGCGTATTTGAACTTTCGGTAACCCATCATTGTTTTCCCCTGGTTCAATCCGCGTTCACCGGAGGGGGGTACCCCTGATGGCATGAAACTGAGCGTCATTGGAACCGGGTATCTGGGGGCTACGCACGCCGCCTGCATGGCAGAACTGGGGCACGATGTGGTGGGGGTGGACGTCGATAAGCAGAAGATTGACGCCCTGGCCGCCGCGAGGGTGCCGTTCTACGAGCCGGGCCTGCCGGAGGTGCTGGCGCGGAACCTGGAGGCGGGCAGGCTGCGGTTTAGCACCGAGTATGCGCGGGCGGCGGAGCATGCCACGGTGCATTTCTTGGCGGTGGGTACCCCGCAGCGGCGCGGTTCCTATGCGGCCGATCTCACCTACGTGCGCGCGGTGATCGAGCAGTTGGTGCCGTTGTTGGAGGGGGAGCACCTGATCGTGGGCAAGTCCACGGTGCCGGTGGGCACGGCGGAGCAGTTGCAGGAGTTGGCGGATTCCCTGGCGCGTCCTGGGGCCAGCGTGGAGATCGCGTGGAACCCGGAGTTTCTGCGCGAGGGGCACGCGGTGGAGGATACGATCCACCCGGATCGCCTGGTGCTGGGGCTGCGCGAGGGCGCGGCGTCGGAGGCCGCGGAAGCCGTGGTGCGGGAGGTGTACGCTACCCCGCTGGCGGAGGGGGTGCCCTTCCTGGTGATGAATCTGCCCACGGCGGAGTTGGTGAAGGTCTCCGCCAATGCCTTCCTGGCCACCAAGATTTCCTTTATCAATGCGGTCTCGGAGGTGTGTGAGGCCGCCGGTGCGGACGTGACCTCCCTGGCGCACGCGATGGGCCATGACGAGCGCATCGGGCACAAGTTCTTAGGCGCGGGCCTCGGCTTCGGCGGTGGCTGCCTGCCCAAGGATATTCGGGCGTTCATGGCGCGCGCTGGTGAGCTGGGAGTGGATCAGGCGCTCACGTTCCTGCGCGAGGTGGATGCCATTAACCAACGACGCCGCGAGCGCGTGGTGGAACTTGCCCGGCGCTTCTGCGAGCACTCGTTGATTGGGGTGCGGGTGTGCGTGCTAGGTGCGGCGTTTAAGCCGAACTCCGACGACGTGCGCGACTCCCCGGCGCTGAACGTGGCGGGTTCGCTTTCCCTGGCCGGGGCCCATGTAACGGTGTATGACCCCCAGGCGATGGATAACGCGCAAAGAGTTTTTCCCACGCTGGCCTATGCCCCTACGGCGGAGGAGGCCTTGCAGGGCGCGCAGGTGGTGATCCTGGCCACGGAGTGGCAGGAGTTCCGCGATCTCGATCCGGTGGCAACGGCGGATCTGGTGGAGCGGCGCAACCTCATCGACGCGCGCAATGTGTTGGACCTTTCGCTGTGGCGGCAGGCCGGTTGGGACGTCTATGCTCTAGGAAGAGCCGTGTGACGTCTGTGACTAGAGTGGTTGGAGTTGCCTTTGCTGCTCTAGTTGTTCCAGTGGCCCGTGTTTTCCTGCCTTTTCCTGCGATATTTCGCGCGGGGCGAGGTGGGGTATGGGTGACGTCATTTTTGATAGATGAGGTCTATCACCGGTGCTGAGAGTTGGACAAATAGTTGCCGGTTAAGTTCGCCGTAGGCTACTTTTGTACCTTGAGCGACAGTGAAGAGATTGAGGAAGGTAGTTCGATGAAACGACGGGTCTCGCTTGCCCTGGCCACCGTGTGTACGGTTGCCGGCATGGGCCTAGCAGGGGGGGGAACTGCCCTCGCGCAGCAGAACCAGCAGGCCGCTGAAGGTGCGCAGTTCTTGGGTGAGGTTGCCAAGGCGCAGTCTCCCATTCCACAGCCGAAGGTGGCTGCACCGGCCCCGATCAACGCCAACGTGCAGGAAAGCTACGTCAGCTTTGGTGACTCCGTGGCGGCCAACCCGACGGTGCTGGACATCATGGTGACCCGCGCGCAGAAGCAGGGCCTGGATATTGAATGGCCCACCATTCGGGACGGCTTCTGCGCCCAGGGGATCAACAACTTCCCCTCGCAGGTGGCCCAGCAGACCGGCCTGCGCCTGGAGGATTACTCCTGCGGTGGCGCCACCGCGTACATGGAGGAAAACCCCAAGAGCGCCATTCCGCACGACACCATCAACGATCAGGTGACCAAGGCGCTCAACGCCGGTGCCCTCGACGGCCGCACCAAGCTGGTAAGCATTTCCATCGGTGTGAATGACCTGTGGCAGCCCGGTAACTATGAGAACGTGGGCCAGGAGCGTCGCAACGCCCTGTATCACGAGAACGTGACCCGCGCTATCAACCGCATCAAGGAGGCCGCACCGCAGGCCAAGGTGGTCATGCTGGGTCTGCCGGATCAGACCGACGGCGCCAACCACACCTGTGGCACGAACCTGATGGGTATGGTGTCCCACTGGTACTTCCCGATCGTGTCCTACTACCAGGATGAACTCCGCAATGCGCAGCGTGCGGCCGCCCAGGCCACCGGCGCTCGCTACCTGGACATGGTCAGCGAGATCAACCTCGCTAAGAACAACAACGGTTGTTCCACCAACCCGAACCGCCTGAGCGCCGCCATCTTCGATGATGCGCCGCACCGCTTCACGTTCCACCTCACTGACGCCGGCCACACGTACTACGCCAACCGTGTGACGCAAGAGTACAACGCATAAGGAGACCCCATGAGCCCCGAGTTGCTGACCCAGATCATCAACGACTACCCGCTGACCACCCCGCTGATCCACCTCTCCGGTTCCCTGGATCTGGATAACTTTGTGGAGCGCACCCTCAACGTGTACCCGGATACCCGTCAGGTGATCGAGTACTACGGCTAAGAGCCAGCGCTCATGCCCTCTGGTGCCTCGATCACTCCGGGAACGAGGCACCTTTGTTTCTCTAAGGGGCGGGTATGGCCCGTTGCCCCGGGGAAGCCCACCACCCATTGTTAGTTTCATTGACTTTTTAGAATAAAAAGTAAGGATCGCTGCTTTTCATGACCACCGCTGTTCCCGGCCCTAAAGTCCTCCCTGGTATCGGAACCGCCTATAGCGTTAATCCCAATAACCTCGTTCAGTCCATGATCGAGCTGGGTAAGAAGTACGGAGAGGTGTACGTACAGCATTTCCCCGGCAACAAGACCGTGTACATGGTGAGTTCTCAGCGGCTGGTTGGCGAGCTTACCGATGAAACCCGCTTTAAAAAGCAGGTGCACTCCTCCTTGCGTGAGATCCGTGCCTTTGCCGGTAACGGTCTGTTTACCGCGGAGCAGGAGGACCCGGAGTGGGCCAAGGCCCACCGTATTCTCATGCCCGCCTTTAACCCGGTGGCGCTGAAGGCCATGTATGACGGCATGTGCGATATTGCCGATCAGCTCATGTGGAAGTGGACGCGCACCCGCCAGGACGAGGTGGTGGACGTTCCGGCGGACTTTACCCGGCTGACCCTGGATACCATCGCGCTGTGTTCCTTTAGTTATCGCTTTAACTCCTTTTACACGGAGGACTTCCACCCCTTCATTGAGGCGATGGGCGATGGCCTGAAGGAGTCCGGCCGCCGCGCCCACGCCCCGGACTTGCAGAAGAAACTCAACGTCTTCGGGCAGCGTCGCTTTGATAAGGACGTGGAGACCATGTGGGAGACGGTGGACACCCTGATCTCGGAGCGTCGCGCCAGCCCCAGCCCGGCGGGGGAGGAGGACATCCTGGACGTGATGATGTCCGCCAAGGACCCGGAGACGGGGGAGGCTCTTTCCGATGAGAACCTGCGCTACCAGCTGGTGACCTTCCTCATCGCCGGGCATGAGACGACCTCCGGCCTGCTGAGCTTCACCATCTACGAGTTGCTGCGCAACCCCCGAGTGTGGGTCAAGGCGCGCAAGATCGTCGATGAGGTGCTGGGCGGTCGCTTCCCGGAGCACGGCGACCTCAAGGACCTGGGTTATATCGACCAGATCCTGCGCGAGGGCCTGCGCCTGTATCCCACTGCCCCGGCCTTTGCGGTTACCCCGTACGAGTCCACCATTGTGGGCGCGGACGAGGAGCACGAGGGCTTTGAGATCCACCCCGGGGAAACCGCCTTGGTGATCCTCCCCCTCATGCACCGCGATCCCGCCGTGTGGGATAACCCGGAGGAGTTCCGCCCCGAGCGCTTTGACTTCGAGAACGCCAAGAACATTCCGCACAACGCCTGGAAGCCCTTTGGTAACGGTCAGCGCTCCTGCATCGGCCGTGCCTTTGCGCTGCAAGAGGCCACGATGGTGCTGGCCTTGATCGTGCAGCACTTTGACATCGAGTTTGATGATCCGAATTACCAGCTTGAGGTGCTCGATGGCCTGACCTCTAAGCCAAAGGACCTCAACATCCGTATCCGTCCCCGCGCCGAGCGCCCTTACCAGGGCCGTGGCGAGGAGAAAAAGACCACGGGTGTGGACGCGGACGTCTCCGGCATGGAGTGCCCCGTGGCCCACGCCGGGGTGGAGACGGAGCCCAATGGCCACAACGTGCAGATCTTGGTGGGTTCGAACGCCGGCACCAGCCGTAACTTCGCGCGCCGCCTGGCGGCCTTTGCCACCGCGCAGGGCTATGCGGTAAACACCATCGACCTCGATGATGCGGTGGATAACCTCTCCACCGAGGGACCCGTGCTCATCTGCACGGCCTCCTATGAGGGGCTGCCCACGGATAACGCCAAGAAGTTTGTGGAGTGGATCAGCGGCGATGCCTCCATCGACCTCAGCGGGGTCAATTACGCCGTCTTTGGTTGCGGTAACAGCGAGTGGGCGGCGACGTTCCACCGGATTCCTACGCTTATCGACGACCAGCTCGCCGCCCTCGGCGCGAACCGCATCGTGGAGCGCGGCGCGGGCGACGTGCGCAGCGATTACGTGGGTGCCTTCGAGGAGTGGGCCGAGGGTCTGTGGGAGGCCGTCTCCGAACTGGAGGAGGTGGAGCACTCCGAGGCCGGGGCCACGGAGAAGGTCAGCCTGGAGGTCGTGGATGGCGGCCGCGGTGAGGCCCTGCGCACGGAGAACAGCGAGGGCTTCGTGCGCGGCGTGGTGGAGGAAAGCTACGCCATGAGCCCCACCGAGGACGAGGGCCCGATCCGCGCCAAGCATCACGTGGCGATCCGCCTGCCGGAGGGCCAGACCTACCGCACCGGCGATTATCTGGAGATCCTGCCGCGTAACCCGCAGGCCCTGGTGGATCGGGTGCTGGCCAAGTTCAACCTGAACTCGGATACCCGCGTGCGCCTGGACGGGCGCGAGAGTTTCCTGCCCCTGGGCGAGCCGCTCAGCATCGCGGAACTGCTCAGCGGGTACGTGGAACTCACGCTGCCGGCGGGGCGTCGCCACGTGCAGGCGCTGGCCGAGGCCTGCCCCTGCCCGCCGGAGAAGGCCGGGTTGATGGGCCTGCTGGAGGCGGAGACCTACGAGGCCGAGGTGCAAAAGAAGCGCCGCAGCGTGCTGGACCTGTTGGAGGAGTATCCCTCCGTTCAGATCAGCTTCGAGGACTTTGTGAACATGCTGGAGCCGCTGGCCCCGCGCCGGTACTCCATCTCCTCCTCGGCGCTCACCGATGAGGCTAACCGTCCCACGCTTACCTTCACCGTGATCAACGAGCCCGCGTGGTCGGGCCGTGGGCAGTACGCGGGTATTGCCTCCACGTATCTTTCGGAACTGCCGGTGGGTGCCTCGGTGCCCGTCAGCGTGGTTCCGGGCACGGAGCACTTCCGGGCGGAGGAGGACGTCACCCGACCGATGATCCTCATTGGCGCGGGCACGGGCCTGGCACCGCTGCGCGCGTTCGTGGAGGACGCGGCCCTGCGCGCGGAGGAGCAGGGCGTGACCCCGGGCCGCAGCCTGCTCTTCTACGGCTGCCACGGCAAGGATTCCGATTACCTTTACGCCGAGCAGTTCGAGCGGTGGTCCGAGCAGGGGGTGGTGGACATGCGTCCGGCGTTCTCCCGGCACCCGGAGCAGGGCCTGGACGGTGTGATCAAGTACGTGCAGGATCGCCTCTGGCAGGACCGTGATGAGGTCATGGAGATGGTCAAGCAGGGTGCGCGCTTCTACGTGTGCGGCGATGCCGAGCGCCTGGCCCCGTCCGTGCGGCGCACGATCACGCGCATGGTGGCGGAAGCACATCGCCTCTCGGCTGACGACGCCGCGGAGTACGTGCAGCGCATGGAGCACGAAGAGTTTAGCTACGTCAGTGATGTTTTTGACTAGTTTGACTAGGCTAGTTTTGGACCAGAAAAACGAGATGGAGTGATTGAGAGAATGTCACGTTATACCCTGACCCCGGAAGGCACCCACGGTGTCTCCCAAAAAGAGGTGATGAAGCAGTTCTTCTTCTTCCTCAAGACGATGAAGGACCGCAAGATCCTCGAAACTCCGAAGCTTTCCGAGCTGGGTAAGCAGATCGGCCTGCGCAAGCGCTGGGGCAGCCTGGAGGGCGGCACGCTGGCGATCACGGCGCAGAATCACCCGGACCGCCTGGGCCTGGTGGACGACGAGGGCGAGCTGACGTACGCGGAGTTCTTCGATCACGTGTACCGCCTCGCCCACGGCCTGATGGACTACGGCGTGAAGGACGGCGATAACGTGGCCGTCATGGCGCTCAACGGTCGCGCCGCGATCTTCCCGCTGTGTGCGCGCCAGCTGGTGGGCTACCACATCTTCATGGTGAATGCGAACAGCTCTGGCGCGCAGATCCACAAGGTGCTGGATTTCCACGAGATCGACGCCTTCATCGTGGATCAGGAGTTCTATGACCGACTCCTGCCCGAGACCAAGGAAAAGTTCAACATCATCATTGGCCACGTGGATGATCAGGCCCCGGATGGCCTGCCCACCCTCAACGGCCTCATTGATGAGGCCAAGCTCCTGGTTAATGAGGATCGCCTGCCGGAAAAGCCCACCAAGTCCGTGCACGTGGTGATGACCTCTGGTACCACGGGCATGCCCAAGGGCGTGATTCGCCGCCAGCTGCTCTCCCCGCAGGGTATCGGCCCGGCCTTCGCCGCGATCCCGTGGCGTCAGGACATGGTGGTCATGCTGCACGGCGTGCTCTTCCACTTCTATGGTTGGGCGAACATGCTCATCTCCATTCTGACCGGCTCCACGATCATCACGCGCCGCCACTTTGACGTGGACGAGACCCTGAAGATCTTTGACGAGTACAAGGTCACCGCCTGGATCTCCGCGGCCTCCCGTCTGCGCTCCACCATCGCGGAGTTGGACGATCGCGGCGTGACCAGCGTGGACGGCCTGGAATTCATCTGCTCCTCCGGTAGCCCGCTGACGGACTACGAGGTCACCCGCGTGGTGGACATGTTCGGCCCGATCCTGTGCAACACCTACGGCTCCACGGAGACCGCCGGCCTGGCGCTTTCCCCGCCGGACATGCTGGCCGCCGATCACTCCCTGACCGGCCGCATTTACCCCGGTTCCGTGGTGGAGATCCGCGACGATGAGGGCAACCTCGTTCCCGACGGCGAGATCGGTGAGATCTACGTGGGCTGCTACGACATGTTCGTGGGCTACACCGATCCCGACGTGCCGGTGCGCGTGGTGAACAACCTGCTCCGCATGGGTGACCGTGGGTACAAGAAGGGCGATCGCCTCTACGTGCTGGGCCGCGCCGATGACCTGGTGATTACCCAGTTCGGTGAAAAGATCTTCCCCTCCGAGTTGGAGGATCTGCTGATCCGCGACCCGCGCGTGGAGGACGCTCACGTGCACGGCGTGAAGGACGCGGAGTTCGGTCAGGCCCTGCGCGCGTACATCATTCGTGCCGAGGGCGTGTCCGCCGAGGACCTCAGCGAGGACGAGGTGCGCCGGATCATCGTGGACGAGCTTTCCGCCGCCCACGCTCCCCGCGACGTGTTCTTTATGAAGGACTTCCCGCGTAACCCGATGGGCAAGGTGATCCGCCCCGAGTTGCCGGATCACTCCACGGCATAACTGCGGTGAACTAAAAAGCCGGGTGCCCCGTATCGCACAGGGGCGCCCGGCTTTTGCTGTGCGCTACTTTGACGCTCGCTCCGGCACCGTCCACGCCGCGATGAGCGTGGTCAGTGGCACCGCGAGGATCAGCGCCAGCCCGCCGATCCCGGAGCGCAGCAACTCCGTGGCCACCACGTCGCTGCTCAGGGTCTCCCCGATGGGCCGCTGCGCCACGGAGATGAGCAGGAGCAGCGGCAGGGCCGCACCGGTGTAACTGAGCACCAGGGTGTACACCACGGAGGCGATGTGATCCTGCCCCACCTTCATCGCGCCGAGGAAGAGCCGCCACGGGCTGGCCTCCGGGTCGAGCGCGGAGAGTTCGTTGATCGTGGAGGCCTGGGCAATCGTGACGTCGTTAAGCACCCCCAGCGTGCCGATGATGAAGCCCGCCGCGAGCAGCCCCAGCACGGAGACCTCCGGGAGGTAGAGCAAGATGGTGAGGTTTTCATCCGAGCCCAGCCCGCGCACCTCCGTGGTACGCAGCCCGATGGAGGTCAGGCCCGCCGCCACGAGGAGGGCGAGCAGCGTGCCGCCCAGGGCGGCGGCGGATTTCCAGTTCAGGCCGTGGACGAGCGGCACCACCACCAGGAGCACCAACGCGCCGGTGATCACGGCGAGCAGCGCGGAATCCCGGCCGGAGGCGAGGGCGGGGAGCAGGAAGAAGCCGATCATGGCGAGGGTGACGGCCAGGCCGATCAGAGCGCGGAAACCCCGCCACCCGGCAAAGACGATGAGCGCGAGCACGATGATGATGCCCCAGATCAGAAGCGGGGTGCCGCGCTGATAATCGGCAAAGGCCATGCTCACGCGCCCGTCCTCCGCGCGCGTCTCGGTGAGCTGAATCTTCTCCCCCTCCCGCAGCTCGGGTTCGCCGGGCATACCATAGGTCACCAGCATGGTGCGCTTCCCCGCGAACTCGCCGGAGGTGATGTCCACCAGCGCCCGGTGGCAATCCTGGGTGGCGGCCTCCAGTGGGGTGGGCGGGGATTCCTCGAAGATGGTGCCTATCGACGTCGAGTTGCAGGCGTTGTTATCCACCAGCGTCACGGTGCCCTCCACGAGGGTGCGGTTAAAAGAGGAGGAAGCGAAGGTATCGGAGACGCGGGTAGCCTCTGCGGAAGGCCAGTTCAGGGCCACGGCGATGGCGGAGGCCAGGCTGGCGAGCGCAATGCCGATGAGCAGCGCCAGGCGAGGGAGGGTAAACGCCGTGGGGGAGGAGTGGTGACGGCCCAATGATCGCTCCTTGGTGGGGTTGGGCGCGGGAAAGGCGCGCCAGTAATGAAAACTATTCCTGATAGTGGGTAGATAGTATCCTACGGGCGCGGCGAGGGGTAGTGCGTCGATACTCGTCGAAACTTGTTTTTATTGGTTTTGTGGCGCTGAGCAGGGGAGATGTGAGCTGTGGTGGGAGGCGGAGGCGGGGAAGTTATTTTAAAGTTTCGACAAGAACTTTGAAACAACTCTATACTGGTGGAGTGTTGAGCGGAGATGGGATGGCACTGCCGGAGGCGGTGCGTGAGGCCTTGGACCTGGTCTGGGCGGGGGCCAGGGGCGATGAGGCGGAAACGGCGAGCGTGGATTTTAAGGAAGATCCCGTGCATTACCCGCAACAGCGAAACTCGGACGCTAAGGCCGAGGAACTCATCGTGGACGCCGCCGTGTGCTTTGCCAACGGCGAGGAGGAGGTTTCTTATATCATTTTCGGCGTGAGCGATCGGGGATCCGGGCCGAGCGCCTTTACCGGAACAAAAAGGGATGCCTCCGATCTGGCGGCCAAGGTCTTTCAAAAGACGATGCCCCAGCTGCACGTGGAGGCCTGGCCGGTGGAATACCGGGGGCAGCGCCTTATCCTCTTTCGAGTGCCGCGCGGTCGCGCCGTGTATGCCACCGCGCGGGGCACGGCCACGTATCGGGCGGGTAAGAAGTGCGAGCCACTGGCGGGGGAATACCGCAGGAACCTGGAATATCGCCGCATGAACCCGGATCACACCGCGCGGCCCTCCGAACTAAAACTCAGCGAGTTGAGCGAGGAAGCCCTGGCTCAGGGTCGAGTTCTGCTGGAAAATCAGCGGCAAACGCGCGGGGCTATCGACGCCCTCCCCGCCACCACCGAAGGGTTGCTGAGCACGCTTGACCTGCTTAGGAATGACGGCCACTTGACCATCGCGGCTGAAATACTCTTTGCGCAGCCGAGCGGAGATCGCCCCCTCGTGCGCTATCACTATCGGAGCACGCCTGCGGGAGAACCCAAGACGATGGTGGTGGATCAGCCCTTGGTGCTTGCCGCGACCACCTTGCAGCGGCGCATCAAGGAACGAGCGAGCGAGGAACTTGCCCGCGTACACCTGGGGTTGGGGCAGGAGGTGCCCATTCCGTATCTGCCTGCTCAGGCGATTGACGAGGCGGTCACCAACGCGCTCGTGCACCGGGATTGGGCGCTGCTATCGCCCATCGTGATTGATCAATCTCCCATGATGCTCAAGGTGAGTTCCCCCGGTGGGCTTCCTTCCCAGGTTCGCGCGGATCGATTACTGTCCACGCCCTCCCGTCCACGGAATCAACTTCTCATGTACGCGATGAACAAACTGGGGCTCGCGGAACAGGCCTCGCGTGGGTTTGATCGCATGTGGCTTTCCATGCTCTCCTCGGGGCGCAATGAGCCCGATGTGGAGACTGATGAATATCACGTGGACGTCACGCTTTATGCGGAGGAACCGGATGAGCAGTTTCTGCGATTCCTCGCGGGGGTGCGGGAAACCTACGGGGCCGATTTTGCCAGGGACGTCAATGTGGTGATCGCCCTGAAATACCTCATTAGGCACCCGGTTCTTTCGGCCGTACAGGCCGGGAAGATCATGCAGACCTCCGAGCGAGATGCCAGGCAGAATCTGCTTTTTATGGCCCACCGAGGATTCATTGAGGAGTTTGGGGAGGGCTGGGCACTCAGCGAGAAAACCCGAACCAACGTGGAATTCCTACCAGGGGCGCTGCCGGTGCCGGTATCGCTTGTTGATTGGATTGAGGGGGAACTGAGCGGTGGGCGGCCTTTGACTAACCGGCAGATTGCCGAGGCCACCGGGGTTCCTGCTCGTGAGGTGACTGCGGCCTTGCGAAAACTGCGGGCCGAGGGGCTGGTGCGCAAAGACCCGGAGGGGCCGTCGCGTGGTGCGGGGGTGCTGTGGCGCGGCGCGTAAATACTCGTCGAAACTTGTTTTACTGGTTTTTGTGGTACTGAACAGGGGAGATGTGAGCTTGGCGAGGTGTGGAAGCAAAGAAGTTGTTTCAAAGTTTCTACAACAACTTTGAAACAACTTCTCGCTGATGTGGAGGACTTACTGCTTATAACTGCTCAGGAAGTTCCCCAGGCGCTCGATCGCGTCCTCCAACTCCGAGGCCCAGGGCAGGGTGACCACGCGGAAGTGATCCGGGGTAGGCCAGTTGAAGCCGGTTCCGTGCACCATCAGGATTTTTTCCTTGCGCAGCAGGTCGAGCATGAACTGGCCGTCGTCGTGAATCTCATGAACATTGGGGTCCAGGCGGGGGAAGGCGTACAGCGCGCCCATCGGCTTCACGCAACTCACGCCGGGAATGGCGTTGAGCTTTTCATAGGCCACGTTGCGCTGCCGCAGCAGGCGGCCGTGCTCCCCGGTGAGGTCGTAGATGGATTGGCGGCCGCCCAGGGCCACCTGGATCGCGTGCTGCGCGGGAACGTTGGGGCACAGGCGGGTACCGGCGAGAAGCTCCAGCCCCTCGATGAAGCCGCGCGCGTGATTCTTCGGCCCGGTGAGCACCATCCACCCCGCCCGGTATCCGGCCACGCGGTATGCCTTGGAAAGGCCGTTGAACGTGATGGTGAGCAGATCGGGAGCCAGCCCCGTGATGGAAATGTGCTGCGCGCCGTCATACAGAATGCGGTCATAGATCTCATCGGCCAGGATCAGCAGATCGTGTTCGCGGGCGATGTCCACGATCCCCTGCAAGATCTCGCGCGAGTACACCGCTCCGGTGGGATTATTGGGGTTAATCACCACGATGGCCTTGGTCTTATCCGTCACCTTGGCCCGAATATCCTCCAGCGAGGGATTCCAGTTATCCTCCTCGTCGCACAGATAGTGCACCGGAGTGCCTCCGGCTAGCGACGTCGCGGCAGTCCACAGGGGGTAGTCCGGTGCGGGAATGAGCACCTCGTCGCCGTCGTTAAGCAAAGCCTGGGTGGTCATGGTGATGAGTTCGGAGACGCCGTTGCCCAGGAAAACGTCATTGACGTCGAAGGATGGGAAGCCGTCGATGAGTTCGTAGCGGGTGACGATGGCTCGGCGCGCCGGAATAATGCCCTTGGAAGTGGAGTAGCCCTGGGAGGTGGGCAGGGAGGCGATCATGTCGCGCATGATGACGTCCGGGGCGTCGAAGCCAAAGACGGCGGGGTTGCCGGTGTTGAGTTTGAGAATGCGGTGGCCGTCGAGTTCCATGCGCTCGGCCTCGGCGGCGACGGGACCGCGAATCTCGTAGAGAACATTCTTCATCTTCTCCGACTGATCGAACTCGCGGCGCTTGCGGGGTTGCTTGGGGGCGGGTGTGTCGTTCATGGGAACTATCCTAGAACGTCTGGGTGCTGAGCTAGTGACAATTGTGCGGGCCGTACTGACAAACGTGTGTCACTTTGTCAGATTATTTGTCACTACGGGGTGTCTAGATTGTCATTATGCCAGGTCAGGGTGTATACATTGTGGTGACAATGTTCTGACAATTCGGGTAGGGTAGCCGCTATGAGGTGGACGCGAGCGGGTTTTGCCGCTGTGATCGCAGAGTTGCGCCGGATTGGTGAGGACATGACCTCCGTGGAGGTTAAACGCGGTACGGGCGGCGTACCCGCGCTGGGGGAAACGCTGAGCGCTTTTGGCAATATGCCCGATGGGGGTGTGATCATCATTGGGCTCGACGCGGACGATGGCTTCGCCGTGGTGGGACTCGATGATCCGGGGAAGATCGCGCAGGGAGTGGTGAGCCAGGCACGCTCCGATGCCTTAACTCCGAATGTCACCGTGGACGTAGAGGTGGTGGAGTTTGAGGGGCGCAACCTGGTGGTGTGTGAGGTAGCGGGACTGCCGCTACCGGAGAAGCCTTGCCGCTACGAGGGAGTGGCATATTTGCGTCAGTTTGACGGCGATTATCGAATGTCGGATGTGGAAGTACAGATGATCGCTGACCGCCAGCGGCAAAGTGCTCTCGACGATCCCGGCTGGTTAGCACCCGACGCTATTCCCGTGACGGGAAGTTCCAGCGCCGATTTTGATAGCGATATTGTGGCCTCCGTTATTGAGAACACTCGGCGCGGCACGCGGCGTTATCGGGGCAGGAGCGATGAGGGAGTTCTCTACGATCTGGGGGCCTTGGATGCGCAGGGGCGGGCGACGGTCGCGGGTTTGTACGTTCTTGGCTCGTATCCGCAGCGCTTTGAACCCTCCTGGGGTGCCTCGGCCGCAGTGCAGGTGAATGGGGAAGGAGGCGTGCGTAACCGCGATCTTTTCTCTGCGGAGGGGCCGGTGCCCGAGATGTTCATGGATCTCATGGACTGGGCGGTGCGGAATATATCGGAGGACATTGCGTACCGGGAAGATGGGCACGCCATAGACGTCCCAGGATTGCCTGCGGTGGCTGTTCGTGAGATTATCGCCAATGCCTTGGTGCACCGCGATTTATCAACGCTGAGCAGGGGAAAAAGCGCAAATATCCGATTGAATAAGCGCAGGCTCATTGTGACTAACCCAGGTGGATTACGCGGTATCACCACCGATCAGTTGGGGCAGCAGGACGCACGCAGGCCGGTGAACGAGCACGTTTATCGCCTGTGCACAAAGTATCGCTTTCCCGATGGATCGCGCCTTATTGAGGGAGAGGGCGGTGGTATCCGATGGGTGCGCACTACCCTCGCGGAGGCGGAACTGCGTCCGCCCACATTCCACGACAAAGGAGTTTCCTTTACCGCGATTATTTCCCAGGACTCCTTGGTCCGGGAAGAAGATCTGGCGTGGTTGGAGCAATTAGCCAAGGGGGTTCCGTTTAGTAGAGAGCAGCGGGCTGCGCTTTTGGCGCTGCGCTCGGGAGAATCGTGGTCTAATGCGGATGCACGCAGGCGTCTGGGGCTTGACTCCGTGGAGGCGAGGGCGATGCTGCAAGACCTCGTGGCGCGGGGAGTGGTGACTATTGATGGTGCGGGCCGGAGCACGACGTATTCCTTGGCGTCCTCGGAGGGGACTGCGGAGAGGGGATCGGAACGAGCTACTGGTTCCCGTGGGATCGAGGAAGAACTGGAATTGCGGGAGGAAGTGACCGTCGCTGAACTCGTGGGGATAACCGGCTTGACGGAGCGCCAGGTGCGCTATGGATTGAGCAAACTGAAAAAGGCTGGGCGCGCGGTGCATGATGGCGGGAAGCCGGCGCGGTGGCGAGTGATGCGGAGGTTGTCTTAGCCGTACTGACAAACGTGTGTCACTTTGTCAGATTATTTGTCACTACGGGGTGTCTAGATTGTCATTATGCCAGGTCAGGGTGCATACATTGTGGTGACAATTGTGTAGGAACATTGTCACTTGGTGTTGCTACCGACGCCGCTGCATGGTGCTCCGTGCGAAGTTGTAGGCGCTGTTCTTCAACTCGTGTTGGAGTTCCAGGCGCTGCGCGCGCCGCTCGATGGCGCGCTGCCGCTCGGCAGCCTTGATCGCCTGGATGCGTCTCCGGTTGAGCGCTCGCTGGCTGGGTACATACCAGGAATCGGGCCCGATTTTCAGCATGTAGAGAAGCACAAAGACGATGGGGATAATGACGAGCACAGGAACCAGCGCAGAGTTAATGAGCACAATTCCCATAGCGGCAGCGGAGGTGAGAGCGAGAATCCCGGCCTTGGGGTACCGGGAAGCCTGCCGCGCCTCCTCGATCTCCTCGGCGGAGTACACCTGAACGGTTTTATCTATCTGCGTGGCTGGTAGAGATGGCAGATCGAGGAAGAGTTGATTGAGTTCATAGCGGTACTGTGCCCGGGCTGCGGCCTGGCAGCGGGCGTCGTATTCGTCTACGCCGAGGCGTCCCTGGGAAAAGGCGGTGCCCAGGAGGGACATGGCCTGGGCACGCTCATCATCACTGAGACGAACACGATCATTCATGCCGTTCATTCTATCGCAGAAAAGCGCTCGTTGAACCGGGCTATGTTCCCGGAGGGGGAGGTACCGCGCCACCCGGTTTGGGTACGGCATTGCCCGGTTGAGGCGGGGTGGGAACGGCACTCCCGGGCCGGGGCACCGCGTTTCCAGGTTGAGGAGGCGTGGGGACAGAACTACCGGGTGTTGGTGTGGCCGCCCCCGGTGGTGGTACCGCTCTGCCGGGCTTGGGCACGGGGCCTCCCGGCCGTGGTACAGCGTTGCCGGGCTGGGGCGGAGTAGGAACGGCGCTGCCGGGAGCCGGGGCGGAGGTCCCCGGAGGCGGAACAGCACTCCCAGGCTTGGGCACGGCGTTTCCCGGTCGTGGTATCGCGTTCCCAGGCTGGGGCGGAGCAGGAACGGCGCCGCTGGGCTTGGGTACCGCACCGCCCGGTTGCGGAGGTTGAGGTGCTGCGGGGGCGGCGCCACCGGGGGCAGGTACGGCCCCTGGAGGGGGCACCGCAGCCCCGGGCCGAGGCACCGCGCTACCTGGTTGCGGAACGGGTGGCGTCGGAGGCACGGGTGCGGGAACGGCTCCGCCCGGTGTGGGGGTGGAGCCAGGAACGGGAATCGCTGCCCCCGGCGTGGGAACGGCAGCCCCCGAGGGCATGGGCGGCGGAGGCGAAGCGGGCGCCGGTACCTTGCTCTGCTCGGGAGCGGGGGGCGTCGATAGTTTCTTCGGCGTGAGCGGCAGCGCGGTGCGCACGGGCGCGTCGAGGAACGCGCGCTCGCGCGGGGCAGGGAGGTGCCCATCGACCAGCACGGAGTCGCGCAACATGCGGGCGACGTCGCGCACCACCGGGGCCTGGGCGGGTTCCTCGGCCAGCGCCTTGACCCCGCCGCTCATCATGGTGTTGCAGAAGGGGCAACCGACGGCGATTTCCTCGGCCCCGGTGTTCAGCGCCTGTTGGGTGCGGAACTCGTTGATGCGGGTGCCGAGTTTTTCCTCCATGAACATGCGTGCGCCACCGGCGCCGCAGCAGAAGGCCTCGTTGCGGTTGCGATCCATCTCGCGGAGTTCCATGCCGGTGGCCCCGAGGAGTGCGCGGGGCGGGTCAAAGACCTTGTTGTGGCGGCCAAGGAAGCAGGGGTCGTGGTACGTGATGGGCTTGCGGTTGTGTGGGCCGCGCGGAACCGGGGTCAGGCGTTTTTCCCGCACCAGGCGGTTGAGCAATTGGGTGTGGTGGAATACGTCATAATGTCCGTCAAAGTCCGGGTACTCATTGCGCAGGGTGTTAAAGCAGTGTGGGCAGGTGGTAATGATCTTGCGCTGGCCCTGGGGAACGCCCTCAAAGGTGTTATTGAGGGTGGCGATGGTATCGGTGGCGAGCATTTGGAAAAGGAACTCGTTACCCGCGCGGCGCGCGGGGTCGCCCGTGCAACTCTCCCCGGTGGAAAGCACGGCAAACTTCACCCCGGCGGTGTGGAGCAATTCCACCACCGCGCGGGTGGTCTTTTTGCCCTCATCGTCAAAGGCGCCGGCGCAGCCCACCCAAAAGAGATATTCCGTATCGGAGAAGTCCGTAATGTCCTCGCCCACCACGGGGACCTCGATGCCATCGCGGCGGGCCTCTTCCACCCAGGAGGCGCGCTCGCTGGAATTACGGCCCCAGGGGTTGCCCTTGACCTCAAGATTCTTGAACATTCCTGCCAATTCGGAGGGAAACTCGGAATCCACCAGAACTTGGAATCGGCGCATATCCGCAATGTGGTCTATGTGCTCAATGTCCACCGGGCACTGCTCCACGCAGGCGCCGCAATTGGTGCAACTCCACAGCACGTCTGGGTGAATGGCCTGATTGTGGCCCACAAGTTTCAGTACGTCCACCCCGGCCTCGGAGGAATCGGCCTGATAAAGAGAGGGATCGCGCAGGTATTTCTCATTATCCAGGGCCACGTCTCGCAGGGAGGTCATTAATAACTTAGGACTCAGCGGCTTATCGGTATTCCACGCGGGGCACAATTCCTGGCAGCGCCCGCACTCGGTGCAGGCGGTGGCGTCGAGAAGCATCTTCCAGGGGGCCTGGGGCAGCGTACCGACGCCCACCGGTTCCTCCTCGGCGTCCTCCAACGAGACCGGCTGGAGCGGGCCGAGGGGGCGTTCGCGGCGGAAGAAGATGGTGAAAAAGGCGAGGAAGCGGTGCCAACCCACCCCCCAATTCAGGTGCAGCGCGACGGCCACGAGAAAGACCATGCCGCCCAGCAGCTTTGCCAGGGCAAACGCGCTGACCAATACCGGGGAGGCGGGCAGCAGAGCGGCGAGGTGAATGCTCAGGAAGTCCGCCCACGGGGAACCACCGCCATACGTGGCGATCTTGGCGGCCTTGACCAGCAACATTCCCAGGGCCTCAAAGGCCACCACCGCCTCCACCAGGCGGGCGGCGGTGGGATTGGAGCCGTAGAAACGGCTGGACTTATCCGTGTGCCCCAGGCGCAGGCGCACGCCGATGAGCAGCGCAATCCCCAGCAGGGTGCCCACCGCCAGCACCTCCTCCGCCAGGTGATACGGCGGCCAGTGGTGCAGCAGCGGCCACCCTCCGGCGGGATAAAAAGCCTGGATATAGGCCTCAAACCACACCACGGCACCAAAGAGGAACCCCACCATCACTGCCCAGTGCGCGGCCCCTATCCACGGTTTTTTCATCATGCGCGGGTGCGCGAATACCTCCACCAGCACGCGGCCCAGGCGATTCCAGGGACGCGAGAACCGGCCGGGGGAGGCGGTGCCGGAGGAGATCAGCCGGAAGATGCGCCAGGCGGCGCGAATGAAGAGGAACCAGGCGGGCAGGGAGAGTAACACGCCGAGGCTACCGAGGATCAAGGTGGTGGAGGTCATGCCTTCTGTTGGGGTGGGGAACGGGAAAACAGTGTTCCCCTTACCTTAAAGGGTGGACGGCGCGGTGCCCTAAGAATTGGGCCATGAATGAGCCGCAGGTCTCATGGGGGGTGAGTGCGCAGCGTGGGCTATGCATGAGAAAAGCGGCGCTCCCTCGCGGGTGAGAGGGGAGCGCCGCCTGGGGTTGGGCTTACTGGCCGGTGCAGTAAGCGACGCCGTTGTTTACCACCTCGGAGTAGGTGCCCTCGTTGGCGTTCTCCAGGCCGTAGTGGTAGCCGCACTGGTACCCGTCCACGAACTCGGAGGAGCTCTCCGTGAGGGGGAGCTGGCGCAGGAGGTCTGCGGTGAAATCGGTGGCGGAGGTGATCAGGTTCTGGATAATCTCAGCATCAAACATGGGGTCAATTGTAGGTTATGGGGGTGAGGTGGAGGTGATTTTCCGGGTGGGATGGTGGCGGGCTGTATGCTTGACGTCTGTGAGTGATCGGGCGGGTCTACTTTTTTTTGGTGATTGGCTTGAGTGCTCAAAACCTCAATAGATTTACAGGAAACTGGGGGATTTTATATTATGAGTAAGGCATTAGAGTCTTATCTTGGCGAGATTGAGTATGTGTATGGTGCACGTGCGGAATATGAAGCGATCAAGCGTGGTGAAGTTGCTACGGTGTCGTTAGATGAATTACTGGGGGAAAGGGGAAGTAATGAGGGGGAAGGTGTGGAGGATTGAGTTTGCTCCACGAGCGGTGAAGGAGTGGAAGAAGCTAGATTCTTCCGTTCAATCCCGTTTTCGACAGTTTTTAAAAGATCTGAAAGGGGTTGAGGATCCATACTGGAGGGGAAAGGTCCTGACCGGAAATTGGGCAGGGTATTGGAGCTATCGGGTGGGGGATTATCGTTTAATTGCGGGTATTGATGTTGGGGAAATGGTGATTGTGATGATCGCGATGGGGCATCGCTCACAGGTGTATGCGGATTAGTGCTGAGGTGTCGTGGGGTCGGGGCCTGCCCGTCCTTGCGGGCGAACAAGCCGGATAGCCAGGGGCGCTCGTTCATTGATGCCGAGTATGACGGCGGGTACATCATTCCCATCTATTACGATTACGGCGTGGATCGCGCTGCGGCGTGTAGTGCAGACCAGCAGTATTCGGGTGCTTATGCCCGCCAACTCACCCAGGTGGAGGGGGATTACAACAACCCCTGCGCCTGAGCCAGTCAGCGCCCCAAACCCAGCCAGTAGCCCCCTACACCCGCACCGCCCCCGGCCGCCCGGCCAGCGCCTGGTAGCTGGGCCCCGCGAAGAAGGGAGTGTCCGGGTGCAGCACGTCGGCGGTGTAGAACCAGTCGGCGCGCACGGCCTGGGGCGTGACGTCGATAGTCATGTACCCGTGGTACTCAAAGTCGATCATCTTGTACCAGGGGTCCATGAACTTCAGGGCCTCCTGCGCCACGCTCACCACGCCGCGCATGGGCTCCGCGAGCTCGGGGGAAGAGGCCACGCTCTCAAAGAAGCCGGGGGCGCTGATGGAGGGGGTGACAAACTCGGTGGCGGCGGCCTGCCCGCCGCGCTGGGCGCGGTAGGAGAAGATGTCGCGGGGGATGTCGTTGGCCCAGGAGGAGTGGATGTCTCCGGTGAGGAATACCACGTTGTTCATGCCGTTGCCCGCGATGAGGTCGATGATCCGCTGGCGCTCGGCCATGAATCCGTCCCACTGATCCACGTTGAGGGGGAAGCCCTGGTCGGGCACGCCGAGTTTGTCCACCAGCCAGGAGTGCACGCGGGGGTCGATGCTGTCCGGCAGGGTCATGGGGGCGAACATGACCTCGTTGGCCACGATCTGCCATTGCGTGGTGGAGGCGGTGAGGGAATCGGAGAACCACTGGAATTGCTCGGAGCCCATCATGGAACGCTGCGGGTTGGCGGCCTCGCGCAGGAAGTCCGGGTTGGTGTTGGCGAGGTTGGCATTGCCGTATTGGAGCAGTTGAATGTCCCGATAGGAGCGGAGGTCGGGAATGATGAACTCGAAGAGGTTGCCGTAGCGCAGGGTGCGGTAGAGGCGTTGGCTCAGCCCGGAGGAGTCCGGGCCGGAGGCGCGCACGGGCATCCACTCGAAGTAGGCGCGGCTGGCCTCGGCCTTGATGGCGGCAAAGACGTCATCCTTTTCGGCGGAGTTGCCGCCCAGGCCCTCGCGCCAGGCGTTATCGC
Organism: Corynebacterium sp. 21KM1197; assembly: GCF_033783015.1. Lineage (NCBI taxonomy): Bacteria > Bacillati > Actinomycetota > Actinomycetes > Mycobacteriales > Corynebacteriaceae > Corynebacterium > Corynebacterium sp. 21KM1197. Next base: position 2,163,023 of record NZ_CP123907.1, on the reverse strand, counting down.
CAAACTCGTGGTCGTCCCAAATGGCGATCATGGGCTTGGCGGCGTGGAGGTCCGCGAGGTCGGGATCAAGGTGGTAGATCCCCTGGCGAATGCGGTAATCGGTGAGGGTGCGGGTGCGGTTGGCGGGCTGTACGGTGCGCACCTGGGTGTCGTAGAGGCCGTTGTACCCGCCGGTCTCATACTCGTAGGTGTAATCGCCCAGGTGGAGCACGAACTGAATGTCCTCGCGCTCGGCCATGTCGCGGTAGCCGCGGAAGTAGCCGGACTCGAAGTTGGAGCAACTGGCCACGCCGAAGCGCGCGTGGGTGGCGGGGGAGCCGTCGGCGGGCATGGTGCGGGTGCGGCCGGTGCGGGAGTAGGTGCCGGCGGCGGGGCCGTCGATAATGCGGAAGCGGTAGAAGTACGCGGTGTCCGGCTGGAGGCCCTGGACGTCGATCTTCACGGTGTGGTCGGTGTCCGAGGTGGCGAGGTACTCGCCGCGCTGCGCGATGGCGGTGAACTCGGCGTCGGTGGCGATCTCCCAGGCCACGCGGGTATCCGCGCCGATGCCGGAGCCGGGCAGGGCGTCGGGGGTGGGGGTCACGCGCGTCCAGATGATAACGGCCTGGGGCAGCGGGTCCCCGGAGGCCACGGAGTGCTGGAAGGGTGCGCCGGGCTCCTGGGCGCGGGCGCGGGGAAAGTTGCGGCCGATGGTGGTGGCGCCGAGCGTGGCGACGCCCAGCAGGCTGGCGCTTTTAAGGAAGTGACGGCGAGCGAGATGCGTGGTCACGGTGACTCCTGGGAGAAAATAACGGGGGAACAGTGAGATACCTCTAGGTAGGCTAATCACTCCGGGGTGGGGGAAGCCAAGGCGACGGGGCGGGGTGGAGGAAAGTTCACTCAAAGTTTTCGCGGCGTTATTTCTTGTTTACTTTCCGTTTGCTTGCGCACCGCTCCGCAGTCCGCCCTGCGCCCCACATGTGGACAGGTCGGTCTACTGTGATTTATTTTCACGCCCTGTAACTTTGGATAAGTGCAGGTGGAGCGTCCATCTGGCTTGGGAGATGAGATAGACCGATCTGAACATTCTTTATAGACAGATCGGTATGAGTATGGTGAGGGGCACACTTTCCCGAACCATCCTGACCACACCGTTTCCCAAGGAGCCGCGCATCATGGCACCGAGCACCGCAACCCGCACCCGCCCCACCGCTCGCACCCGCAGGGCCCCCAAGCCCGAGGGCCAGTGGAAGATCGACGGGCCCAGCCCGCTCAACGATGACGAGCGCATTAAGCAGCAGGAAGATGCCTTTGCCATCAAGCAGCGCGTGATCGACGTGTACTCCCGGCAGGGCTTTGAGTCCATCGCCACCGAGGACATGGCCCCGCGCCTGAAGTGGCTGGGCATTTATACCCAGCGCCGCCAGGACCTGGGCGGGGAATATACGGGGCAACTGGATAACTCCGAGTTGCAGGACAAATACTTCATGATGCGCGTGCGCTTTGATGGCGGCCAGGCCAGCCCGGAGCGGCTGCGCGTGGTGGGGGAGATTTCCCGTGACTACGCGCGCGGCACGGCGGACTTCACCGACCGTCAAAATATCCAGCTGCATTGGATTCGCATCGAGGACGTCCCCGCGATCTGGGAGAAGCTCGATTCCGTGGGGCTTTCCACCCTCATGGGCTGCGGTGACGTGCCGCGCGTGATCCTGGGCTCCCCCGTGGCCGGAGTGGCCGCCGAGGAGATCATCGACGCCACCCCCGCCATCGAGGAGATTTTAGAGCGCTACGTGGGCACGGAGGAGTTTGCCAACCTCCCGCGCAAGTTCAAAACGGCCATTGCCGGGCACGCCCGCCAGGACGTCACCCATGAGATTCAGGATGTTTCCTTTGTGGCCTCCGTGCACCCCGAGCACGGCGCGGGATTCGAGTGCTTTGTGGGCGGCGGCCTTTCCACCAACCCCATGCTGGCCCAGCCGCTCGGCGCGTGGATTCCCCTGGACGAGGTGCCCCGCGTGTGGGCCGGGGTGGCGGGAATCTTTCGCGATTATGGCTTCCGCCGCCTGCGCAACCGCGCCCGCCTGAAGTTTCTGGTGGCTCAGTGGGGCGTGGGGAAGTTCCGCGAGGTGCTAGAGCGCGAGTACTTGGGGTATTCGCTTATCGACGGCCCCGCCATCACCACCAATCCGGGTAACAGGGACCACATCGGTGCGCACCCCCAAAAGGACGGCCTGTTCTACCTGGGAGTCAAGCCCACCGTGGGCCACACCACGGGGGAACAACTCATCGCCGTGGCCGAGGTGGCCGAGCGCTTTGGCATCAGCCGGATACGCACCACCGTGGATAAGGAACTCCTCTTCCTGGACGTTCCCCGCGAGCGACTGGCCGATCTGGCCGCCGCGCTCGACGAGGTGGGCCTGCACTCCGCGCCGAGCGAGTTCCGTCGGGGCATTATTTCCTGCACCGGCCTGGAGTTCTGCAAACTGGCGCACGTGACCACCAAGGCCCGCGCCATCGCCCTGGTGGACGAGTTAGAGGAGCGCCTGGGCAACCTGGACGTGCCGCTGAAGATCTCGCTCAACGGCTGCCCCAACTCTTGCGCCCGCACGCAGGTCTCCGATATTGGGCTCAAGGGCCAAACCGTGACGGACGCGGACGGCAACCGCGTGGAGGGCTTTCAGGTACACCTGGGCGGCTCCATGTCCCTCGACCCGAACTTTGGCCGCAAACTCAAGGGCCACAAGGTGGTGGCTGATGAACTGGGCGATTACGTGGTGCGCGTGGTCACGGCCTTCAAGGAACAGCGCGAACCCGGCGAGCAGTTCCGGCACTGGGTGTCCCGAGCGGATGAGGAGGCCCTGCGATGAGCCTGCGCAGAAAACCCAACCCCAACCGCAACCACCCCTTGTACTGCCCCTATTGCGCCGGGGAACAACTCTTTCCCGACGAACACACGGAGTTCGCCTGGTTGTGCGCCGATTGCCTGCGGGTATTCGAGGTCAAATACCACGGCCAGGACGATCCCCCGGCGCGCCCCGCGCCCGCTTTATCCACGTCCCAGGCCCTACGCCGCTCGCTGAGGCGGCACCAGGAGGAACGATGAGCACTCGCGTGAATCTCTTAGGCGGCCCCGCCGCCACCCGCGACCCCGAGGTTTCCCCCGAGGGGCCGCGCACCACCGCGCCCTTGCCCGAGGAGGTAGCCCGCAGAAATAAGGAGCTGGTGGAGCGCTACGCCGCCGATCTCTACGACGCGCCCGCCGCCACCATCATGGCCTGGGCCCGCGAGCACGCCCCCGGCGCGGTGGCGGTCACCCTCTCGATGGAGAACACCGTGCTGGCGGAGTTGGCCGCGCGCCACCTGCCGGAGGCGGACTTCCTGTTCCTGGACACCGGATACCATTTCCCGGAGACGCTGGCGGTAGCGGAGGGCGTCGATAAGCGGTACCCGCAACGCCTGGTCACGGTGCGTCCGCTGCTGAACCGGAAGCAACAGGACGCCACCTACGGGCGCGACCTGTACCGCGCGCACCCCACGGCCTGCTGCCGTATGCGCAAGGTGGAGCCGCTGGCGCGGGCGCTATCGCCCTACGCCGGGTGGGTGACCGGGCTGCGGCGGGCCGATGGCCCCACCCGGGCGCAGGCCCCGGCGCTCTCCCTCGACGCCACCGGGCGGCTGAAGATCTCCCCGATCATCACCTGGACGCTGGCGGATACCCAGCGCTACATCGAGCGGCACCACCTCATCGAACACCCCCTCACCCACCGGGGGTACCCCTCCATCGGCTGCGCCACCTGCACCCTGCCCGTGGCCGAGGGGGAGGATCCCCGCGCCGGACGCTGGGCGCACTCCACCAAGACAGAATGCGGATTACACTCATGAGCCTTTCCCCACATTTACGCGACCTGGAAAATGAATCCATCCATATCCTGCGCGAGGTAGCCGGGCAATTTGATAAGGCGGCCCTGCTCTTTTCCGGTGGCAAGGATTCCGTGGTGGTTTTTGAACTCGCCCGCCGTGCCTTTGCCCCGGCCCCCGTGCCCTTTGAACTCCTCCACGTGGATACCGGCCATAACTTCCCCGAGGTGTTGGACTTCCGCGATGCCCTGGTGGCCCGCACCGGCGCGCGACTGTGCGTGGCGAGGGTGCAGGACTGGATCGATCGTGGTGAACTGCGCGAACGCCCCGATGGTACCCGCAACCCCCTGCAAACCGTGCCCCTGGTGGAGACGATCGCGGAGCAGGGCTATGACGCGGTGCTGGGCGGGGCGCGCCGCGATGAGGAGCGCGCCCGGGCCAAGGAAAGGGTGTTCTCCGTCCGTGATTCCTTTGGCGGCTGGGACCCGCGCCGCCAGCGCCCGGAATTGTGGTCGCTATATAACGGCGCACACCTGCCGGGGGAGAATATCCGCGTCTTTCCCATTTCCAATTGGACGGAAACGGACGTGTGGGAATACATCGGGGCGCGCGGGATAGAACTGCCCTCCCTGTATTTTTCTCACGAGCGCGAGGTGTTCCGCCGCGACGGCATGTGGCTCACCCCCGGTCCCTGGGGCGGGCCGCGCGCCGGGGAGGAGGTGGAGCGCCGCTGGGTGCGGTACCGCACGGTGGGGGATATGTCCTGCACCGGGGCCGTGGACTCCACCGCCGCCACCGTGGCGGACGTGATAGCGGAGATTTCCACTTCCACCCTGACCGAGCGCGGGGCCACCCGCGCCGATGATCGACTCAGCGAATCCGCGATGGAGGATCGCAAAAAGGAAGGGTATTTCTGATGAGCACTGTTACTTCCGGGGCCGTTGATTACTCCTCTGGGGCCGTCGAAGCCCTCGCCCAGCGCGAGACGCTGCGGCTGTGCACCGCCGGTTCCGTGGATGACGGCAAATCCACCTTCGTGGGCCGACTGCTGCACGATACCCACTCGGTGCTGGCCGATCAGCTCGCCGCCGTGGAGCGCACCTCCACCGAACGCGGCTTCCAGGGCCTTGACCTCTCCCTCCTCGTGGACGGCTTGCGCGCCGAGCGCGAGCAGGGAATCACCATCGACGTCGCCTACCGCTACTTCTCCACCCCCGCGCGCACCTTTATCCTGGCCGATACCCCCGGGCATGTGCAGTACACCCGCAACACGGTCACCGGCATGTCCACCTCCCAGGCGGTGGTGCTGCTGGTGGACGCCCGCCACGGGATCGTGGAGCAAACGCGCCGCCACCTCACCGTGGCCGGTCTGCTGGGCCTGAACCACCTGGTGCTGGCGGTGAACAAGATTGACCTGGTGGATTTCTCCGCGGAGGTATTCTGCGCCATCGAGGCGGAGTTCGTGGCCCTGGCGCGTGACCTGGGGATTGAGCACGTCCGGGTGGTGCCCATCTCCGCCCTGCACGGGGACAACGTGGTGGAACCCTCCTCCCGCATGGCCTGGTACCAGGGGCCCACGGTATTGCAGGTGCTTGAGGCGATCCCGGTGGAGGCCGGGCGCGCCCAGCGCCTCCCGCTGCGCTTCCCCGTGCAGTACGTGATCCGCGAGCACGCTCAGGATTATCGCGGATACGCGGGGCGAGTGGAGGCCGGGCAGGTGACCGTGGGCGAGGAGATCACCGCCCCCGGTGGGATCACCGCGCGGGTCAGCCACATCGATACCGCCGATGGCCCCGCCGAGCGCGCCTGCGCCGGGGAATCCGTGGTGCTGCGCCTGGACAAGGACATCGACGTGGTGCGCGGTGACCTCCTGGCCACCGACCCTCCGCGTGATACCCGCTCCTTTCCCGCCACGGTGGTGGGGCTCTCCGAGGCCGTCCTGCGCCCGGGCGCGCTGGTGCAACTGCGCTACGGCGCCGCCGTGGTCAAGGCCCGGATCGCCGCCGAGGCCCCCGTGGGGCTCAATGACGTCGCCCGCGTCACCGTGGAGGCGGCCCGCCCCCTCCCGGTGGAGCCCTACGCCGCGCGCGGGGCGGTGGGTTCCTTTTTGCTTATCGACGCCACCACGGGTGACACCCTGGCGGCGGGATTGGTGGAAGAACGATGACGCTCATCACTCTGGCTCATGGTTCCCGGCACCCCTTAGCCGGGGAGGCGATCTCGGAGCTGACGGCCGCCGCCGGTGCTCTTTTGGGTGCGCAGGCGTGCGCGGCACACCTGGAACTGTGCAACCCCTCTCTTCCCGAGTTGGCCGCTCGGCTGGTCCGGTGCGGTGAGTGCAGCGCGGTGGTGGTGCCGCTGCTGTTTACCCGCGCCTATCATGCGCGGCATGATGTTCCCCGTGCTTTGCGCGCGGCGCGCGAGAGCGGCCTGGATTTGACGTTGGCCCCGTCCCTGGGGTTGGGCTTGGAGGTGGAGTCCGTGGTGGCTCGGGTGGTGGCCTCGGACGCTGATCCCGACGCTCACCTGGTGTTTTATTCCGTGGGTTCCTCCCAGCCGGGGGCCAATGCGGCGGTGGCGGCCCTGTGCTCGCGGGTGGCGCGACGCACCGGGCGCGGGCACACGGTGGTCTACGCCACCGGGGTGGGCCCGGGCGTGGGGATCGCGGGGCTTCATGAGGCGGCCCGGCGGTATGAGCGCCTGCACCTGGTGCCGCTCTTTGTGGCACCGGGCCTGCTCCTGGATAAGGCCCTGGCGGCGGTGCCGGGGATCGCGGCGCTAAGGGGTGCCACTGTAGGCGCTTCGAGGCCGCTCGGCGCGCTACTGGCACCCCTTGTGCGGCAGAGGTACCTGGAGGCCGGGGGAGCAGTTGGTGGCGTAGTTGGCGGCGCGAGGGAACAAGCACACGTAATAGAACAAGCACAGAGGAGGGCCGCCTGATGCGGACGTTGATCCTGGTGTGCCTGGGTGGATTGGCCGCGCAACTCGTGGACGGCGGCCTGGGCATGGGCTTTGGCGTCACCTCCACCACCATCCTCATCGCCCTGGCGGGAATCGGCCCGGCCCAGGCCTCCGCAGTGGTACACACCGCGGAACTGGGTACCACGCTGGCCTCGGGCCTAAGCCACTGGCGCTTTGGCAACGTGGATTGGCGAGTGGTGGGGCTCTTGGCCGTACCCGGCGCGGTGGGTGCCTTTGCGGGAGCCACCGCGCTCGCCAACGTCTCCACCGAGGCCGCCCGTCCCATTACCGCTGCGATTCTGCTGCTCATCGGCGTGAATCTGCTGTGGCGATTCTCTAGGGGACGAGTGCGCGCCCGCAGCGCTCGACCCCATCACTCCGGTTTCCTCGCCGGACTGGGGCTCTTTGGTGGCTTTATCGACGCCTCCGGGGGCGGCGGTTGGGGCCCGGTGACCACCTCCACGCTGCTGGGGTTGGGTCGCACCGAGCCGCGCCGGGTGGTGGGAACGGTCAATACCGCCGAGTTCCTGGTGACGCTGGCCGCCGTGGTGGGCTTTGTGCTTGCGCTTTGGGAGGACCTGGTGGCGCACTTTGTGTTGGTATGTGCCCTGCTCATTGGTGGGGTGGTCGCGGCCCCGATCGCTGCCTGGCTGGTCACGCGCCTGAATCCGGCCGCCCTGGGAGTGGTGGTGGGAGCGCTCCTGATGCTGCTCAATCTGCCCACCCTGTGTGCGCTCGTGGGCGTGCCGGGGCAGGTGGTGTTAGCGGCGCAATTGATGGTGCTGGCCGGTGGCGTGATCTTGGCCCTGCGGGCGTGGCGGCGGGCCGTGCGGGAGCACCGGCCTGCCGCGCGCGTGGAGGAGGCACCCGTGGCGGTGGGGTGAGCCAGTTCCTGGGAAGTCTCAGGAACTGGCTCACATGTGACTCGGGGTGCTTTTATCCTGGGCTAGGCACTGGTCAGCTCGTTGTTGTTTACTGGGTGCACGGACTCCAGCTCCTCCCGAGTTACCCAATGTGGTGTAGCGCAGTAAGCCGCATGAAGCGCGGTGCGGAGGCCGGACGTTGCCGAGATTAATGCCTCCAGATGGCTTTCTTCCTCAACTGTGATATGCCATGTTGCGCGAAGAGCATGGAGATCGGCACCGTAGTCGAGTTCCAGGTCAATCTTATCCGCCTCATTCATCACGCGATCAAGGAACACGTCGAATGGTTCGTCGCTTGTTGTGGGACGGATGAAGGTCTGTGAGATTTCAAATGAGTAGATCATGATGCCTCCTTCCAACAGGTTTCCCTACGAAGCCATGAACGAGTGTTTCTCAGGTAGTAGGGATCTGATGGGGTCAGGTGGATAGTCCTCATGTGGGCTCCACAAGGACATTTCATTTTGTAATATTTTCTCCCCTTGGTGACCGACCATCCTTGGCTTTCGGCCTCCTTGAGGAGAGCCTCAAGTTCTTTCTTGGGATGGGTGGGGCGGGGCATATGGCTGAGTCTACTCACTCATGATGAGGTCAGTGCTATGCCTCGTCCTCGTCCGCAGCCTCCTTGCGTCGGGTGAGGCGGCTCAGCCGTTGCTGTACGGCGTGCATGCCCTCGCTGGCGGTCAGCGCCTCGCCCTGGGCCGTGGCTATCTGGATGTCGTCGATAGTAATTTCCCCGGCCCGCAGCGCCACCATCTCCGAGTGGTAGCGGAACCACACGGCAAACACGGCGGCCACGGGCACGGCGAGGAAGGCACCGATGATCCCGAAGAGCGCGGAACCCACCGTCACGGCCAGCAGCACGATGGCGGCGTGGAGGTTCATGGCCTTGGACTGAATGATGGGTTGCAGGACGTTGCCCTCGATCTGCTGCACGGCGATGATGAGCACCAGGACGATGATGGCGTTGGTGAGGCCGTTGGAGACCAAGGCGATGATCACGGCCAGGGCACCGGCGGTGAAGGCACCCACGATGGGAATGAAGCCGGCGAAGAACGTGATGATCGCCAGCGCGAGGGCCAGCGGGACGTTGAGAAGCACCAGGCCTAGGCCGATGAAGAAGGCGTCCACGAAGGAAACGAGGGCCTGGGCGCGCACGAACCCGGCGAGCGTGTTCCAGGAGCGGGAGAGCACCTCGGTGAGGTGCCAGCCGACGTTGCCGCCGGTGTGCTTGCGCAGCCAGGGCAGGAAGCGGGTGCCGTCCTTGAGGAAGAAGAACGTGAGCACCAGGGCCATCACCAGGGTGACCACGGCGGAGGAAGCAGACGAAATGCCGGAGAACACGCCCGAGGCGATATTGGAGCCCTGGGATTGGATCATGGAGGTGACCTCTTGCATCACCCCGTCAAATTCGCCAAGGTCCAGGTTCAGCGGTGGGCCCTGAATCCAGCCTTGGAGGTGGGTAATGCCGTCCGAGGCGCGATTGACCAGCTCGGGAATCTGCTTGGCCACGGAGGGGGCGATGGCGCTGAAGATACCAATGACGGCGGCAAAAGCACCCACCATCGTGAGGATGGTGGCCAGGGCGGCGGGCACGCGGCGCTTGCGCAGGAAAGAAACCGGCGGCCACAGCACGGTGCAGATGATGAGGGCCAGCAGGACGGGAAGCAGGCCCACCCAGATCATGCCCATGCCGCGCCACAGGATCACTCCGGCGACCACCAGAATGATGAAGCGCAGCGCCCACCCGGCCAACCAGCGGCCGTCGCGGCCGATGATGAGGGAGCGATCGGTGATGTGTTCGCCCGAGTCCTCGGGGTGGGAAGCGTCCTCGGCGCGTTCCCGGGGGGCGCCCTCCACGAGTGCTTCCACGGCGGCGGGAAAGTCCTCGGTGACCTTGGCGGAGGCCTCCTGTGAGGGCCGCGCTACGGGCGAGACCTGGGCGGCCTGATCGCCCCCGGGCACGCCGTTGTTTTTATTTTCACTCATAGTTGTATCAGGCTACGGCAATCAATCGTTTTTGGATAGGAGAGCGCCCGTGCTGGCCGCCGCACAACCCAGTGCCGCTACCACCACGGGGGCGGCCCACCACAATCCCTGGGCAAAGATCCGGCCGGGGTTATCCAGGAAGGATATGTCCTGCGTGGACAGCAGCCCCACCACGGAGCCCAGCACCAGGGCCAGTGCCCACGGCCCGAGCACGGGGAGTAATAGCCGGAGCATGGCCGCGCGGCCAGCATGGGAATCCGCCAGCACCCGACGCAGCGGGCGTTGCTGCTGGCGATGCAGAACCAGCAGGGCGGTCAGCACGATGAGCGCGATGGCGCTGGCGATGAGGGGATAGAGAATCTGCTCGGTGCGCAGCGCCTGCACCTGCGGCCCCTGGGCCTGGGCAAGGTAGCCATAACTGGCCTGGCCGATGAGCACCGCCTTGAACTCCCGCTGCTGCTCGGGGGAGAAGGAGGAGAACTCGGGAATAAGAATCCTGGTGATGGTGGAGGTCACCAGGCCCAGGCGGTGAACCTCGGGGGAGTTCGCGTCCAGCACGATATTGGGCATGAGTTCACTATCCAAAAGCGGGGTGCCGGTGATTCCGGGGAGGGGTACGGCACCCTGAATGGTGCCGGTGGCGGAATGGTAAAACACGATGCCACTGGTGCCGGAGGTGACGTATTGCTCCCCGCCGTGGTTGATGAGTTCCTCCGCGCGGGGAGAGGCCGCCAGGGCCACCAGGCCTAGCGGGGCGTTATCGCAGAGGGGGCCGCCAAAGACTTCCCCCACATGCTGCGGAAAGCACTCCGCTCCCCGGCCGTGGGTGGCGCGGGGATACGTTTCCGCGCGCTCGGGGGCGACGGGATCGAGGAGAACCACGGCGGTATCCATGATCTCCGGGAAGCGCTCGGTGAGCATGAATACCTTATTGGAATCCACGTGCGTGACCACGAGGTATCCCTCCGCGCCGGGAACGGCGGTGGTGATGTGATGAATATGCACCCCGGCGGCAGCACTGGTGAGTGCGGCCTGCCCGATCATTCCGGTGAGAAGGGCCGTGGAGAAGAACGTGAGCGCTGGTTTGGGCAGGCGGGCGCGGTAGCGTAACTCGCTGCGGGACCAACGCACACCGAGGGAGATCGCCCCCGCCGCGAGGGCTGCGCACACCAGGGCAAAGCGGTGTCCTTGGAGAATGGTGAGGCCCCAGCGCATATAGAGGAAGAAACCGCAGAGGCACAGGGCGATCACACCCAGCACCAGCCAGGCCCGCCGCGCCGGGGGAGAAAGGGGACGGGAGTGGTGAATGTGTGTTCCCCGGTGCCGCGCCCGCAGGAACAAAACCGCGCCCACTGCCGCGAGGCCGCCGATGAGGCACAGGGCCAGGAGCACCAGCGAGGTACCGGGGTGTGGGGAAACCCAGTCCTGGTTCCACCACCGACCTATCTCCGCAGGCCAGAGGCGAAATACCGCGAGGGCGGATGCAGTTCCCGCGAGGGCACCCAGGGTGGATACCACCAGCGCGGGCAGGCTCAGCCACAGCGTGCCCGCAGCGGTGTCACCGCCGCTGGCCTGGTAGCCCGAAAGGGCGGCGGCGTGGCGGTGCAGGTAGGCCAGGCCCAGGGCCGCGATCCCCGCCGTGACCACCACCGCGAGGACTCCCCGGAGCACCTCCAACCGGCCGAAATCGGCGGCCCGAGCCTCCTCTAACAGGCCCTGGCTGGCGATCTCCTCGGTGCCCGTTCGGATACCGCCGGTGCTGGTGGACTGCTCAAAGAAGGGGTCCTTTTCCACCTCGGAGGAAATCAACCACGCCTCCGCCTCCTCGTGGACGGCGGCGACGGTGCGGGGTGCGATGGCGTCGATAAGCAACTCCGAGGTATCTGCGGGGTTGGTGCTCAGGCCGGTGACGCGCAGGCTAAGTGGGTCGAACTGGGCGCTCTCCGGGGTGAGAGTGACGGTGCCGCTGGGGGAGACGCCCAGGGCCTCGGCCAGGGCGATGGAGATCGTGGCCTCGCCGGGCTTTTGCGGGTACGAGCCCGCAGCGAGCACTCCGAGATCGGCGGGGCCGGAACTCAGGCGTGCCTGCGCGGCGGCACCGTGATCCTGCTCGTCGCGCACCACCGCCTGGGTGGTGGCGATCCCCACGGCCTCGCCCCGGGCCACCCAATCGCGCAGGTAGCGCTCGGTTTCCGGGAAAGCCGCGGTGGCTTGCAGGGAATAGCGGCCAAAGTGCGCCTGCGCGGAGGCGGTGGTGGCCTCTCGGTACGCGGTGAGGCTCAGGCTCAGCGAGAGCAGGAGGAATGGGGCGATCAGGCTAAAAAGCACGAGGCCTACGACGAGCCCCGGTGCACTGCGCAGCGCGCCCAGGCCGAAGCGCAGGCGGATCATGCGGCCGCCTCCACGCTCACGGAACCATCGGCGCACAGCCGCCACAGGGTATCGGCGCGCTGCGCCACGGCGGGATCATGGGTGGCCACGATCACGGCGGCCTCGTTGCTCCTGGCCAGGCGCAGGAAAATATCCATGACCAGCGCGGAGTTCGCGGAATCCAGCGCCCCGGTGGGCTCATCGGCCAGCACCAGGCGGGGTCGATTCACCAGCGCCCGCGCGATGGCCACCCGCTGCTGCTCGCCGCCGGAGAGGGAATGAACCGGGGAGTTGAGGTGCTCGCCCAGGCCCACCTCCTCCAATAGTTCGGCGGCGCGATCCGGCTCCGCGTGCAGCGTGCCCGCGATGTCCTGCGCCAACTGCACGTTATCCAGGGCGCTGAGGTACGGCACCAGGTGATAATCCTGATACACGCGCGCGATGATCCCGCCGCGCAACTCCCGCTCGGGGATCTCCGTGACCGGACGATCGCCCAGGGTCACCGTGCCCGAGGTGGGGGATAGCTGCCCGCTGAGCAGGGAAAAGAGGGTGGTCTTTCCGCTTCCGCTGGGGCCCATGAGGGCGGAGACGGAGCCGGGGGTGGCGGTGAGGCTTATCGACGACAACAGCGGCTTTTCCGTAGCCGCTTGGCCTGCGTGGCTGGGGCCTCGGCCGGGATAGGAAAAACTGAGGTGAGATACCTGTAGGTGCATGGTGACCCCGCTCCCCTTGTGTGTCGTGCATTACTTATGGATTAAGGAGTGAGATTATCACGGGGGTGGGACTGGAGGGCGGTGATGTGTTTTATATCATTTTATAGGTTTTATCCTGGGCATGGAACCAATCCAGGGCATCGAGAATGCCTTTGCGCCAACATGCGTAGTCATGACCGCCTTGATACTCGCGGCTGTGCCACGCTCCTGGCGCAAGGCGCTGCGCGAGGAGGTGGGCAAAGCGTCGGTTTTCCGCACGGAGGAACCCCTCGTACGCGCCAACCTCGTGAAAAACGCGCACGCGGGGGTCAATCTCTGCGTCCCAGGCGGCAAGTTCTGCATAGGAGCGATCGGGCCACCAGAAAGAGGCGGATTGTACTACTGCGTTGGGAACAAGATCCGGGCGGCGGCGCACCACGCCCGCCGCCGCGAACCCGCCCAGGGAGCCCCCGGCGATGATGCGTTGGGAGGAGTCGGCAAGCGGGGGAGAGAATCGCGCTGCCCAGGGGAGGAGTTCCTTTTCTATAAAGGAATCCAATGCCGGGCCAGCGGTGAGAACGCGGTCTCTATTGCTGCTGCTGGCGGGGCCGAAAAAGAGAACCGAGGTGGCCGGGTGCTCGGGAGTGCGGAGACGGGGAAGAAGTGGGGTGCGGTTGAGATACTCCTCCGCGTCCGTCATGAGCAAGAGGGTGGCATGCGGTGAGGGGTCTGGGCTGAGCCAGGCGCGAACCTCGACGTCTAGGGCGGCGGAATGCCAGCGGGACTGGTGGAGAGGATTGGTGATGTCCGGAAACCCAGCGGCTGGCTGTAACTCGGTAAATGCTTCCATGTTGGGGACTGGGACGAGCGGAACGGCGGAATCGAGGGCGGTGCGCCAGGTTGCTCGCTCATGGCCGATGGCGGGGTCAAGGGGATCGCAGAGAATAATCCCGGCGCTGGTATGGAGGTGAGCCGGGATATACCAAGAACCCACATGCCACTCACCGTGCCGTTCAAGGGCGAACTCCGTTACGCGTTCGCGGTTCATGTGAGTGAGCGCGTTGAGGTAAAGCACCGCCGTTTCCGTGGGGGAGTGAACGGGCCGGGCCACCGTGAGACGCACGAGCTCGGGATCGGTGGGGTGGGGTGTGATCTCGGGGCGGAGATAGATCCGGTGCAGGCGTTCGGTATCGGAGAGAAGTGCGGTGTCGATGGGAGCGCGCGGGGGAATGGGTGGTAGAAACTCGGGTGTTTGTGGCATGGTCGCGTGGGCGAGCCTTGCCGTGGGGGTATCGGCGGGGTGAGTTTTCATGTGGCCAGGTTAGCCTCATGCAGGTTGATTACTTGGGTATTCATTACACGGATGCCTGACTGGGGTGTGGGGGAGAAGATGGATTGGGATCTGATTATTCGGGTGGGTCAGCTCGCTATCGCCGTTGCGGGTTTCGTGGGGGTCATGGCTACGGTTCGGCAGAAGGCTATGAGCGATCGTCGTTCCGAGTGGTGGCGGCGCTATGCCTGGGCGATGGAGCAGGTCAATGCGGAGCATGTGGTTGCTCGTGAGGCCGGGTGGACTGTGCTCACCGCGTTGTCCGAGGGTAGGCTTGCCACAAGAACGGAGCGGGGGCTGATCTGGGATCAGGCCTCGTTGATGAAGTGGAGGGGCAATGTCGGAAGAAACGATGGATGACGTTGGGGAGCGCCGGGTTCTGCGGGCCCGGGCGCGGGCGGCCATCGCGGCGGGGGAGAGCCTGGGTAAGGATATTCCCGATTATTACTATGAGATGGCGGAATTGCCCATTCCTAAAAAGAAACCCCGAAGAAAAATGTCCGATATATTATTTGGTTCCCGCCGCCGCTAAAAGCGGCAGGAACCAAATACCACCCCGCTTAAACCGCAGGAATCTTCATCTCCGCGAGGTCATTGCCCTGAGCATCGTCAAGGTCAATGTCCCATTCCAGCCTGCCGTCCTCCTCGTCCAGGGAGAGGCTGTCGATCACGGCGTCCGGGTGCTGGTCAAGGGCCTGCTGGGCGGCGTCGGCGGCGGTCACGGTGGCGGCCTGGGCCTCGGCAATGTCCTCGGCGTCGTCCTCGCTCTCGCGCTCCACCTCGGTGACGTTGCCCTTGGCGTCTACCGTCAGTTCCAGGTGCTCCTGGCCCACCACCAGGTCGATCTCGTAGGAGTCACGATCCCGGTCGAGGTCGGTGATGATGCCGTCCGGGTGAGCGGCAAGGGCGTCCTGAATGGCGGCCAGGGCGCCATCGGTGCTCACGGCTCCGGCCTTGGTGTCATCATCGTCGGAATCGGACGCAGCGGCGGTGGCCGCGGCAGAGGAGGCCGCCGGGGCCTCCTCGGTAACGGTGACGATCTCGGTGGTGATGGGGTTATCGTCGTCGCTGCTGCACGCAACAAGGGTGAGCGTCAGTGCGGCGGTGGGAATGAGCGCCAGGCGGCGGTTCATAACGGGGCTCCTATCGTGTTCAGGGTCAAGGAGCCCCAGCCTACCTTAACGCTCGATGTGGCCCGCCGAGGTAGGAATACCAAAGCGGTGCATGGTCACCGATACCGCCTGCTCCAGCAGGAAGGGCAGCAGCTCGCGGCGACCATCGGCCACCACGGCGTGATCGAGGACCACGGACTGCGACTTCGCTGCCGCCACGTACAACTCCGGGTCCACCTCGCCCAGGGTGCGCACCCGTACCGAGGAGGCGCGGGCGATGCCGCGCGCATAGGCTTCGTCGCTGGCCACCCGCACCTCGGCACCGGCGCGGCGCAGTTCCTCGGCCAGGTCGCTGGTGGTGGAGATGTCCAGCGCCACGCCGGTGACGGCGGAGGCCAGGAGCAGGCGCACGACGTCGCGCAGCGCATACCCCGCGCCCACACGCAGGCGCAGCGGTTCGAGGAGGCGTCGATAGCGGAAGATATTGGCCTCGGAAACCAGCCCGGTGGGATCGTGCTGCACGCCGAACTCCTCGCGCCAGGCCACCGCGTCCAACTCGGCGGCGCGCCACAACCAGGCGCGATCGGACTCGGAGAGATCGTCGAAGCGATCCAGGAGGGAGACCACGGCGGGGGAGACGCTGACGTTGCGGGCGAGCAGCGGGGTATCGGGATCAGCCCAGGTACCGAACTGCGCCACGTAGTTGGGGCCACCGGCCTTGGCACCCGGGCCTACCACGGAGTTCTTCCAGCCGCCAAAGGGCTGGCGCTGCACGATCGCGCCGGTGATACCGCGATTGACGTAGGCGTTGCCCACCTCCACGTGCTCCATCCAGTACGCGATCTCATCGTCGTCCAGGGAGTGAATACCGCCGGTGAGGCCAAAGCCGGTGGAGTTCTGCCACTCCACGGCCTGCTCCAGTGTCTCGGCGTGCATGATACCCAGCACGGGGCCAAAGCACTCGTGGGTGTGGTACCAGGAGCCGGGCTGGACGTTATCGCGGATACCGGGGGACCACAGCAGCCCCTCCTCGTCGAGCTGACGCGGCTTGACCAGCCAGGTCTCGCCCGGTTCCAGCTGAGTGAGGCCCCGGCGCAGCTTCTCGCTCGGCGGCTCGATCAGGCCGTTCATGGTGGTGGAAATATCCGTGCCCGGCCCCACCTGGAGCGTCTCCACCGCGTCTACCAATTGCCCGAGGAAGCGCTGGGAGCGGCCCTGCGGCCCCACCAGGATTACTAGCGACGCCGCCGAGCACTTCTGCCCGGAGTGCTTGAACGCGGACTGGTACAGGTCCGCCACCGCGAGGTCGGGATCGGCCGAGGGGGTGACGATGATGGCATTCTTGCCGGAGGTCTCCGCCGAGATTGCCATGCGGGGGTTCCAGGAGCGGAAGAGGGCGGCGGTATCGGAGGCACCCGTGAGAATCACCTGATCCACCGTCTTGTGGCTGATCAGGGCCTTGCCCGCCGCGCCCTCGTCGGTGCGCAGCAGTTGCACCAGGTCGGGGTCCTGGCCTGCGGCTTCGAGGCCGCGTCGGATGGCGGCCACCGCCACCTCGGAGCAGCGCACCACCTGGGGCGCGGGCTTGATGATCACGGCGGAACCCGCTGCCAGGGCGGAGAGCATACCGCCCACCGGGATCGCCACCGGGAAGTTCCACGGCGGCACCACCACGGTGACCTTGTGCGGGGTGAATACCCCGGCGTAATCGTCTAGGGCGGCGGCGCTGTGCCCGTAGAACGCGGCGAAGTCGATGGCCTCGGAGATCTCGGGATCGCACTGGTCGATGGTCTTGCGGGCCTCGTGCGTCATGGTGGCCATGAGTTCCCCGCGGGCGTCGGCAAGCGAATCCGCAATGCGGTAGAGCACCTCGGCGCGCTCCTTGCCCGGCAGGGCACCCCAGGGCTGAGCCAGCTCGGAGGCGCGGGCCACGGCCTCGTCCACCTGCGCGGGGTCGGTGATTTCCTCGGCCTGGATCGGCTCCGCGCCCAGTTCCAGGGCGGTCAGCGCCCACTCGCGGTTGGCCTGCAAGGCGGGATCGGTGTCCGGTTCATTGACAAAGCGCCCGATCTTGGGGGCCTGGGTGCCGCTTTCCTCCAGGCGGTTCTGCGTGCGACGCTCCCCGGCGAAGGTGCTCCACCGCTCCGCCACGGCGCGGCGGAAGCGCTGCTCCTGGGAACCCATCGGGGTGAGGTGATCGGGGCCCTCCACCTCGGGGGCAAAGAGGGAGTAGAGGAAGTTCTGCTTCTCGCTGTTCTCCTCCAGGCGGCGCACCAGGTAACTGATGGCCACGTCAAAGTCCTCCGCGTGCACCACGGGGGTGTAGAGGATCAGATCGCCAAAGACCTTGCGTACCGCGCGGGACTGCGCGGGGGCCATGCCCTGCAACATCTCCGCGTCGAGCTGCTGCTCCACGCCGCGCGCGGCGGCCAGTTCCCAGGCCAGGGCCAGGGTGTAGAGGTTGTGGCTGGCCACGCCGATGCGGATGGCGTCCGCGTACTCCGGTTGCAGCACGTAATCGAGCAGACGCAGATAGTTGGCGTCCACCTCGTCCTTGGTGCGGTAGGGGGCCTGCTTCCAGCCGTGGGACTCCGCCGCCACCCGCTCCATGGAGAGGTTGGCGCCCTTGACCAGGCGCACCTTGATGGGGGCACCGCCCTCGGCCTTGCGCTTCAGCGCGAACTCGGTGAGTTCCTCCAGCGCGGCGAGGGTATCAGGCAGGTAGGCCTGAAGCACGATTCCGGCCTCCAGGCTCTTGAACTCCTCCTCGCTGATGAGTTCCGTGAACAGGCGGATCGTGAGGTGGAGATCGTGGTACTCCTCCATGTCCAGGTTGATAAAGACCTTGCTGCTGCGGGCCTGGGCCTCCTGGTACAGCGGCCGCAGGCGATCCTTGAGGCGCACCACCGAACCTTCGAAGTCCCAGTGGTTGAGCTGCGCGCACAGGCTCGATGCCTTGACCGACACGTAGGTCACGCGCGGGTTGCGGATCAGCTGGCGGGTGCGCTCCGCGCGGGCCTTGGCCTCCTTTTCACCCAGCACCGCCTCGCCCAGCAGGTTGAGGTTGAGCTGGGTGCCCTGCGCGGAGGCCTTGTCCAGCAGACCATTGAGAGCATCGCCCTCGGCGTCCAGCACCAGGTGGCCCACCAATTGACGCATGCGGGCGCGGGCCACGGGCATGACCACGCCGGGCAGCGCGTAACTAGCCAGGGCGCCCAGGCCCATCATGGCCTTGTTTATCGGGCCGAGGAAGTCGGGGATCTCTCCCAGGCTGCGTAGGCTCGCGGCGGCCACCTTATTATCCTCGGGGCGGGCCACCCGATCCACGAACTCCATGGTGAAGCGCACACCCTCCGGGTCGCGCACCATGTCCGCCAACTGCTCGGTGGCGCGGGTCTCCTTGCGGGAGGATTCCGCGTCCGTCTGATTCAGCCATTCCTTGGCCCTGCGCAGGGCCTGGGGCACCACTGCCTCCACATCGGAGGAGTTGGCGGGAACGGGCAGTTGGGGCAGCTCAGCGATGCTCACTGTCATAATCCTTTCTTATGTAATAAGGCGCAATGCCTAGGGAAGCGGGGCGAAGGTCGGAATGAGGGAGAAGAGATCCTTGGGATCATCGGGGTCGGCCACCAGGTCGAGCTTGGCCTCCAGCTCCGTACCGGCGACGGAATCGCGCAGGTAGCGCAGGGCGGCAAAGTCATTGATGGCAAAGCCCACCGAATCAAAGAGGGTGATCTGCTCGGCGGAGGTGCGGCCCTCGCGCTTGCCCGCGATAACCTCCCACATCTCGATCACGGGGAAGTCCTCCGGCATCTGTTGAATCTCGCCCTCGATGCGGGTCTGCTCGGGGAACTCCACGAATACGTCGGCCTTGTTCAGGATCGCGGCCTCCAGCTCGGTCTTGCCGGGGCAATCCCCGCCCACGGCGTTGAGGTGTACGCCGGGGGCCACGTGCTCGTTGCTGAGGATCGTGTTCTGGGCCTTGTCCGCGGTGCAGGTGGTGATCACATCGGCACCCGCCACGGCATCGCTCACCGAGGTGGCCTTGTGAATCTTAAAGCCCAGGGGCTCGATGTTGCGCGCGAACTTCTCCACGGCCGCCGGGTCAATATCGTAGATACGGATCTCCTCGATCCCCAGGGCCGCGCGCATGCCCAGGGCCTGGAACTCGGACTGGCTGCCCGCGCCGATCATGGCCATCACGGAGGAATCCTTGCGTGCCAGGTGGCGGGCCACCATGCCGGAGACGGCCGCCGTGCGCAGGGCGGTGAGCAGGGTCATCTCCGCGAGGAAGGTGGGATAGCCATTATCGACGTCCGCCAGCATGCCGAAGGCGGCTACCGTCTGGAAACCACGGGCAGGGTTGGAGGGGTGCCCATTGACGTACTTGAAAGCGTACTCCTCGCCGTCGGAGGTGGGCATAAGTTCGATCACGCCGAGGGGAGTGTGGCTGGCCACGCGGGGGATCTTGTCAAAGCGCTGCCAGCGGGCGTAATCGCGCTCCAGGTAATCCATCATGCCGCTGATGATGTTCTCCACGCCCTCGCGCTGGATCCAGTCCGTCATCGCCTTCACATCGACGAAACCCGTCATAAAAAACAGTGCTCCTTAAAGCTACTAGGAAAATGAATAGTTACTTCTTGCTGCCGCTTACTCTGCGCCAGGTCAGGGCGCGCCGGGCCCCTGCTGGCGATCGTGCGCATGCTCTTGCAGTTCCACCTTGCGCTGCTCCTGGCGGGCGTCGAGAGCCGCCATGATCCGGCCTCGGTTTACCCGCCAGCCCAGCGCCAAGATCGGGAAGAACATCAGAGACACGATGAGCGTCCAGGTACCCACCGGGTAATCGAAGGCCATCAACAAGATCACGCTGGCCAGGAACGCCAGGGTGAGATAGTTGGTGAACGGGGCCAGGTGGGCCTGGTAGCCGGGGCGCTGATAAATGCCCTTTTTGGCCAGGGAAACGAACTTCATGTGGGAGAGCGTGATCGCGGCCCAGCTCGCCATCGTGCCCAGGGCGGCAAGGTTGAGCACGATCTCAAAGGTCTGCTCCGGCACCACGTAATTCAGGCCCACACCCGCCAGTGCTACCACCGTGGTGAGCAGAATGCCACCATAGGGGACGCCGGAGCGGGTGAGCTTGGCGGCAAAGCGCGGCGCGGAACCCGCCAGAGCCAGAGAATGCATGATGCGACCCGTGGAATACAACCCCGCGTTCAGCGAGGACAGCGCCGCCGTGATCACGATGAGCTGCATGATCGGGGCCGCTACGTCCACACCGATGGAGGCGAAGAACGTGACAAAGGGCGACTCCCCCGCAGAGTATTCGGTATAAGGCAGCAGCAGGCACAGCAGCAATACCGAGCCGAAATAGAACACCGCGATGCGCAGGATCACCAGGTTAATGGCCTTGGGGATCTCCTTGCGGGGGTTCTTGGCCTCACCGGAGGTGGTACCCACCAGCTCAATACCGGCGTAGGCAAACACCACGCCCTGCACCACGATCAGCGCCGGAAGCAGGCCGTTGGGGAATATCCCGCCGCCCTCGGAAAGCAGGTGAATGCCCGTGGGCTGGCCGCTGGGGCTACCGAAGATCACGAAGAAGATACCGATGATGAGGAAGAAGATCAGCGCTCCGATCTTCACCGCGGAGAACCAAAACTCCAACTCGCCAAAGACCTTGACGGACACGAGGTTGAGTCCCAACACCCCGAGCACCACCACCAGGGCCAAGAGCCACTGGGGCAGACCGGCCACGAACTCGCTGTACTGGCCGAACCACTTGATATAGATGGCGATGGCGGTGCCATCGGCCACGGCCGTCATGGCCCAGTTGAACCAGTACATCCAGCCCGCCGTGTAGGCGGCTTTTTCCCCGAAGAACTCGCGGGCATAGGACACGAAGGAACCCGAGGTGGGGCGATACACGATCAACTCACCCAGGGAACGCAGGATCAGATACCCGAAGAAACCACAGACCAGGTACAGCAGCGCCAGGGCGGGGCCGGCCTGCTCTAGCCGGGCACCCGTGCCCAAAAAGAGGCCGGTGCCGATGGCCGAGCCGATGGCGATCATCTGAAGCTGGCGGCGACTCAGCGACTTCTGCAAGCCGGTGTGCTCGTCCGGGTGGACGTGTCCCCGGCCGGGGTGCGTGGTGCCGCCGTGGGCTTCGCCGCCAGGAGGGGTGCCCTGTGGCTGTGAGTTCCGTTGTTCCGGTGGTGTCATGCGATGCCTTCCCTCACCATGAGTTAGCGATGGGTGCCGTGATGTGGCCCCCACCTGCTATGTGCTGTGCCATAGGGAGGAACCTATATGAGAGATCGCATACTGTGAACTCGATCCTGGGGTGCGGGAGGGGATGGGGAGGGTCACTATTGTTTCTTATTATTCATGGGTGAATACGGGGAACGGGGGTGACCTGGGTGAATATGGGGGTGGTGTGGGTTGATGTGGGCGTGTCAAGCCTGCTCGGTGTGTTATTTCTCTCCCTGAAAGTACCCCTAAAAGAGGGTGGGGAGGTGTTGGCTGGCGACGTTCCCTGGTGTGGTGGGTGCTGCCGTGCTGCGCGTCCCGTCGGTAGCCCCTCGCGTGCCGTCCTGTGGTCCTAGAGCGGTGCGGTGATCTGCGCAAAAGAAAAAGTTGAGCCGATCGGGAACAACTTTGGGAGGGTGTGCGTTGAGGGGGATGTAGGCTTGAGTGGGTTCGGCTCAATGGGATCTGTTAGTGTGGGTGCCGGAGTTGAGCCATTGACCCTCAAGTTCCCGTGGAGCGCCCTCGGTGGCGCGGTCGGGAGCAGGACAGGGCTAGGGCTCGGCCTGAAAAAGCAAAAGATATTCAACAGGAGGATGAGCAATGGGACGTGCAGTAGGAATTGATCTGGGGACCACCAACTCGGTGGTGTCTGTTTTGGAGGGCGGCGAGCCCACCGTTATCGCTAACTCCGAGGGTGCTCGCACCACGCCGTCGGTAGTGGCCTTTGCCAAGAACGGCGAGGTTCTGGTGGGGCAGTCCGCCAAGAACCAGGCCGTGACCAACGTTGATCGCACCATTCGCTCCGTTAAGCGCCACATCGGTGAGAATGACTGGAGCGTAGATATTGACGATAAGAAGTACACCCCGCAGGAGATTTCCGCTCGTACCCTGCAAAAGTTGAAGCGCGACGCTGAGGCCTACCTGGGCGAGGACGTCACGGACGCCGTGATTACTGTTCCCGCGTACTTCGAGGATGCTCAGCGCCAGGCCACCAAGGAGGCCGGGCAGATCGCGGGCCTGAACGTGCTGCGCATCGTGAACGAGCCCACCGCCGCCGCCCTGGCCTATGGCCTGGAGAAGAACGACGAGGAGCAGACCATTCTGGTGTTTGACCTCGGCGGTGGCACCTTCGACGTCTCCCTGCTGGAGATCGGCGATGGCGTGGTGGAGGTGCGCGCCACGGCGGGCGATAACCAGCTCGGTGGTGATGACTGGGATCAGCGCATTGTGGATTGGCTGGCCGATAAGTTCAAGAGCAGCAACGGCATTGACCTGACCAAGGACAAGATGGCCTTGCAGCGCCTGCGCGAGGCGGCGGAGAAGGCCAAGATCGAGCTTTCCTCCTCCCAGCAGGCCACCATCAACCTCCCGTACATCACCGTGGACGCGGAGAAGAACCCCCTCTTCCTGGACGAGACGCTCTCCCGCGCCGAGTTCCAGCGCATCACCCAGGACCTCCTGGATCGCACCAAGAAGCCCTTTAACCAGGTGCTCAAGGACGCCGACATGAAGGTATCGGACATCGACCAGGTGGTGTTGGTGGGTGGCTCCACCCGTATGCCCGCCGTGACGGACCTGGTGAAGGAACTTACCGGCGGCAAGGAGCCCAACAAGGGCGTGAACCCGGACGAGGTCGTGGCCGTGGGTGCGGCCTTGCAGGCCGGCGTGCTGCGCGGCGAGGTCAAGGACGTGCTGCTTCTCGACGTCACCCCGCTCTCCCTGGGCATTGAGACCAAGGGCGGCGTGATGACCAAACTCATCGAGCGAAACACCACGATCCCCACCAAGCGCTCTGAGACCTTCACCACCGCCGAGGACAACCAGCCCTCCGTGCAGATCCAGGTGTTCCAGGGTGAGCGCGAGATGGCCTCCGCCAATAAACTGCTCGGCTCCTTTGAACTGGGTGGTATCGCCCCGGCCCCGCGCGGTGTGCCGCAGATCGAGGTGACCTTTGACATCGACGCCAACGGCATCGTGCACGTGACCGCCAAGGATAAGGGCACCGGCAAGGAAAACACGATCACCATTCAGGATGGCTCCGGCCTGTCCCAGGAGGAGATCGACCGCATGGTCAAGGACGCCGAGGCCCACGCCGAGGAGGACAAGAAGCGCCGCGAGGAGCAGGAGACCCGCAACGCCGCCGAGTCCACCGCCTACCAGACCCGGAAGTTCCTGGAGGATAACTCCGATAAGGTCTCCGAGGAGATCAAGACCAAGGTCGAGGCCGCCGCCACCGAGGTGGAAGAGGCCCTGAAGGGCGATGACCTGGAGGCCATCAAGGCTGCCGTGGAGAAGCTCTCCACCGAGTCTCAGGAGATGGGCAAGGCCATCTACGAGGCCGAGGCAGCCAAGCAGGGTGCCGAGGGCACCGAGGGCGCTAACGACGACGTGGTGGACGCCGAGGTTGTGGACGAGGAGGGTGACAAGAAGTGACCCAGACTGAGGACCAGCCCGAGAATATCGAGGACATCGCCACCGAAAGCACCGAGGCCGTGGAGGACTCCGAGGCCACCGAGACTCCCGCAGAGGGCACCCCGGCCGCGGAAACCGGCCCCGAGGCCCAGGTGGAGGAACTCACCGAGGACCTCAAGCGGGTGACCGCGGAGTACGCGAACTATCGACGCCGCTCCACCCGCGAGCGCCAGGCCGCCGTGGACTCGGCTCGTGCCTCCGTGGTATCGAGCCTGCTGCCCATCGTGGACGATCTGGCCCTGGCCAAGCAGCACGGTGACCTGGAGGAGGGCCCGCTCAAGGCCTTTGCGGAGAAGTTCCGTTCCACCCTGGATTCCCTGGGGGTGACCGCCTTTGGGGAGCCCGGTGAGGCCTTTGACCCGGAGATCCACGAGGCCGTGCAGGATAGTTCCTCCGGTGATGAGAAGGTGTTGGGCACGGTTTTGCGCCAGGGCTACCGCCTGGGTGATAAGACCATACGTAACGCGATGGTGATGATTGCCGATCCCACCGCCGAGGCCGCTGAGGGATAAGGCGCAGAGATCCGAGGATCTATAGGGCACCGCTGTTCGTTTTACCCCGATCAGCGGTGCCCTTTTTAGTAGAGAATAATTTTTAGCAGAGCGAAAAATAAAGCATGAAGAGGGAAGGAGGGATGCCCAGTGGCGGAACGCGAATGGGCAGAAAAAAACTATTACGCGGATCTGGGGGTTACCTCGTCCGCGAGTCAGGAGGACATTAAAAAGGCGTATCGCAAGATCGCGCGCGAGAACCACCCGGATAAAAAGCCCGGTGATAAGGTGGCCGAGGAACGCTTTAAAAAGGCGGCCGAGGCCTATGACGTGGTGGGCGATGAGGCCAAACGCAAGGAGTATGACGATTTCCGTGCCATGATCCGCGGCGGTGGAATGGGAGGTACCGGCTTCCCCGGAGGGTTTCGCTCGTCCGGGACGACGGGGAACTTCCAGGCCTCCGACTTCTTTGGACAAAGCGGAGGTTATTCTCCAGAGGGCGGTCTTGGTGACATCTTCGGTAGCTTCTTTGGTCGCGGCGGGAATCCTCGCCAGTCAGCTCGGCCGACCAGGGGAGCAGACGTGGAAACGGACATCACGCTGGAATTCCGGGAGGCGGCGAAAGGGACCACCCTTCCCATTCAGCTAAGCGGCGAGGCCCCGTGTAATACCTGCCACGGCTCGGGTTCCAAGTCCGGGAATCCCACCACCTGTGAAAAGTGCCAGGGCTCCGGGTTTACCTCGGAGAATCGCGGTGCCTTTGGGTTCTCCGCCCCCTGTTCCGCCTGCGGCGGCACGGGCGAGATCATCGAGGACCCGTGTACCACCTGTTCCGGCAGCGGCACAGTGCACCGCACCCGCTCGATTACGGTGCGGATTCCCGCCGGCGTGGTAGATGGACAAAAGGTGCGCCTGGCGGGCCAGGGCGAGGCGGGCCCCAACGGCAAGCCCTCCGGTGATCTCTTTGTCACCGTCCACGTGCGGCCGGACTCGGTGTTCACCCGCTCGGGTGATGACCTGGAGGTCACCGTTCCGGTGTCCTTTGCGGAACTCGCTTTGGGCGACACGATCACGGTGCCCACGCTGGATTCCCCGGTGCGGGTGAAGGTGCCCGCCGGTACCCGCACCAATCGCACCCTGCGGGTGCGTGGACGAGGCATCAAGAAGGGCGATCTCTTGGTCACTGTGCAGGTCACCGTGCCCACCAATCTCGATGCCGCCGCCACGAGCGCTTTGCGCTCCTATGCGCAGGCGGAACGGGAATCCGGCTTCAACCCCCGCGAAGGTTGGGAAGGAGTGAAATAACATGGCTCGTGCGCAGCAAGCACCCACGCAGTCCCTTTCCCAGGGGCAGCCCACCGAGGAGGTCTTTGTGATCTCCGTGGCGGCGGAGCTTTCGGGTATGCACGCTCAGACCCTGCGCACCTATGACCGCCTAGGGCTGGTCACCCCGGCTCGCACCAGTGGTGGGGGCCGCCGGTATTCCCGCGCCGATGTGGCGATGTTGCGCCGTATTCAAAAGCTCAGCCAGGAGGACGGCGTAAACCTTGCGGGCATTAAGGCGATCATTGAACTCACCCGGGAGAACGAGGACCTCAAGGGAGAGGTAGCGCAGTTGCGGGCGGAAAATGAGCATATACGCCAGCATTCCTCGTCGCGTGGTGGGGAGTTGGTGCATGTGCCCCGCTCTACGGCGGTGGTGATGTGGACGCCGAACGCGCGGCGGGGTCGGCGGTAGCGGGGCGCACGTCAGGGAGAGCAGTATCAGGGGGAGCCGAGATCTCCCGCAGCGCCTGGAATACCAGGGGATCGTCCCAATAGGAGGAGTGATCCCCTGGTCCTGTGGGCCACACCTTAGCGCCAAAGCGCGTGGCGGTGGGGTCCACTCCGTGCACGCCACCGCGTCCGGTGGCGGTGAGGTCGATGAGGTCGCCGGTGGAGGTTAAGGCGTGAACGCTGCCAGGGCCGGAACCGCGTAAGTGGAACTTGGAGGCGTGATCGAGGGGAACACCGGGAGAACCCATGAGCACCACGGCGTCGGCCAAAAGCCCCGTGGTGGCGGCCTGCCCCACCACCACGGAGCCGTAACTATAGCCCAGCACCACGCGGCGCTGACGGGGATTGCGGGCGGTGAGATCGCGTTGAAAGCGCTGAAGTTCCTGGGCACCGGCCCGAGCCGGATCGGTGGCTATGGCCTGGGGGAGCGTGGCGGGGGCCTGATAGCCCAGCCAGGTAATAGCCGCGCCCCCGGTGGCGTGGGCGATGCTGCGTCCGCGCTCTAACTGGGCGGGCCAGGAGTGAGGATCGGAGGAACCCACACCGGCCACGAAGGTGGTCACGCTCTCTGCGGAATCAAGGTCACCAAAGACCACCGCGATGGTGTCCTTGCTCGCTTCCACAAAGCGCGCCTCCGGGTACCGCTGGGCGAGGTTGCGCCATTGCGGCTCCGCGAGGAGAGTGGCCTCATGAATGGCGTCGAGGGAGAGTTCCGGCATGGCACCCAGGCGGTGCAGGGGCGGGGCGGCCACGGGCGTGCACAACCGGGTGACCTCACGGGCGCAGTGCCAATCCAGCGCGGAACCCAGGGCGGCCACGGCGCGACCCAGCCCGGTGAGGAAGAGCGAATCCTCGCTGAGGGCGCGCAGGCGCTCTGCTATGCGTTCTATGTCTTTGTGCAGGGCGCTGGTGCGGCTTAGCACCCCGGCCACCTGTTCCATGCGGGCGGCCTCGGCCTCCCAGGGCGCGGTGGCGGTATCCAGGAGGTCGATACCCCGCAGGGCCGCTCCCCGGATACCGGAGTGACGCAGCGCGGTGTTCTCGGCTTTTTCCTGGGTGGCGGCCTCGCGGGCGTGCTGGGCCAGGAGCAGGGTGGACTGGGCGGCGTGGTCGAGGTCAGCGGAACGCAGCGGCGAGGAGGTCATCGGGGGCTCCCCTCGGGGTGCGCGAGGCGGGTGGACAGGTGACGATCGGTTTCCCGTGCGCGATCGCAATAACGGGAGAGATCGGCTAAAAGCGCCGCGCGATCCTGCGCGGCGAGCCGCAGGCTGTGTTCCCAGGAGGACGCGGCGGCGTGCAGCGCGGCGGCGGTGAGGGAGTGGCCACTCATGCGCGGGCCGGACTGGGGAAGATGGGTGCTGGCGGCCCGCAGCCGTTGGGCGAAGGAATCGGTGAGTAGTAGTTCTTCCATGCCTGCTAGTACAGCGCGGCGTCGATAGTAAAGGTAAGCGTGGCCGGGGAAGCCTGTGGATAAACGGGGGTTATCCACATAGCATGGCCCCATGCGCATTGCACTGGCTCAGATACATGCTACGGGTAACCCGGAGGAGAATCTCCGCACGGTAGAGGCCTATTCCCGGCGTGCCGCAGAGCGCGGAGCGCGCATGGTGATCTTCCCGGAGGCCACCTCGCAGGCCTTTGGCACCGGGAGGCTGGACACGCACGCGCAGGACTATGATGGCCCCTTTGCCACGGGGGTGAATGACGTGGCGCGGGAACTGGGCGTGGTGATCGTGGCGGGTATGTTCCGGCCCGCCGATCGCCTGGATAATGGGATCCAGCGGGTGTGGAATACCGCCCTCATCGCGGACGGCGGGGTGCCGCAGGGGTATGACAAGATCCATACCTACGATGCCTTTGACACCAAGGAATCGGAGACCGTCCGCCCCGGTCACGCGCCGGTGCTCTTTGCGGTTGAGGGGATAAAAATAGGCGTGGCCACCTGCTTTGACCTGCGCTTTCCTAGCCTCTTTCAGGATCTTGCTCGGCGGGGCGCGCAGGTGATCGCGGTGCCCACCTCCTGGGCCGATGGGCCGGGGAAACTCCACCAGTGGCGCACGCTGACCGCCGCGCGCGCCCTGGATACGGGGGCGTTTATCGCGGCGTCGGGAATGGTGCGCCCCGGCGGGGCGGAGGAGGCCGGGCAACCGAGCGGCCCCACCGGCATTGGTCATTCTGCGCTGGTCAATCCCTGGGGGGAGCGCCTTGAGGAGGCGGGATACGGGGAGGAATTGCTGGTGGCGGATATTGATCCCGCGCAGGTGGCGCGGGCGCGGCGCGAGATACCTATTCTCTAAGCCCCTCAGGTGGGGGAAATGGGCGGTGGCCCAAAAGGCCTCATTAGCGCGGTGCTTCGGCGCTGCGTCGCGGCCATGCCTCCAACTGAATGTGTTGCGCCCCCACGGCCCGCAGGGCCTCGGCGCTGTGTTGAGCGTTCTCCTCCGGGCCGGCGATGAGCACATCGTGATCGACCCAGGTGCCTCGGCTGGCGGCGAGCGCGCCGGGGGATTCGGCCGTGGCGATATAAATATCCGGCAGGGTGACCTGGGAATTAACCCACCAGGCGTCCTCGTGGTTGATGGCGCAGGGCACCACCGTGAGCCAGGAACTCGCCTGGGCCAAGGCCCACAGGCGGGGCAGTTCGTAGAGTTCCCCCGGATACTCCGCGCTGAGGAAGAGCGTGACCTGCGGCTGGTGCTCCCAGGTGAGCATGTCAAAGAGCAGGGAGCGCAGCGGTGCCCAGCCGGTGGAGTGGGCGATGAGCAGGACGTCACGCTTGCCGTCGATGGATAGCGTGCCGTCCGGTTGCCCGAACGTCCAGTGGTCGCCGATCTTGGACTTGGCCAGGCGCTGCGCGGAGGTATCGTCCTCACCCAGCACGTGGAACTCCACCTGGCCGAACTCCGAGGGAGGAGTGGCAGGGGACATGGGCAACCAGATGCCGGGCAGCATGGCGGTGGAGGTGAGCACGTGTTGCCCGGGGTTAAACGGAATGGCCAGGCCGGTATCCAGCGTGACCACGCTGATCCGCCTGCTCATGCGCTCCACGTTGATGACCTCGCCGGAATACGCCGGGGGTACGCCCTGCTCGTCCGCGTTGAGGGCCACGGCGGCCATCTCCACGCAGAGGCCCTCGATCAGGTGTTCCGCCTGCTGCGCCGCCACCGTGTACTGCTCGTTGGATACACGCAGCACCTCGCGTAGACCAAACTTGAGCGCCTGGGCAAAGGAGGCGTAGGCGATGGCGGGGAAGCCGTGGCGACGGTGATCCAGGCCCATCTGCTGCACGCGCAGCAGGGCCGCGGGGGAGAGCGCCGTGGGGGAGCTGTTTTCCAAAACCCATGCCACCGCCGGGGCGAGATCAAGGTGAGACTTGCTCATCTTGAGGGGGAAAACGGCGTGTGCCTCCAGGTGATCCACATAGAAACGACCGTGTGTGGCATCGCGGAAAGTGCCGGGATGTTCCCGGATCAGGTCTGCAATCTCAGCGAGCGTGGCGGCGGGCATGACACCTATACTAAGGCCCGAGGGGAAGTTTGTAGAGGGCAACCCATACCAAAGGTCGCCGCACGGGTGTGTACCTTCGTCTATGGGGGTAAGAAAAGCGGAGGAAAACAGGCAAAACGGACTATCGCTCCCTCGCCGCAGCGGGGGTAGTGGCGCGCCTTGTGGGCCTTCCGCGGTCCTCCCGCTTCATCGGTATTGCGCGGCCTTGCGCCCCGCCAATCGGCCCGCCCGCGTGGCCCCCACCGTGGACGCGGAGGATGCGTAGCCCACCAGGAATACTCGGGGATCGCGCCGGGGCGTGACCTCATCGATCATCTCGATTCCCTTGGGGCCGCGCAGCCGCAGGGGAGCCAGGTGCCGCAGCGCCGCGCGGAACCCGGTGTTCCAGAAGATCACGTCCACGGTTTCCTCGTGCCCGGCCGGGTAAGGCCGCCAACTCTCCGGCAGCACCAGGCGATCGCTGCGCGACGGCCCCAGCCCCCGCGTGCGGGGCGGCGGCACGGCACCGAAGCGCACGCCCTCGGGCGTCACGCTCTCGACGTTCCCGCGCGAGACCAGCGTGCCCGCCTTTACCGCCTCCACGTACTCGGGCCACAGTGGAATCCCTGTGGTGCGCACCACGGAGACGGGAGACTTTCCGGCGTGGGTGCGCTCCCGCACGGCACGCTCCACGTCGCGGCCCCAGGCCTGGTCAAAGGAGCGGTCGGTGAAGTTGGGCGGGCGGCGCGTGGACCACAGGGTGTCCGTGACGGCAGCGAGTTCGAGGAGAAATTGCAGGGCGGAGAGCCCGCCGCCCACCACCAGGGTGCGTTTGCCGCGAAAGTCCTCGGCGCGCCGATAATCCACCGTGTGCAACTGCTCTCCTCGGAACGAGGCTGCGCCGGGGAGGTACGGAATAAAGGGCTGATCCCAGGTGCCGGTGGCATTGACGATGCTGCGGGCGTGCCAGGTGCGGCCGTCGCTCGCGGTGACGCGCAGCGGCGCGGTCTTGCTTGACGACGCCACCTCAAGCACCCTCACCGGGCGGATCACCTCGATCCCCAGGTGCTCCTCATACGCACCGTAATAATCCGCCACCACGCGGGAGGCCGGAACGGTGGGATCGGGGCGTCGCATGGGCAGGCTGGGAAGATCAGCGATGCCGTGGGCACGGCCGAGGGTGAGGGAATCCCACCTGTGCCGCCACGCCCCGCCGGGGCCGGAATTGGCGTCGAGCACCACGAAGTCCCGCCCCGGCACCAGCCCTCGATGGACTAATTCGTGGGTGCAGGCCAGGCCGGCCTGCCCGGCGCCGATCACCAGGGTGTGCAGGGGTGTGCTCATCACCCCCATTCTTCCACGCAGGGGTGGAGAAACGCGCCCGAACCGTTAAGATGAGCCGGTCACGTACGTCGCATGAAGGAGCCGCTGTGGAATACACCCCTTTTTCCCTGCTTGTTGATGTCGGCTGGATCTCCGTTTTGATGGTGATAGGCAACGTGCTGCGCCGGAAGGTACCCGTATTCCAGGCGCTGCTGCTTCCGGCCCCGATCACCGCAGGCCTTTTGGGGCTGCTGCTGGGGCCGGGCGCGCTTGGTTGGATAGGCTTCTCCGATCAAATGGGCGCGTACACCACGTTGCTCATCGCCGTGGTCTTTGCCGCCATGCCGTACTCCATGCAGTTTGATCGCTCCGTGCGCTCCGGCGCACGCACCATGTGGTCCTATTCCACGGGCATGTTCGTGGGGCAGTGGGGACTTTTCATCCTGCTGGGCATCTTCCTCTTCCAGCCCGTGTGGGGCACGGAGGAATGGTTTGGCATGATGCTGCCCGTGGGCTTTGTGGGCGGCTTTGGTACCGCCGCAGCCGTGGGTTCCTCCCTGGAGGCCACGGGGGCGACGGCCGCGAGCACCCTGGGCTTCACATCCGCCACGGTGGGCACCCTCGCGGCGATCGTGGGTGGCGTGATCTTTGCCAACTGGGGAATCCGTACCGGGCGCACCTCGGAAATGCCCAAGAAACTTCCCTGGGAAATGCGTTCTGGTTACATTGACGAGGAATCCTCCCGTCCCTCCATCGGCAAGGCCACCACGAACCCCTCCTCCATCGAGCCGGTGGCGCTACACGTGGGTATGCTCACGCTCACCGTGATGTTTGCTTACCTGATTAACCAGGCGATCAGCGGTGCCTTCCCCGAGGTTTCCATTCCCCTCTTCATCACCTCCTTTGCCGTGGGCATCGTGGGTAAACTGATCCTCAACCTGCTAGGCAAGCCCAACTACGTGGATCGCGATACCATCAACTCCCTTTCCGGCGCGGCCACGGATTACCTCATCGCCTTTGGCATCGCGGCCATCGTTCCCGCCGTGGTGGCGGATTACTGGGTGCCGCTGGTGGTGATGTTCGTGCTCGGCACGATCTACTGCCTGGTGTTCTTCTTCTTTATTGCGCCGACGTTTTTTGGCAAGAAGTGGCTGGAGCGCGCGATCTTCGGCTGGGGCTGGGCCACCGCCGCCGTGGCCACGGGTATCGCGCTGCTGAAGATGGTGGACCCCAAGCTGAAGTCCGGCACGCTGAACGAGTACGGCGTGGCCTACGTGGGCTTCGCGCCCTTTGAGATCGGCATGACGGTGATCGCTCCTATTGCGGTGCTCACCGGGTGGACGATGGGCCTGGGCTGGGCGGCCACGCTGCTTTCCATCGTGATCCTTGGGCTTGCGGTGGTGTTGCGCTGGGTGCCGGGACGCAACGTTGAGGTAAAGCACGGGGGATAGGGGCGCTTATCGACGCCCCGTCACGGGGGTCGGGGGTAGGGGGACTTGTGGAAAATAACTCCGGCCCCACCTGTTGCCTTGCCGCCTACGAGTGGGCATGACTCTGTGTGAGATCAGTCCTGGTATAGTTGCCATCATAAAATTCGGGGCCACGGGGTTGGGTGTGGCTAGGGAAGCAGCGAAGAGGGTGATCGCATGACTCTGCCTTTCGACGTAGAGTACGTCAATGATGACGCGCTGGTCAGGCGCTATGAGGAAATTAGCCGTACCTTACTCAATCTGGATTACCTTGAGGACGAGGGTATTCCTCTGACTCGTCAGGACCTCGATGATCTTGCTGCCGTGGGGGCTCTTGACTCTGAGGATCGGGACCTCTATGACGAGTTGAATGGGATTGAGTTCATGCTGGGCCGACAGTCCCGTGGATAGCAGAGGGTTTGAGTTTCGGGTTACTAGGTTCGCGGAGCATGTGTTCAGCATTGTTCAATCTGCTCTGCCGGGTTTCGGGGATAGCTTTCACTTGAAGATCCACCCAGATAACCGAACTGCGCACAT
The DNA here is from genome assembly GCF_033783015.1 of Corynebacterium sp. 21KM1197. Classification (NCBI taxonomy): domain Bacteria; kingdom Bacillati; phylum Actinomycetota; class Actinomycetes; order Mycobacteriales; family Corynebacteriaceae; genus Corynebacterium; species Corynebacterium sp. 21KM1197. The sequence goes on along the minus strand of NZ_CP123907.1, from coordinate 2,130,009 downwards.
TCAGACCACTATTCCGCTCACTTTTAACCCGAGGAGAGGGCGGGCTAGCATCTCGGACTTATATGGTGCAAGGATTCTATTTGATCTTGCTATCAGCCGGTGTGGGAGATACCTGGCTGTGGAAAAGTCTAGTTACTACGTGACGGTGAGTAATGCCCCGGTGCTTCGATTCGATTATGAGCGAAGCAAGGAACGTCACCCCGTGGCGCACCTTCAGTTTTCCGGGACGGGCACCTGGCTGAGTCCTGCGTTGATGAAAAACCGGCACAATGAGAAGGCTCGTAAGGGGCAGCTCGATGCTTTGCATATCCCTGTTGGTGGTCATCGTTTTCGCCCTAGCCTGGAGGATTTTCTGTATTTTCTTATCCGCGAGTGTGGTTTCGCAGGTGTGGACGGTTGGGAAGAAAAATTGAGTACTAGTCGGGAGGGTTGGTTGGGGGTTCAACTTAGCGCTGCTGTCCGTGATGATCCTACAGGTGCGGCCCGTGTTCTGGAGTCGATGGGGTGTCAGGTGATTCCTCCTCGTGGCGGGTATCCCCACGTGAAACGTCGCTCTGGGTGGTAAGTATGTCCGGTGCTCGTCGCCGGGGACAAGAGTAATTCGGGCCCCTCACGCCGTACCTGCGCCCACCCCGCGCAACTTTTTTCTCCTTGAGTGGAACAAACTCAACTCTTGGTGCGTTGGAGTGGATAGTGAGTGAAAAGCTCGGCAGTGTGCGGGGCGTGCGAGCGCTCCGTGCGGAAGGCGCGGCGTCGCTAAGCAAGGCTGCAACGATCCCTGCCGGGCGCGAAGAAACGCTAGAGAAAGAGGGAAACAATGAACTCGTTTAATCCCACCACCAAGACCAGCGAGGCCATGCAGGCGGCGTTGCAGCAGGCCTCCTCGCTGGGGAACCCGGATATTCGCCCGGCGCACCTCCTGGTGGCCATCCTGGAGCAGCCGGATGGGATCGCGGCCCCGGTGTTGCAGGCCGTGGGCGTTGATCCCGCCGCGATCCTCGCGGAGGCGCACAAATTAGTGGAGGGTTATCCCAAGGCGCAGGGCGCGAATATGGCGAATCCGAACTTTAACCGCGATTCCCTCAACGCGCTCACGGCGGCGCAGGAATTAGCCGGTGAGTTGGGCGATGAGTATGTGTCCACGGAGGTGTTGTTGGCGGGGATCGCCGGTGGTTCCTCGGACACGGCCGATCTGCTCAAGGCCAAGGGGGCCACGCACGAGGCGATCGTGGCGGCCTTCCCCTCGGTGCGCGGGCATACCAAGGTGACCTCGCAAGACCCGGAGGGGCAGTTCCAGGCGTTGGAGAAGTACGCCACGGACCTCACCGCGCGGGCGCGCGAGGGGAAGATCGACCCGGTGATCGGGCGAGATACGGAGATTCGCCGCGTGGTGCAGGTGCTCAGCCGCCGCACTAAGAACAACCCGGTGCTCATCGGTGAGCCCGGCGTGGGTAAGACCGCGATCGTGGAGGGCCTGGCGCGGCGCATCGTGGCCGGAGACGTGCCGGAATCGCTCCAGGGTAAGACGTTGCTGTCTCTGGACCTGGGTTCCCTGGTGGCGGGCGCGAAGTATCGCGGTGAGTTTGAGGAGCGGCTCAAGGCGGTGCTCGATGAGATCAAGCAGTCCGAGGGGCAGGTGATTACTTTCATTGATGAGTTGCACACCATCGTGGGCGCCGGTGCCAGCGGGGAGTCTGCGATGGACGCGGGCAACATGATTAAGCCGCTGCTGGCGCGCGGCGAACTGCGCCTGGTGGGTGCCACCACCCTGGACGAGTACCGCAAGTACATCGAAAAGGACGCCGCCCTGGAACGCCGCTTCCAGCAGGTGTATGTGGGCGAGCCCTCCGTGCCGGACGCGGTGGGTATCCTGCGTGGGCTCAAGGAGCGCTACGAGGTACACCACGGCGTGCGGATTCAGGATTCCGCCCTGGTGGCGGCCGCCACGCTCTCCGATAGGTACATCACCAATCGCTTCCTGCCGGATAAGGCCATTGACCTGGTGGACGAGGCCGCCTCGCGCTTGCGCATGGAGATTGATTCCTCCCCGCAGGAGATTGATGAGGCCCAGCGTATTGTGCGCCGCCTGGAGATCGAGGAATTGGCGCTGCAAAAGGAAAAGGACGCCGCCTCCAAGGAACGCCTGAATAAGTTGCGCGGCGAACTTGCCGATGAGCGCGAGAAGCTCGGGGAACTCACCGCGCGGTGGAATAACGAGAAGGGCGCGATTGATGAGGTACGCGCCGCCAAGGAGGAATTGGAGAAACTGCGCGGAGAATCCGAGATCGCCGAGCGTGAGGGTGATTATGAGAGGGTGTCCGAGCTGCGCTATGGCAAGATTCCCGCGGCGGAAAAGGCCGTGGAGGCCGCCGAGGCGGCGGTGAGCAACGGGGCGAATAATTCCATGCTCACCGAGGAGGTCACTCCGGATACCATCGCGGAGGTGGTGTCCGCGTGGACGGGAATCCCGGCGGGCAAGATGCTCCAGGGTGAGACGGAGAAACTGCTGAATATGGAGGCGGAATTGGGTAAGCGCGTGGTGGGCCAGCGCGAGGCCGTCGCTGCCGTGTCCGATGCCGTGCGCCGCTCCCGCGCCGGGGTGGCCGATCCGAACCGCCCCACGGGTTCCTTCCTCTTCCTTGGCCCCACGGGCGTGGGTAAGACGGAGTTGGCCAAGGCTCTTGCAGAGTTCCTCTTTGACGATGAGCGCGCGATGGTGCGCATTGATATGTCCGAGTATGGGGAGAAGCACTCCGTGGCGCGCCTGGTGGGTGCTCCCCCCGGATACGTGGGCTACGACGCGGGCGGGCAGCTCACCGAGGCGGTGCGGCGACGCCCGTACACGGTGGTGCTCTTCGACGAGGTAGAAAAGGCCCACCCGGACGTGTTCGACGTGCTCCTTCAGGTGCTTGACGATGGCCGCCTCACCGACGGCCAGGGCCGCACCGTGGACTTCCGCAACACCATCTTGATCCTCACCTCCAACCTGGGGGCGGGCGGGAGCCGCGAGCAGGTGATGGAGGCCGTCAAGCACGCCTTCAAGCCGGAGTTCATCAATCGCCTGGATGACGTGGTGGTCTTTGACGCGCTCAGTCACGAGCAACTCACACACATCGTGGACATTCAGGTGGAGCAACTCGCGCGTCGCCTGGAGCAGCGCCGCCTGCGCCTGCACGTTTCCGACGCCGCCCGCGATTGGCTGGGCGATCGCGGCTACGACCCCGCCTACGGGGCGCGCCCGTTGCGTCGCCTGATTCAGCAGGCCATCGGAGATCAGTTGGCCAAGGAGTTGCTCGCCGGGGCAATTCGGGACGGCGATCGCGTGAACGTCGATGTGGCGGAGGGCGGTGCGCGCCTGGAGTTAGGTGCGAGTTCTGCGACGAAATAGCGGCGGGAAATCTCCCTTTAGGCACTCTTTATGGTACAAAGGTGGATTTCTATTGAATGGGGCTTGACGGAGTTTTACACTCAGCATTGTCCATCGCATTCGAGTAGAGAAAGGAAACGCGATGTTTTCTCGTAAGAACCTTGCCGCTGCGGCAGCCTCTGCCGTAATTGCCACCGGCGTGGTGGCCGCCCCCGCTTTTGCCGATGAGCCCGTGGATCCCGACTACAGCGTGGCCACCGCCACGCAGGAGGCTCCCGAGGTAGACCCCGAGTACAGCGTGGTCAAGAAGGACGAGCAGGCCGAGGGCTCCACCGGCTCGGTCTCCGAGCTCTCCTCCTCCGATGAGGGCAAGACCACCGAGGAGAAGTCCGAGGGCTCCTCCGCCGAGGACTTCCTGGGCGTGGCGGGCAAAGTGCTGAAGTTCATCCTGGGCATTCTCGCCTAAGATCGCTTGCCGCAGATCGTTTGACGCTATCTACATATAGGGGCGCGGGCCGATGTACTTTGGTTCCCGCGTCCTTATATTTATTGTCGTTTTATCCACCGGGGGTAGGGGTGTGGGGGCGTGAGGTTACCTGAGCCATTAGAGTATTGGGCGTGTCCGTAACACTAATTTTTGCGCTTGCCGCCGTTGCCCTCGTGATCGCCGCCGTGCTGTGGTGGTTTGATGCCCGGGGCCGCGCCTCGCATTCCGGCGAGGCGGGGGAGGCCGCCTCGGCAGAGCAAGCCGCCGTGCAGGAAGAGGAATCCGTGGAGGGCGAGCAGGCGGAGCAGTCTGGACAGGCTGGTCGCCGCGCGCCCAGCCGCCTGGCCATGCCGGGGCAGGGCCGCCGCGAGCGTCGTTCGTGGGCGCAGGAGGCGGGCTTTAGTTTTACCCGCACCGATGATTCCCTGGCCGAGGAGTGGCGGCGCGGGGCGGCGGCCTCCGGTGCCACGGCGCACGATGTGGTCACCGGCGTGAGTGAGGATCACGAGTTCGCCCTCGCGGATCTGGATTCCACCACCGTGCTCGCGGTGCGGCGCGGCGCGGCCTCGGACGTGGTGGTGGACTTCCGCCGTGGGATCAGCGAGGACGCGGATTCCGATCTGCACGAGTGCGGCGAGGTGGAGGGATTCGCGCGGTTTAGCACGGATACCGCCGCCGCAGAGCGCTTTAGCGACGAGCGCGTGAGTGCCGCCCTGGAGGTCATGCCGGACTTTGTGCACGCCGTGTGGTGCGAGTCCGATTGGGTGCTGGCCCAACTGGATCGCGGTACCCACGGCCACGATTGGGAGGCAATCATGGCCCCCATGACCTGGCTTGCCGACGCCGCCCACGCCCTCCCCCCGCGCGCGGCCGCGCCGCTACGGGTGGAAGAAGCTCTGCCCTCGCGCCTCATGCCCGCCCCGGCGCCCGAGCCGGAGGCGTCGGAGAAAGCAGAGAATGCGGCGACTTCGGAAGCCCCCGAGGAGAGTAAAGCCGAGGAACAACCCAAGCCCACGGTAATCCGCCCAGAGGAGCCGGTGGAACTGCCCACCCGCACCCAGACGCAATCGCGGGGCGTGGTGGAGCCGCGTTCCCTGGGCGGAGACGCGGTGCCGGGAATTGGGGATCGCGCCGAGGAGCCCTCGGACTACCAGGGAACGAGGGTGCTGCGCTCCCGCGATGCTGGGCCCTCCATCTTCGACGATTTGGCCGAACAACTGGGCCGCGATCCCCTGGAACACATGCGCGGCCTACAGGCCCCCAAGAATAAGGAGAAGTAACAGAGATGTCCCAGCAAGAACGTACAGAGCTAGCCGAACTGGTCAAGGAACTGGCCGTGGTGCACGGCAAGGTCACGCTTTCCTCCGGCAAGGAGGCCGATTACTACGTGGACTTGCGCCGCGCCACTCTGCACCACCGGGCCTCCCGGCTCATCGGTTCCCTCCTGCGCGAACTCACCGCCGATTGGGATTACGTGGCCGTGGGTGGGCTGACCCTGGGGGCGGACCCGGTAGCCACCTCCCTCATGCACGCCGAGGGGCGAGAGATCGATGCCTTTGTGGTGCGCAAGGAAACCAAGAAGCACGGTATGCAGCGCCGCATCGAGGGCCCCTCGGTGGAGGGGAAGAAGGTGCTGGTGGTGGAGGACACGACCACCACGGGCAATTCCCCGCTGACCGCCGTGGAGGCGCTGCGCGAGGCGGGCGCAGACGTGGTGGGCGTGGCCACGGTGGTGGATCGCGCCACCGGCGCGGATAAGGTGCTGGCTGAGGCCGGACTGGAATACCGCTACCTGCTGGGCTTGGAGGACCTGGGGCTTGCCTGAGCAACTTCCCGGCCCCACGGAGTGGGGCGAAGGCCGCCACGGCGTGGGCCCCTGGGAGGGGCCGTTGCCCGAGGATCCGCGCCTTGATCCCGCTCTGCTCGCGGAGGGGGATCGCCGCAACGTGGTGGACGCTTATCGCTATTGGCGGCGCGAGGCCATCGTGGCGGACATTGACACCCGCCGCCATCCCCTGCACGTGGCGATCGAGAACTTTGAAAATGACGCCAACATCGGCACCGTGGTGCGCACCGCCAACGCCTTTGCCGTGGATACCGTGCACATCGTGGGGCGGCGTCGGTGGAATAGGCGCGGGGCGATGGTGACGGATCGCTATCAGCACCTGCGCCACCACCCCACGGTGGCGGATCTCATGTCCTGGGCGCACCAGGAGGACATCGCGGTGGTGGCCATTGATAACACCCCCGGCAGCGTGCCGCTGGAAACGGCGCAGTTGCCGCGCCGCTGCGTGCTGCTCTTTGGCCAAGAGGGGCCGGGGGTGACCCAGGAAGCCCAGGAGGCGGCGGTGATGACCTGCTCCATCGCGCAGTTTGGTTCCACCCGTTCCATCAACGCGGGAGTGGCCGCCGGGATCGCCATGCACGCCTGGGTGCGGCAGCACGCGGATCTTGGCCGCGCGTGGTGAATCTTGGTTAGGATCGTGGGGAAGAAAAACGGACACACTAGGGTGAGGCATTAACAGTGCTGGAGAAATGGGCACACCGGGCGGACCTGGCGGAGGCCGCCATTCAAGATCGACATGCCAGCCGCTTATGGGGTCTGCCCCGAACCAACCTCGCGGTGGTGGCCTGGCCGCCCACGTCCAAGGACAAACTCTTTATCCGCTGGCATTACTGGTGGCAGGCGCACTACCTGGATTGCCTCCTCGATGCCTATTCCCGCCGCAGCACCAACGCGCGCCGGACACAGATCAATGAGACTATGCGGGGTATCCGTTGGCGCAATCGTAATAAGTTGGTGCACAACCGCTATTACGACGATAAAGCCTGGCTGGCCCTGGCCCTGGGGCGCGCGGCCCGGCTAAAGAAGATGAAAAAGCCCAAGCAATTAGAGGCTTTGGAGTTTAATATCCTCAGCGGCATCGACGGGCTGACTAATGTGCTGCCGTGGCGCACCGGGGAAACCTTTTATAACGTGCCCTCCAATGGCCCGGCCGCGATCATGATGGCGCGCACCGGGCGGCTGGAACAGGCCATGAGCGTGGTGGATTGGATTCTGGATACGCTCATTAACGATGATGGCCTGATCATGGACGGCCTGCGCATGCGCATGCACGGCCCGGAACTGGTGCGCGATATTCACCCCTACTGCCAGGGCGTGACCATCGGGGCCTGCCTGGAAATCGCGCTGAAGCTGCGGGAGCGTGCCGGGTTCACCGAGGAGGAGGTGTTGGCCTATGCCGACGCCGAGCGCGTGGACGATTCCATGAAGTACATCACCGCGATCCGTTCCATCGTGCAGGCCGTGGCCAAGGAGATGGCCACCCCGCAGGGCGTGATTGATTGGGATACCGGCGAGGGCGATGGTGGCCTGTTCAAGGGGATCCTGGTGCGCTACCTGGCGGACGTCGCGGTCCGCCTGCCCGCCGATTCCCCCACCAACCGCGCCACAAAGAAAGTAGCGGCGCGCCTGGTGTTGGCCTCCGCGCAGAGCGTGTGGAACCACCGCCTAGAGGTGGACGGCCTGCCGATCTTTGCCACGGACTGGACCGATGATGCTCGACTGCCGCACAACTTTGGCCTGGGACCCAAGAGCCTGGCGGAGACGGCCGGGGTGATTCGCATTGCTGAGCGCGATCTCTCCGTGCAGCTTTCCGGTTGGATGCTCATTGAGGCCGCCGCCAGGGTGCAGGAGCACCTGGAGGAGGCTTAGCGGCGGTGCTAGCGGCGTTGAGAAGCACGGGCGGCGAGGAACTGCCGCACCGCACCGATGATGCCGGGTAGGACGGAGAGGAGCACGATGAGTAGGAAGATCGCCTCGATGTTCTCCCGGATAAAGGTGTATTGCCCCAGCCACGCGCCCAGCAGGGTCACCCCGCCGCCCCAGAGCAGGCCGCCAATGACGTTGTACGTGATGAACACGCGGTAGCGCATGCCGGACATGCCCGCCACGAGCGGGGCATAGGTGCGCACGATGGGGACGAAGCGGCAGATGATGATGGTGAAGGGGCCGTGCTTTTCAAAGAACTCGTGGGACTTGGTGAGGTATTCCTGCTTGAAAAAGCGGCCGTCGGGGCGCTTGTGCAGGGCGTGGCCGAAGCGGGAGCCGATGAAGTAGCCCACCTGATCGCCCAGGATCGCGGCGGCGATGCACACCGGAATCACCAGCCAGAGCGGGGCGAAGGGATCGGGCTGGACGGAGAGCATACCGGCGGTAAAGAGCAGGGAATCGCCGGGGAGGAGGGGGAAGAGTAGGCCGGATTCGATGAAAACGATGAGGGCCACGCCGGGGAGAATGAGGGAGCCGAAGGGACCGGAGCCACTGAGCAGGTACATCGGGTCCATCCAGTCCGGCCCGAGCGCCAGGGTACTCACGGTGTTGAGCGTGTCTGCCGTGTCGATCATGAGTCTTAGCGTAGGCCTGTGCGGGCGGGGGAGGAAGCCTGTGGGGTTGTGGCATGGGGCGCGGCGGTGTGGGACGGCGGCATGGGGGCGCGGTGTGGTGTTCCGGGGCCGGTGGGGGAGAGGCGGCGGCGGAGTAGGCTGGGAATTGGCATAATCGGAGAAGAGATCACGCCGCTGCGGCGTGTGCGAAGATCACGACAACTGAGGAGTATTCATGCCTATTGCAACCCCTGAGGTTTATAACGAAATGCTCGATCGCGCCAAGAAGGAAGGCTTTGCCTACCCCGCGATCAACTGCACCTCGTCGGAAACGATCAACGCCGCGCTCAAGGGCTTCGCTGAGGCGGAGTCCGACGGAATCATTCAGTTCTCCACCGGCGGCGCGGAGTTTGGCTCCGGCCTGGCGGTGAAGAACAAGGTGGCCGGTGCCTGCGCACTGGCCGCCTTTGCACATGAGGCAGCCAAGCACTACGGCATCAACGTGGCCCTGCACACCGACCACTGCCAGAAGGAGGTGCTGGACGAGTACGTGCGCCCGCTCCTCGCCATCTCCCAGGAGCGCGTGGATCGCGGCGAACTGCCCCTCTTCCAGTCCCACATGTGGGACGGCTCCGCCATTCCGATCGACGAGAACCTGGAGATCGCCCAGGAACTCCTGGCCAAGTCCAAGGCCGCGAACATCATCCTGGAGGTGGAGATCGGCGTCGTGGGCGGCGAGGAGGATGGCGTGCAGGCCAAGGCCGGCGCGAACCTCTACACCACCCCGGAGGACTTTGAAAAGACTATCGACGCCCTGGGCACCGGCGAGAACGGCCGCTACCTGCTGGCCGCTACCTTTGGCAACGTGCATGGCGTGTACAAGCCCGGCAACGTGAAGCTGCGCCCCGAGGTACTCCTGGAGGGCCAGCAGGTGGCCCGCAAGAAGCTCGGCCTGGCGGATGACGCCCTGGCCTTTGACTTTGTGTTCCACGGCGGCTCCGGCTCCGAGAAGGAGAAGATCGAGGAGGCCCTGCGCCACGGCGTGATCAAGATGAACGTGGACACGGACACCCAGTACGCCTTTACCCGCCCCGTGGCCGCTCACATGTTCTCCAACTACGACGGCGTGCTCAAGGTCGATGGTGAGGTGGGCAACAAAAAGACCTACGATCCCCGCTCCTACATGAAGAAGGCCGAGCAGTCCATGTCCGAGCGCGTGGTGGAGGCCTGCCAGGACCTGCACTCCGTGGGCACCTCGGTGAGCAAGTAACGCTGTTTCCTCGGGGGCGGGGGTAAGGGGGTTGCGCGCCGGGCTTGTTGGAGCATGAAGTGACGTGCAGCCGCTTGGCCGTGTGACTTATGGTGGAACACATGGCCAAGCAAAAGATGAGCACGCTTGATAGGCTCCGCTCGATAGATCAACTGCGCAGCAGGGTCACCCGAGTGCGCAAGCGCGCGTGGCCCATCGTGCAGTCCGCCGTGGCCGCCGGGCTGGCGTTCTGGGTGGCCCAAAGGCTCTTTGGCCACCCGGTGCCCTTCTTCGCGCCCATCGCCGCCGTTATCATCCTCGGCCTGGAGGGCGGGGATCGCATGAAACGCGCCGTGGAAATGTCCATCGGCTGCATCGTGGGCGTGGCCCTGGGCGACCTACTCTTTTACTACCTCGGCCCCGGAGCCTGGCAAATCTCGGTGGCGGTGGCCACCTCGCTCCTGCTGGCCTCCTTCATCTCTAAATCTCCCCTGGTGAATAACCAGGCGGCCATCGGCTCCATTCTGATTGCCACCATCATGCCGCCGGGCACCGTCTCCGCGATCACCGGCACCGGCAGTACCGGGCGCGTGGTGGACGCGGTGGTGGGCTCCGTGGTGGGGCTCCTCGTGGTGGCATTCATTCCCAGCGACCCGCTCAACGCCGGGCGCCAAGAGGTCTCTAACGTGCTCGGCATCGCCTCCTCGGTGCTGCACGACGTCTCCCAGGCCCTACGCACGGGCGACCTCGAACTCATGAAGAACACCCTGGACGCCGTGCGCGGCACCCAAGGCAAGATCAACGCCATGCTCACCGCCGCCAAGACCGGGCGTGAATCCACCACCATCTCCCCACTCATGTGGAGCAACTGGCGGCGCGTGCGCACGCTCGAACGCCTGCTGATCCCCGTGGATAACTCGATCCGCAACGTGCGCGTGCTCGCCCGCCGCGCCCAGGTACTCATCGAGGACGAGGACTTTGTTTCACCCGAACAGGTGGACATCATCGACGAGCTTTCCGACGTCGCCCTGCAACTCTCCGAGATGTACGAGCGCGGGGCGGAGGTGAGCGAGGCCAGGGAGATTCCGGTGCTGGTGAACCAACTGCGCCGCCTGGGTGGGCGCGCCACGATGGAGGTGGTGGAGGATCGGGTGCTCTCCGCGCACGTGGTACTGGCGCAGTCCCGCTCGCTCATCGTGGACTTCCTGCAAATCTGCGGAATGTCCAGGGAATCAGCGCTGGCGGTGCTGGCTCCGACCTCCTCCACGCCGGCGTATCCGCCGGAGGTGTGGGAGGAGTAGGGGCTAGCAAGCTAGAATGTCGGTAGGATCTTGTGGTTATCCCGCAAACCAACCCCGCCGCAGCCTCCACGAAAGTGGAGGCTGACGTGCTTTTACCACGTTCTGTGGTACCCGTGTTGAGCCGGGGGTTCTAGTTCTTTCCAGAGATTTTCAAAAACTCTGTGTGCGCGTGGGTCGGTGTATTTCTGTATAAAGTTGCGTTGATACACATAGGATATGAGATCAATTGCCTGCACCATACGGCTATGGTGGGATGGGGTAAAATGTAGACCATCGGTGAAACTGGTGAGTTTATTGGTGGGGTCATCGGGTAGCCCATTCCTGCGGAAAATCGTGTACATATCCTGATAGATGGATTTATTTTGGACGTCATCGCAGATTGCTAGAACTCTATCGTCTTTATCTTTTAGTAATGTGTCAATACATTCAAGGGTGAGGGTGAGTGACCATTTGTGGGGGTCATGCGGCGATTTTTCTGTGAGGCTGGTTGTTCCTCGGCAGATGGCAAGATTTGGGACGTGGGTTATTGCTGAAATTTCCTGCTTGTAGATACGGGCTCGGGCTCGTGGTGTGGTGAGCGGTGTCCAGTCGCGTGTGCCGGAGCTGAGCTCGTATCCGTGTAATTCCACCGTTGGGGGTATGTGGTGCTGTTTGCTGACTTGTTCTAAAACTGTATTGAGATTTTTCTCGATGAGTGGAATCTGATCCATCGGTGACACGAGCGCAAGGACAGAATGTTCTTTGAGGGGGTGAAAAGTCTCATCGAGGTAGGCTACGTGCATGGATCGATTGTACTGTTGTTTTCGGCTTGTGAAAGAAGATTTGCGGTGGCGTTGGTATTATGTCGGGCATGGACTACTTAATCATTATCCTCGCCATCTCCCTCCCGATCTGGCTCCTCTTCGTATTCTGGTACCAGCGCAAGCGCCTTAACCGCCACAGGAAATATAAGGCTATGGGTGCGGATTGGCCGGTGGAGTGGATGGGCGGCAAGGGGATAGAGGAAATGGCTTGGGAGGACACCACCGCCCAACCGGCCTCCGATGAGCGGGCGGAGGATTCACGGACGCGCGATCTGTAGATCCCGCAGGTGCCGGTAAAACGTCACTCGCTTCACAGGCCGCTTGGCGCTCACCCCGTCCACGGTCACGCGAATGTTCTCCCCGCCGGATTGCACCGCGCGCCCGGTGGCGAGCGATTCTGGATCGACCACGCCCACGGGCTGTTCGGCCCCGCGTACCAGCCAGCAGGTGCCGGGGGAGTTCCACAGCCGTTCTATCCCGCGCGGTCCCACGCGGCGGCCCACCAGCGCACCGAGCCCGGAACCGCGCCGCGTACCCTCGGCACCCCCACCCGCTACCGCCGTGCGCAGTTCCACGGCGGCGATGCCGGGCGCGGTGGTCATGGGCACGAGCCGCGCGCCGTAGTGCCCAAAGAGGGGGCGTTTTTCCTCCCCGTGGAGGAGCAGGCGGTGATCGTCGACGATGATCTCCCCGGTGTATTCCGTGTTCTCCCAGTGGGTGATCGTGGCGCTCCCGGCCACCGCCAGCCCGGAGTCGGTGCGGATCAAAGGCGCGGGGCGCACCGGGGCCTCCGCAGCGAGCACTAGGGCCTCAGCAGGGGCGTCGTCAAGTGGCAGCCCCCAGTTGGTAGCGGCGGGGGAGTCTCCGGTGGGGACGTAGCCGAACTCCACCCAGAGGTAGTCCGCGCGCATGGCGCGGGTGAGCACGGCGGATAGGGCGGCATCGGAGCCGATAACCACCACGCGCAGGGGTTCGGCCAGCACTCCCGCCTGTGGGGCGGGCTGTGGTTGCCCGAGGTGAGCGACGTCGGGCTGGGCGGCGATCTCGTCGAGGGAGGGGGTGGGATCGTGCGGCAGGGCGCGGGTCGCGGCGGCGTCGATAAGCTTTAATTCCTGGCGGGTGGGCACCTCGGAGAGCTGGTGGGAGTCCGGGCCGAGGGGGAGGGGCGTGGTGCCGCAGTGCAGGAGAATCGTCCGCATGGGTCTTATCTTAGGAATGAGGGGCGCAGGTGGGTACAATGTGGGGCTGTTCTGTGCGCGCCCCGGTGGGGCGGAAATCTACCTGTAGCGGAAGTGTGATGCCAGTATGGCTGCAATCGTGATCGTCGGGGCTCAGTGGGGCGATGAAGGCAAGGGAAAGGCCACCGATATTCTGGGCGGCCGCGTGGATTACGTGGTCAAGCCCAACGGCGGAAATAACGCCGGGCACACCGTGGTGGTGGGCGGGGAGAAGTACGAGCTGAAACTCCTGCCCGCCGGTTTGCTTTCGGAGAACGCCGTGCCCGTGCTGGGCAATGGCGTGGTGATTAACCTGGAGGCCCTGTTTGAGGAGATCGAGGGCCTGGAGGCGCGCGGCGCGGACGCTTCCCGCCTGCGCATTTCCGCCAACGCGCACCTGGTGGCCCCCTATCACCAGGTGCTTGACCGGGTTCAGGAGCGCTTCCTGGGTAAGCGCGCCATCGGCACCACGGGGCGCGGAATTGGCCCGGCCTACGCGGATAAGGTCTCGCGCGTGGGTATCCGCGTGCAGGACATTTTTGATGAGTCGATTCTGCGGCAGAAGATCGAATCCGCGCTGGACATCAAAAACCAGATTCTGGTGAAGATGTATAACCGCCGCGCCATCGAGGTGGAGGAGGTAGTGCAATACTTCCTTTCCTACGCGGATCGTTTGCGCCCGATAGTGATCGAGGCGGAATACGAGCTGAATAAGGCTCTCGACGCCGGCAAGCACGTGCTCATGGAGGGCGGCCAGGCCACCATGCTCGACGTGGACCACGGCACCTACCCCTTTGTCACCTCCTCGAATCCCACGGCGGGCGGGGCGTGTGTGGGCGCGGGCATTGGGCCCACGCGCATTACTTCCTCCCTGGGTATTGTCAAGGCGTACACCACCCGTGTGGGCGCGGGCCCGTTCCCCACGGAACTCTTTGATAAGTGGGGCGAATACCTGCAAACCACCGGCGGCGAGGTGGGCGTGAATACTGGCCGCAAGCGCCGCTGCGGTTGGTACGATTCCGTGATTACCCGATACGCCTCCCGCGTGAATGGCTTTACGGATCTCTTCCTCACCAAACTGGACGTGCTCACCGGCATTGGAGAGATTCCCATCTGCGTGGCCTATGACGTGGACGGCGAGCGCTTTGATGAAATGCCGCTGACCCAATCCCAGTTCCACCACGCCGAGCCGATCTTTGAGACCATGCCCGCCTGGGACGAGGACATTTCCGAGTGCCGCACCTTTGAGGACCTGCCGCAGCGCGCCCAGGATTACGTGCGACGCCTAGAGGAACTCTCCGGGTCGCGCATCTCCTACATCGGCGTGGGGCCGGGCCGCGATCAGACGATCGTGGTGCACGACGTGTTGGAGGGGTAAAAGGGCAGGAACCCACATGAGATACAGCAGCACTACCTGGGTTCCTCTCCCGTCTAGGCTTATCCTGGCCTCGATCATGGCTGCGGGTGGTGCGCTGTTTCTTGCTATATCCGATGGAACGGCCGCACTGCATATGTGAGCGGCGGTGTGTTTCGTTCTCGCTTTCTTGGTGGCCGTATTTCGGGTGACCGTTTCTATATCGAGGAATGGACGCATGCGGGTATCGGTGTGTGGAGTTCCGGTGGTGCGAGGCAGAGCTGAACAGGTATCGCAAGCGTCTCCCATATCTAGCCAGGGCATGGGGTGGGGATGGAAAAAACCTCTTTGGCATAAACATCATCGGTGATAAGAAAGTGCTCTTGGCGGCGGGAGAACCCTTTTCCCTGATGAGAATGGGGCAGTGGGGCGCGGAAGCGATCGCGCGAAGGGGTATTGCGGAACGCGGAAAAATACATTCCCTACAGTACTTATTATACAAATGTGAATTCCATTCGGTCTGGAGATATTAACTTTGAGCTCATTTTCGCCTACGTGGTACTTCTTGACTGAATTTGTATGTAAGTATGACGATCTTGAAGATGCGAAGAAACGTCATGACAGGTGTGTGGAAGTCCTGGGGGAAGATTACAATATTGTTGCCTTCTCTAGTCGTGCTTACGATGTGGGTCGCGGTGGGCAAAGATTTTCAAGCTTGCTCTCTAGGGTTATCGTCCCCGGTTCTGCTCTGTCTGGCAATCCTGACAGTCAGTACTCTTTATTTCATTTTGTAACGATTGTCACTGATTTAAAATGTGTAGATGATATTCCGTTGGTGAGTCGACGGTTAGAAATTGATTTTGAAGAAAATTTCCCTGCGCGTTTTCCTAGTTTGACAACCGGGGTCCCAATGGAGGGTTTCTATGGCTAAGGTGGGTATAAATTCCTTTTGCCGTTTTCTTGCAGTGTGCTAGACGGCGTGTTTCTTCGTTGGATCTGTGTGCGTATGCTCTGGCATTGATGGCTGTAACCCCGAAAAATGAATGAACGCCACTGGGTGGCGAACCGGGTGGTGTGTCTAGAAGGCTTAGGGGAGTGTCTGTAAATTATAAGTCCCACGCATAAACGACTTGATATGCCTGCCTGGTTCCCGCCAGGCCGTGCAGCATAGGTGACCGGGTCTAGATGTGGGGCAGGCGTCGGCAGGCTTCGGCTACCAGCCTACGGGGCTGAAGTGTCCAGTGGGGGTGGTGTTGCGGGTGTGAAAACCTGTGAGCCGGGTGAAAATCCCTCTTTTTCTGGTAGATTCCGGGAAGAAACGCATGTCTCGCTACCTGAAAGGCCCCGCCATGAAGTTCCGCGCGATAGCCGCCACCCTCACCGCCCTGAGCGCGCTCCCGGTGAGCGCCGTCACCGCCCTCGCCACTCCGGCGCAGCCGCAGCCGCTCGATTGGGGAGCGTGCCCCGTGGGTGCGCTGGCCGATTCCGCCGCCGTGTGCGCCGCCTTCGAGGTGCCCAAGGATTACGCCCAGCCGGAGGGAGAGAAGATCACGCTCACCATGAGCAAACTCCCAGCCACGGGGGAGTCGCGCGGCGTGATTGCGGGTAACCCCGGCGGGCCGGGTGGTTCCGCCCTCGGCATGTTCCGGGGTGCAGATAACCTGCCGGGCACGGTGAAATTGCCCGATTCCGTGCGGGAGAATTATGACCTCGTGGCGGTGCAGCCGCGCGGCTTGCCGTGGGGCGGGCCGCTGGATTGCGGGTTGGCACCGATCTTTGAGGCCTGCGAGGCCAATAAGCCGGGCTATACCCGCACCATCAACACGGAAAATACCGCGCGTGACCTGGAGGAGGCGCGCAAGGTGCTGGGGCAGGATCGGCTGAACCTCTATGGCGTTTCCTATGGCACGCTGCTGATGTCCACCTACGCCACCCTGTTCCCGCAGCACACCGGGAAAATGCTGCTGGATTCCTCCATGAATCCCGATGACATTTGGTTCCAGTTGGGTGCCAGCCGTAAGCAGGCGCGTATCGACGCCCTCAATGCCATGTTTGCTTGGATCGCGGAGCGGGACGCGGAGTACGGCCTGGGAGATACGCCGCTCAAGGTGTACAGGGCGTGGACGCAGCGCGTGAACGAGCACCTGGGGCTGAGCGCCGCGCCGATCACCCCGCCCCCGGCCACCGAGGGGGATATACCCGCCGGGAGTTCCGTGGGTGAATTGGCGCTGACCGGGGCGAACCTCGTGGAGGAGGCCAAGTGGCGGATCGGCCGCCTCATGATTCTGCCGGATATTGTGAGGTCCTTCATCGAGCAGCCGAACGGCGATTCTACGTGGTTCACGATGGTGTACGAGGAGGCGCTGTATAGCGAAAAGGCTTGGCCGCGCGTGGCGGAGTCGCTCAAGACCGGCACCATCGTTCCCGATCCCCTGGTGGAGAACCTGTTCAATCGCATTGATGGTTTCTCGGAAGAGCAGATGGGGACGTTTGTGCAGGAGCAAGCGGAGGTAGTCAGGGGCCTGGGGAACGTGGATAAGTCGGTGCTGTGCAATGAGAACCGCACCCCCGCCGATCCCTCGCGCGTGACGCCGATGATGGTGGAATCCGTGATGGGCGATCAGCGCAAGATGGCGGAGGATATGCTCGCCTCCGGTCAGCACTGCGCGGGGTGGCCGGAACCTGCTCCGCTGCTGTGGGCCAAGGGCGAGGCCCTGGACACCAAGCCGCTGCTGGTGGGTTATGACCATGACACCGCCACCACGGGTGCCGGTAACTACGCCATGCAGCGGGAGATGGGTGGCGAACTCCACGTTCTCCCCGGTTATAGTCACGGGGTGCTGCTCAACGATCCCGAGGCCGTAGAGCCCCAGGTGGCGGCGTATTTCTCCTAGGCCTCGCACAGGTGATGTGGCTCTAAAATTTAGAGTCCACAGCCGCCCGTGGGCTAGGGTGTAACGCATCGTACCCAAAAGTAGATAGAGAGCGTGTATGGGATCCGCCGTGGTGGAACCCCGGTAGACGCATAGAGATTGGACGCATACATGAAGAAGAACATCGCCGCTCTGCGCGCGGCCGTCGTTGGTGCCGTGGCCGTGCTGGGCATGGGCTTGGCTGCGGTTCCTGCCACCGCCGAACCGATCGTTCCCCTGTCCGCGTTGCCGGAACTGCCCGGTACCGTGCCGCAAACCACCCCGAACGGCAAGCAGATCGTGGCTTTTGGTGATTCTTATACCGCTCACGCGGGCAAGGGGGGCCCGCGCGGCGTGGAGCCCGCGCAGACCCCGTTGGCGGGCAAGTGTGCCACCGATCGGGAGAACTGGCCCAAGCTGGCGGGTGAGAGCCTGGGCAAGACCGTGGGGGACTGGTCTTGCAACGGCATGAGCGTGGACATGGCCCTGTACCTGGAGATGGCCATTCAGTACGGTGACCTGGGTCCGGACACGGAGGAGGTCGTGATCATGTACGGCGGCCTCGATCCCTTCTACTGGGCGGACGGTGCCGTGCAGATGGTGAACCCGGGCGCGGTGAATAACTCCTCCGTGTTCCGTCAGTTCCTGATCCGCGTGCAGGATCGCGTGCGCGAGGTGGCTCCCAATGCCCGCCTGACGCTGGCGAGCTACCCCGAGTACATTTCCGGCGATACGTACTGCCCCGTGAACTTCGGCCCGGTGGCTACCCCGATTCCGGTTCCGGGAGCCACGGCGGTGCAGACGGCTATGCGCGATACGGTGCGGGAGACGGCCGCCGGTATCGGCGCGAACTTCATCGACGTGTACGCTCAGTCCATCGGGCACGGCACCTGCCACCCCGATCCGGAGCAGCGCTGGACGGTGGGCTTTATTGATAGCACCGAGCACACCATGCCCTCGCACCCCTCGAACGTGGGGCAGCGGGCGATGGGCTCCATCGTGGCCGAGGGGCTGCGCGGGTAGGAATCCCCTCCGGATAGTTCAAGGCGTGCGTTTGCCTACGGGCAGGCGCGCGCCTTTGTGCTGCGTGGGGTCTGGAACGAGATATTCACAACAGTCACATAAGTGAACAAAAACCTCACCCGTGAGGTAACGTGTACCCGGATGCGAGCGATAAACCCGGAAGATACGGGTATGCACCGTACGGAATCAAGAGCATTATCAGGACGGAACTAGGAAGCATGAAGAGATTTTCCACGATGATGAGGGCCGCTGCGGCCACGGTAGCCACGGCGTCGATATGCGCTCTTTCCGTAGCCGCTCCGGCGGTGGCCCTGCCCGGGGTGCCCCTTTCCTCCTCTCCCTCCGCGCAGGATAATCACGGTCAGGAACTGGTGGTGTTTGGCGATTCCTTTGCCGCTCATGCCGGTAAAAACGGCGAGCGCTGGCTGGAACCGGCTCGCGCGCCCCACATTCCGTTCTGCGCCACGGATAAGAACAACTGGCCCAAGTTGATCGGCCAGCAGACCGGCAAGAGCGTGGCGGATTGGTCCTGCAATGGCACCGGCCGCGTGCCCGTGGTGGACCTGGTGAACTACGTGGAGTCCGCCATTGCGCGCGGGGATCTGGGCCCTGGAACGCAGGACGTGGCGATCATGTACGGCGGGGTGACCATGCTTCAGTGGGCCGATCTTCCCATCGAGGCCGTGACTCCGCACGGGGTGGACTTCACCCCGTTCCGCATGGAACTGCGCGCGATCAAGGAGCGGATCCGCAGCGTGGCCCCGCAGGCGCGGGTGACCATGCTGAGCTACCCGGAATTGCTCAGCGGTGACTTCTTCTGCCCCGCGAACATGGGCTCCGCGCAGGCCCCCATGCTGATCCCCGGCGGAAAGCTCTTGCAGGACACCATGCGCGATAACCTCCGCGATACCGCCCGCGCCATCGGCGCGAACTTTATCGACGTCTACCAGGCCTCCCTGGGGCACGGCATGTGCAACCCCGATCCGGCGCAGCGCTGGACGGTGGGCTTCATGGACGATTCCACGCACACCATGCCCATGCACCCCTCCGACGAGGGGCAACGCGCGATGGCGAACATCATCTCTGCCGGGCTGTACGGATAGTCGCGTTCTACGGATAGCGAGCACCGGTGCTCGCGCGGTGGCTGGGGCGTTGATAAGCAAAACCGGGGATTCTGTGGCCTCGCTGCGCGCGCCCTATCATGGAGCGCATGGCTAATCCGGAAACAATCGGAACTCCGCACACCTCCTCGGCCACCAAGGTCATGCTGCTGGGTTCGGGCTACCTGAGCCGCGAACTCGCCATGGCCTTTCAGCGCCTGGGGGTGGAGGTTCACGCTGCGGATCGGGTGCGCAACGCCCCGGCTCAGCAGGTGGCCCACGTGGCGCATGTGGTGGACGTGACGGATGCGCGGGCGGTGACCGATCTGATCGCCCAGGTGCGCCCGGATTTCATCGTTCCCGAGGTGGAACGCGTGGCGGCGAACGTGCTCACCGCCGTGGAGGCCACGGAGCGGGCCGCCGTGGTGCCCAATGCCAAGGCGGCGGAACTGGCGCTCAACCGCGAGGGCGTGCGCAAGTTGGCGGCGGAGGAACTGGGCCTGCCCACCACGAATTACCAGTTCGTGTCCGAATACACGGAGTTTGAGGTGGCCGTGGGGTCCATCGGGTACCCCTGCGTGGCCAAGCCGGACATCGGCGGCCCCGGGGCCAAGGATCACCGCATGATCCGCAGCGAGCGGGAGGTGGAGGACGCCTGGCGCTACCTCACCTCCGATTTCCCCGCCGAGGTGCCGCCGGAGGGGCAGCGCATCGTGGTGGAGCGGGTGATCGACTTTGATTATGAGGTCACCCTGGTGGCGGTGCGCTCCATCGACCCCGCCACGGGCAAACTGGCCACCTGGTTCTGCGAGCCCATCGGCTGCACCTACCACAGCGGCGAATACACCGAGGCGTGGCAGCCGGTGTACATGGAACCCGCCGCCCTGGACAACGCCCGCTCCGTGGCCGCGCGCGTGTCCAACGCCCTGGGTGGGCGAGGGGTGTTCAGCGTGAAGATGTTTGTCTCCGGTGAGGACGTGTACTTCTCCGAGGTGCTGCCGCGCCCGCACTGCACGGGGCTGGTCACCCTGTGCTCCCAGCGCTTCTCCCAGTTTGACCTGCATGCGCGCGCGGTGCTGGGTTTGCCTATCGACGTCACCCTGGTTTCCCCCGGTGCCGCCGCCATGATCCTCAGCCCCACGGAAACGGAGAACCCACAGTACGGCGGCCTGGACCGGGCCTTTGCCGTGCCGGAGGCCACCGTGGAGTTCTTTGGCAAGCAGCGCGCTCGCGTGGGAAGGATCATGGGGGTGGCCCTGGCCACCGGGGAGAACACCGAGGCCGCGCGGGCGGCGGCGGCAAAGGCGGCCGGGGCCGTGACCGTGAGCGGTGGCGAATAACACGGGGCCGAGTGTGGCCGAGCGATGAGCAGAAGCGCTGCATAGGGGCCTAATCTAAGGGGTATGGATACTCAGAATCCTCCCCTTATCCTGGCCATTACGGCCTGCCCCACGGGCATTGCGCACACGTATATGGCGGCGGAGAAATTGCAGGCCGCCGCCCGGGAATCGGGTGTGAATCTCAAGGTGGAAACGCACGGTTCCATCGGCGTGGAGGGCACGTTCAGCGCCGATGATATTGCGCAGGCCAGCGCCATTATCATCGCGGCGGACGTGGCCATTTCCCAGGAACGCTTTGCCGGAAAGAGAGTGCTTTCCACGGCGGTGGACGAGGCGATCAAGAACCCGCAATGCCTCCTCGAAAGGGCCCCAGAGGCTCCCGTGCTGCGGGGCGGGGCCCACGATGGTGGGGCAACCGACGGTGGTGGTGCCGAGGAGCGCGAGAAAGCCACGAGCGAGCCGCACGAAAAAACCGGGGCGGGTGCGCGGGAGCGCCTGCGCACGATGTATCAGGCGCTCATGAACGGCGTATCCCACATGATCCCCTTCGTGGTCACCGGAGGGCTGCTGCTGGCGGTGGCGCTCTCGGTGGGCGGGCAGCCCACGGCGGAGGGTTTGGTGATCCCGGAGGGTTCCTTCTGGGCCACCATCGAGCAACTGGGGGCGCTGGCGTTGAGCCTCATGGTTCCGGTTCTCTCGGCGTATATCGCGGCGGGGATTGCGCAGCGTCCGGGACTCGCGCCGGGTTTTATCACCGGCATGGTGGCGGTGACGGGCTCGCTGTACGGCTCGGAGGCGGGCGCGGGCTTCATCGGCGGCATTATCACGGGCATTCTCTCCGGCTATGTGGCCCTGGGAATTAAACGAATCCCGGTGAATAAGTATGTGGCTCCTATTTGGCCTATCATCGTGATTCCCATTTCCACCAGCCTGATCGTGGGACTGCTTTTTATTTACGTTATCGGGCACCCCGTGGCGGCCCTTTTTGAATCCCTGATGAGCGCCCTCCAGGGGCTTGACGGTGGTTCCGCGATCCTCCTGGGTGCGGTCATCGGCGGCATGATTGCCTTTGACATGGGTGGGCCGTTTAATAAGACGGCGTTTCTGTTTGGTGGCGGCCTCATCGCGGCGGGTAACCCCTACCCGATGGGCATGGCGGCCGCCGCGATCTCCGTCCCGCCGCTGGCAGTGGGGGTGGCCACGCTGTTGCGCCGCGGCTGGTTTAGTTCCACCGAGCGCGAGGCCGGGGCGGCCTCTTTGGTGATGGGCTTCTTTGGCATCAGCGAGGGGGCGATCCCACTGGCGGCGGCCCGCCCGCTCCAGGTGATTCCGGCCAACGTGCTGGGCGGTGCCGTGGCCGGTGCCCTGGCCGGGTGGTGGTCCGTGGCCGATCACGTCATGCACGGCGGGCCGATCGTGGCCGTGCTGGGTGCGCTGGACGGCGTGGGCTGGTTCTTCCTGGCCCTGGCCGCAGGGGTGGCGGTCACCGCCGCCACCATCGTGATCGCGGTGGGAGTGACCCAGCCTCAGGAACGAGAGCTGCTGACCGAGCGGGCCGTGCTGCTCAACGCACAGCCCCGCGACCGCGAGCACCTGCTGCGCCTGCTTATCGACGCCGCAGGCAAGCGCATATCCCGCCCCGAGGAGGTGCTGCGCGCGGCGCTGGATCGGGAGGAAAAGAGCACCACGGCGGTGGGTGAGGGGGTGGCGATTCCGCACGCCCGGTGCTCCGGGGTGCGCGAGCCGGTGCTGGCGGTGGCCCGGCTTGAGCGGGACGTGGAGTGGAACGCGCCGGATGGCCAGCCGGTGCGCCTGGTCTTTCTCATCGCCGTGCCGGAGGACGCCGGGAAGCAGCACCTGAAGATCCTGGCGCGGATCGCGCGGGCGCTGACCACCTCGGGCTTCCGGGAGGACCTGCTGAATGCGGAGAATAAGCGCGCGGTGGTGGCGCGGGTGACGTCAGTATTGCCCCCGAAAGAGGGGAGTAATGCCAGGGCTCTTGTGGAGAATACCGCGCGGTCTTAGTGTGATCGGTGACCCGAAAAACTAATAGCGGAAAAGAGCGCACATGAGAATACGGCGTACAGCATGGGCCCTGGCGGCATCCCTGACGTGCGTGCCTGCCGTGGCGGTGACGGTGGCCCAGGCCAATGCGGAGGCCGCAATGGCGGAGACTGCCCAATGGGGTAAGCAAACCCTGAACTCCGTGCAGGACCCCGCTACTATTCCTGACGTGGTGGCAAACACCCAGGATAGCGCCGCGTATCTGGGAGAACTCGCGGCGGACACTTTCTTTGCTTTTGATGAGGCTCTTCGGGAGGGATAGATGAACAAGCGTGTTGTTTCCGGCGTGGTGAGCGCCGTGATGGGTGCGGCCCTGGCGGCGTCGATAAGCACCCCGCTGGCCGGTGCCGCCGAGGTGGCCCCCGGTGCGCGCATGCACACGTACCCGCCGCTCGACGGCGTGAATACCACGGACATTCCGGTGGATATTTTTGCGCAGCATTGCAGCCAGGGAGTGCCCGGCACGGTGACGCTGCCGGACGGTTCCCGGAAGGACGTGATGGTGACCGCCGGGCACTGCCTGTGGGGAATCGAGGGGACGAGCATGGAGATGGCCCCCGAGGTGTACGCGCCGCTGCGCGAGGGGAACCAACTCATCGCCGTGCGCGACCAGGGCGGCCCGGTGCACATGGCCTTGGACGAGGGCGATCCCGAGGAACTGCGCCTGATGTATGACGGCGATGACTGGGCCACGGCGGACATCGTCGAGGGCGTTGAGATGACCCGCATGGCGGACTCGGAGAATCAATTTGGGCTCTCCTACGGGGAACCCGTGAGGCTCACCGGCGTGCGGGATTACCGCGATCTGGAGCCCTGGGAAATCTCCTTTGATAACGCCGGGCAACCCATCTGCAACGAGGGACAAACCACGGGCCGCACCTGCGGTATCCAGGTGCTGCGCTCCAGCAACGGGCTATGGTTCATCGGAACCGTGCTGCCGGGGGATTCCGGCGGGGTGGCCTATGATCCGCTCAATGGAGAGGCCCTGGGCGTGAACTCCATGACCGTGTATGGGCTGATTGGGCGCGCGCAGCCGGTGGACGTGGCCGTGGAAAAGGCCTACGACGTACCGGACGGGCAGGTCAATGAATACTTTGCCCTGCCGGAGTCCACGGAGGAACACACCCCCATGCGTTCCTACGAGGAGGATCAGAACGCGATTCAGAGCTGGGCTCAGGAGACCGTGGCGCAGGAACTGGCCACCCCCGAGGAGGTCATGGAGGTTGCGCAGGGCAATACCGAGGCCGCCGTGGGTGAGATCAACGCCCTGGTGGAGACCTCCACCGAGCAGGTTCTGGAAAATCCCGCAGATTGGGAGCCGATTTTCCAAAATACCGCCGAGACTGTTGATACGCTGGGAACATTGGCTGAGGACACGGCCAGTGCTGCTATCGAAGCAGGCTTGGGGCTGGCTCTACAAGAGCGCAGTTGAGTTGGTTGAAACAGGGACGTAAAGGACAAAAGAGATGAAGATTCGCACTTCCGCCGTGGCGCTGTGTGCGGCCGCCATTGCCACCCCGGTGCTGGCTCCCGCAGCCAACGCCGCCGAGGCGGCCCCCGGCGCCCCCATGCGCATGGACGAGTACAGCGAGATGACGCAATCGCTGCCGGAGACCATGCCGGAGGAGTACAAGCGCTCCACCTGTACCCAGGGCGTGCCCGGTACGGTGACGCTGGCCGACGGCACCCAGAAGGACATTCTGATCAGCGCCGGGCACTGCGTGTACGGCATCGAGACTCTCACCGAGGTGGGGGACGCGGTGTACCTGCCCACCCCGGAGGGCGACGTGGTGATCGGCTACACCGACGCCGGTGGGCCCATCGTGATCGATGAGGACGAGGAAACTCCCTTCCTGACCAGCATGAATCAGGCCTTCAACAACCCTGACTGGGGCACCGTGGAACTGGAGCCCGGCGTGACCACCACCCGCCTGTCCGATTCCGTGGACGCCCAGGGCAATTCCTACGGTGAGCCCGTGGAACTCACCGGCGTGCGCGACTACCAGGACCTGGACTTCTGGGAGGTTTCCGCCGACAACTTCGGCCAGCCCATCTGCAAGGACGGCAACACCAGCGGCCGCTCCTGTGGAGTGCAGCTCTTCCGCACCCAGAACGGCGTGTGGAGCGCGGGCCTGAACTACCAGAACGGCGACTCCGGCGGCGTGAACTTTGACCCGGAGACCGGCGAGGCCTTGGGCGTGACCTCGATGGGCTTTGGCACCATCGGCCGCGCGCAGCCCATCGACCTGGCGATCCAGGAGGGTTACGGCATCGAGGACGGGCAGGTCAATGAGTACTTTGCCCTCCCGGAGTCCAACGAGCCCGCCGACCCCACCCGCATTCAGACCGAGGACGTGCAGGGCGCGGTGGAGTGGTACGAGGCCAACCCGGAGTTCGCCCCGGAGGTTCCCGATCCGCTTGACCTGCTGGGCCAGGAACTTGAGTTCAGCCTGGACGAGGCCCTGGGCGGCCTCTTCTAAGGAACACGGTTAAGGCCGGGGCTTCGCTCTCTCCCCTTCGGAGAAGCGGCGGAGCCCCGGCCTTTATCTCTGCCACTTACCTCTGTTCACTGGGCAGGGTGCGGTGAGCGGAGTGCGGCTTGTACCTTAAGCCGCTTATTTACTCAGCGTACATTCCCCCGGCAGCCCCACCCGACCGCTGGCGCTGGCGTTGAGGGAGGACCATTCGCCAAGGTCAAGGCGGTGCTCGGTATCGGTGCTGCCCATCGCAAAGGTTTCCACTCGGGGGTCTACGGGGGTGTTCTCGGGGGCGGCCCCGGAGGCCTCTCCTGCCCCGGGAGTAATACTCACCTCGATCTCATCGCCGGGCTGCCCGTGGTAGATCAGGGTGCCGTTCTCCACGGTGAGCACCTCCGGGTCGCAGGTGCCGTCCTCCGCCATCGCGCCCAGGATGGGATCGTCGGGGGTGCGTATCCCCTCCATGCTCATGGAGTCGCTGGGGCTGGTGGCCTCCTCCGTGCGCTGGGTGGAACACCCGGTGGCGGCCAGTCCGGCCGCGAGCAGTACACAGGGGAGCAGGGACACGGGGCGATTCATTCTATGGTGAGCCTTCCGCTGAGTGCCCGGGACAGGGTGAGTTCGTCCACAAACTCTAGGTCGCCACCCAGAGGCATTCCCGAGGCGAGTTTGGAGATGGTCAGGCCGGGGAAATCACGCAGTAGTCGCACGAGGTAGGAGGCCGTGGCCTCGCCCTCGGTGTTGGGATCGGTGGCCAGGATGACCTCGGTGATCTCCGGGGCGGTGTCATAGAGCGGATTATCCGGGGTGGAGTCCGCCAATTGGCGATCCGGCAGCGCCCCACCGATGCGTTGCAGCAGGGTGGTGATGTTCAACTCGCGCGGGCCGATATTGGCCAGCGGGTTGAGCGAGCCACCGAGCACGTGATACCGCCCGGTGTATTCCCCGGTGCGCTCAATAACCTGAATGTCCTTGGGCTCCTCCACCACGCACACCACGGAGCGATTACGCCCGGAGTCCGCGCAAATGCGGCACACCTCCGCAGAGGAGATGTTGCAGCAAATGCGGCAGAACGTCACCCCCGTGCTGATCTCCCCCAGCGCCCGTTGCAGGCGGTCGATGTCCTGGGGGTCGGTGTGCAGGAGATGAAACGCAATGCGTTGCGCGCTCTTGGGGCCTACGCCCGGCAGGCGCGAGAACTCGTCGATGAGGTCTTGGAGAGGTCCTTCAAACACCGCTGCTACGTTACCCGAGCATTCCGCCGAGGCCGCCGCCAAGGCCCTGGGAAAGGGGGCCCATCTTCTGCTCGGCCAGTTGGCCCACCTTCTTGTGGGCGTCCGCGAAGGCTCCGGTGATGAGGTCTTGCAGGGTATCCACGTCCTCGGGGTCTACCACCTCGGGGGAGATCTGTACGTCCTTGACTTCGCCGCCGCCGGTCATGGTGATGGTGACCAGGCCGTTACCGGCGGTACCGGAGACGTCGGTGGCCAGGATCTCCTTTTGCGCCTGCTGGAGTTGCAGTTGCATCTCCTGTGCCTGCTGGAGAATGGCCTGCATATCGGGCTGAGACATGGGCTTATGCCTTTCACTTCATCGCTATTATTTCCGGGTTCCGAGTGTACCTATCGCGCGCTTAGAGCGGCTTGGCCCCCAATTCCTCGGAGAGGAGTTCCATCACCACGGTCATAGCGTCACGACGATCCCGGCTGCCCGGCTCGCTGGCGGCAGCGCGGAGCATTTCCTCCTCCTCCGATTCCTCGGGCTCCTCCGAGGCAGGAGGGGAGGACTGCTGAGGCAGTTGGGGTGGCTGGGGTGGTTGTGGGCGCTGAGCAGGCGGGGCGCTGGGCGGTCGCTGCGGTTCCGGGGGCGGGGGAATATCCTCCGGGGGAGCATAGGCATCATCCGGCTCGGGAGGTAGGGGTACCTCGTCCACGGGGTCGGGGCGCCTGCGCGCGCCGGTGGGCACCGTGATCCTGGGCGGGGTGGCCGCAGCGGGGGGAGCCGCCTGGGGCGCGGGGGGTTGTGGCTCCTCGTTCTTGCCCCCGAGGGCGGCGGGCTTGCCCCACACGGGGGCCGATCTGGCGGGCTCCTCAGGGGCGGTGGGTTCCTTGGGCTTACTGGGTTCCCTGGTTTCCTTGGCGTCGGTGGGTTTGGCGGTCTTGGCTGCCCTGTCCGTGGGGTTCCACGGTTTTTGCTTTACGGGTGCGGCCTCGAAGCCCTGGGCGGAGGGGTCGGTGCCCACCACGCAGTGCACCTTGAGCGGACGGCCCGCTACCTTGGTCACGGCGTCCGCGATGTCCTTGTTGTTCTTATCCGCGTTAATTCGGGCGGCCAGCGCTCCCGTGTTGTGCCCGAGCACGAGGGTATCCTCGCGGATTCCCAGCACAGAGGCCTCGGTGAGCATGATCTGCGCCACCCGGTTGCGGGCGCCGATGGATTCGCGCAGCCGTGCCCATTCGCGCCGGATCGTATCGAGGGCGGAGGCGGGTTGCTCCTGCGGCTTGGGCGCAGAAGCGGGCGCGGGCGCGGTAGTGGGCTCGGGCTCTTGGGTTTTTGGCTGTGCGGGTGGTTCCTGCGGAGGCTGTTGCTGCTGCCGTGCCGCGCGCTGGGAGGGGCGCTCGTACACGCGCCCTCCCGCCCCGGTGATCTTGTTGTTTGCCTGATTCCCCTCCGGCACGGGGGCGGTGGCCGCCTGCGCCGCCGCCTTGGCCGCGTGCTGCGGGGAGGCGGCCAGGGGCGCGGGGGGTTGTTCTGCGGGTAGCAGGAGGTGCGCGGCCAGGATCTCCAGGAGGAGGCGAGGGGAGGTGGCCCCGCGCAGGTCGGTGATTCTGCTATTGACCTGATCGGCCAGGCGGGTGATGTGGGGGCCGGTGAAGCGGGCGGCCTGGGCGCGCAGCACCTCGGCGCGGTCAGTGGGGGCGTCCACCAAACCCATCTCTAGGGCCTCCGGCACGGCTTCGAGCACCATGAGGTCACGCAGGCGGTCGAGCAGATCGGTGACGAACCTGCGGGGCTCGATGCCGGTCTCGATCACCTCGTCGATGGTGTTAAAAAGCCGGGGCTTATCGCCCTCCGCCAGGGCCTCCACGGTGGCGTCGAGAAGCGAAAGGTCGGTGACCCCGAGCAGCGGCAGGGCCTCCTGGTAGGTCAGCCCCTGCGGCCCGGCACCGGCGAGCAACTGATCCAGAATGGAGAGGGAATCGCGGGGGCTGCCCCCGCCGGCGCGGATCACGAGGGGGTAGACGGAATCCTCCACGGACATGCCCTCGGACTCTACCGTGCGCGCCAGCAGGCCCTTCATGGCCTGCGGGGTGAGCAGGCGGAAGGGGTAGTGGTGCGTGCGCGAGCGAATGGTGCCGATGACCTTTTCCGGCTCCGTGGTGGCAAAGATGAAGATGAGGTGCTCCGGGGGCTCCTCCACGATCTTGAGCAGGGCATTAGAGCCCGCGTTGGAGATCATGTGGGCCTCATCAATGATGAACACCCGGTACCGGGAATCCGCCGGGGCGTAGTAGGCGCGGTCGCGCAACTCGCGCATGTCCTCCACGCCGTTGTGGCTGGCGGCGTCGAGTTCCGTGACGTCGAGGTTGCCGGGGCCACCGGGGGCCAGCGAGCGGCAGGACGCGCACTCACCGCACGGCGTGGAGGTGGGGCCGTGCACGCAGTTGAGGGAGCGCGCCAGAATACGCGCGGAGGAGGTCTTGCCGCAGCCGCGCGGCCCGGAGAACAGGTAGGCGTGATTGATCCGCCCGGAATCGAGAGCGGCGGATAGCGGCCTGGTGACCTGTTCCTGGCCTACGACCTCGGCAAAGGAGGCGGGGCGATACTTCCGGTAAAGCGACACGCCCCACAGCCTACCTGCGTGCTATCGACGCCAGTTATGCACCGGGATTTGCTCGGCCTGGACCTCGCTGAGGAAGCGCATCATGCCCTCGCGCATGATGCGCTCGCGCTCCTCGTCGGTCAGCATGATGAGTTGCAGCATGACGGTGAGCCGCCCGGCACCGGGGGTCACGCCCTCCCCGTGGACGTCGCCCGCCTCCTCCGTGAACTGCGGAACCGGCCCGCCCCACATGAAGGGGGGCACGAGTAGGCCGTGCAGGATGGAAATGCCGGAGTCGAAGCCAAACTGATCCACCAATATCCCGGAGCGGTGAGCCAGATCGGGCAGCATGGTGCCCGGTTCCGCGGGTAGCACGGAGGCATTCTTGCGCAGCACATCCACGGAGTTGCCCAGCACGCGCACGGCGGGAACCACCGAGCCGTCAATGACGGTGAAAAGCTCGCTGCGCACGTCCGTGGGCGTGCTTTCCCCGTCCACCTGCAAACCGGTGTCCACTCGCGCGAAGTTCGTGGTGCAGGCGATGGCCTGGCCGCCGAACTCCGCGACACCAATGTGCACACCACCGGCAGGGTGAACACTCAACTTGGCGGGCATGAAATCATCGAGCCAGTATTCCGTCTCAGATCTATTCACTGTCCCGTCGTGCTCCTTCCTCTGCCGTCTTGTGCTTGCTTACTACTCACCCAACTTCTCCACGGCGGCCAGCAGCACACAGGTTGCCACGCCGTCCATCGCCTCCGCGACCTCCTCCACCGGGGGGAGGGAGGGAGCCAGGCGAATGTTGCGGTCATTGGGATCCTGGTGCAGCGGGAACGACGATCCCGCGCCCGTGAGCGCAATGCCCGCTTCGCGCGCCAATTCCACCACGCGCGCGGCGGTGCCATCAAGCACGTCCAGGGAAATGAAGTAGCCGCCCTGCGGAGAAGTCCAACGCGCTACATCATACGTGCCCAAGCGCTCCTGAAGAATCCCCAGCACACGATCGAACTTGGGGGCTAATGACGCCGCGTGCTTGCGCATGAGATCACGCACGCCGTCCGCGTCGCGGAAAAACGCGGAGTGCGCCAACTGATTGACCTTATTGG